>DKCG01000037.1 GCA_002449145.1 Christensenella sp. UBA6880 | reverse complement strand
ACGTAGGTCGTCACCCAATTATTTGATTATTTTTATTTCAGTGGGCATACCGTCGCAATATCTTGAAAGTGCACGTTTTGCCCCTTGAACCGTTTTGTACTTCTTGAACACGTCAAGATTGCCATTAGACGCATTTCTGCAACGCAGAGTCGCTGTTCCGTCTCTGCGTTGAGTAATGCTATATGTCCCACAAAAATCTTTGTAAATTATCTTCATTGTTATCACCGCCTTATTCTTCGATCATGTACTCATCGCAATCCGCGCAAATCAAATTTAATTGCTTCGTTGCGCGCACACTCGCGTGACAGCACGGACATACATATTTGCGTGTACTCGATGATTTAACAGTCGTGTTTACTGATAATGGACTTCTATAAATCACGCTTTCGTCGTTGTCTTTCGCAAAATGTTTTATGAGTTCTGCGGTTTCGGAAGTCAGACTCGTTTGCGACCAACCGATTTTATCGACCTTTACGACGTTCAATCCGTGACTTTCGGCAATTGCCTTAAAGAGTTTGTTGTGATAAATGCAAGAACGTGACGTATCTTGAAGGTTGTGCGCCCCCGCAAACTGATGACACATCTCGTGTATCATTGTGCTTGCGATTTCTTCGATAGGGCGGTTAAGGTATTGAGCGCACATATTTAACTCGTGTACGCCTTCGTCGTCTTTGTTCTCGTGCCAAACCTTATTGACCGACCACCAACCGTAAGCCTTGTTGCGTGAATCGACTTGCACCGTGATAACAGGTTTCACAAGTTCGCCACCGAACAAATGCTCGTTGATAAAGTCGTACAGTTTCCCGAGATATGCGACCGTTTCGATGTACCTTTCCGTTCCGTGTTCCATTTCGCCGTCCTTTGCAAAAAAAAATGTACCGAAGTTGTTTTTTCAACTTTCGATACAAGAGTAAAACTTTATAGTTGCGTGTATAATAATAGGATATTCCTCATAAATGTGGACAAAACATCGAGGAAGTTGTATTATATTAGCGTCGCTTTGCGACGGAGGTATGTTATGGCAAAAGCAACGATAATAGCAGTCGCCGGAAAGGGCGGCGTCGGCAAAACCTCACTTGCGGCAACCATCGTGCGTACGTTGGTTGAAAACTATCCCGACAAGCGTATTTTGGCAATAGACGCAGACCCGGCGGTAGGTCTTTCCACCGCGCTCGGCGTCGAAGTGGAATCCACCATAGACGACATAAGAAAGAGCATAATCGAAAACGTTGAGGACGGCAACGCAAAGGGAGCAATCGAACTTCTCAACGAGGCTCGCTTCCGCATTTTCGACGCAATGGTCGAAAAGGACGGCTACGTGTTCATCGCAGTCGGACGTCCCGAAAGTGCGGGTTGCTATTGCAAAATCAATGCGTATCTAAAAGACGTCATAGGCATATTGTCCGAGGATTTCGACTACGTAGTCATCGACGGCGAAGCGGGCATCGAACAAATCAACCGCCGCGTTATGGAAAAAGTTACGCACCTCATTCTCGTCACCGACCAGTCGAAAAAGGGTAGAGACGTTTGCAAAACCATAAAGAAAGTTGCCGACGAACTCGTGATGTACGACAAGATAGGAATCGTCGTAAACCGCGTTTCCGACGAGGACGCCGTACGCTCTCTCGACTACGACGGCGTGCAACTTCTTGCCACGATAGGCGACGACAAAAACCTTGCGTCGTTTGACCTCAAAGGCGAAAACGTGTTTGAACTTCCTGCCGACTCAAAAGTGGTGCTTGGCGTGAAAGAAGCACTTAAGAAACTCGAAATAATCAAATAAAGTGCCGTTTCGTGCAAAACTGAACGAATCGTATAAAGACAACGAAGCAAGAAAATGATAAGTATTTTTGACGGTGACATAAACGAATTGAAAGCATATATCGCAAAAAATGCGACCAAAGTTTACGCTTACGACGAGAGCAAGGCTTTGCCGGTCAGCGATCATAGCGAACTGATTTTGACCAAGGACAGCGCGTACGAACTCGGCGGAAGCGATATGCCTTGCGCCGCCGCAACCGTCATTACGGGCAATCTGCCCATCGAAAACAAAATCGTTTTGGTCGGCAAAGAACTCAAGGACATCAAGCGCGATTGCAACTATGCAAAGATAGTTTTAATATCCGTAAAAGACGCACCCGAGGATGAGCAGGCGATTTTCGACCTTACCAAATCTTTGGAATACGCAAAGTATAAAGAGAACGTTCAAGGCTTTATGATGCGTGCTTCTTCTTTAAAGCAGCGCGAACAAGTGCGAGTTTCCAAAACCGCGCTCAAAAAAGGTTTGTCCTTCGAGGCACTCGGCGCAACAACAATAAAATCCTATTTGAGCCGTGACATAGTAAACGCCGTCACCGTGATTTTCGTCGCCGACACGACTTCCGATTTTGAACCCGTACAAAATTTTGCCCTTCACACCTCGCAAATACTTTCCGCCTTCAACCACATTCTCGACAACGTACTCGTGGACTGTGTGCATTGCAATTTGAAAGAGATATGCGATGAGGTAGAGGGTATGCGAGAGTTGCACTTTAGCCTTTCAAAACCTCGCTATTGAGCGAATAACTGTGTCAGAGGCATCCGCCTGTCAACTCATTTACGCATAGTAAATTAGGGTTGCCATTCGGATGCCTCTTTCTTGTTCTTCATCTCAATATCGAGGTTTTGCTAATTAGGGTTGCCATTCAAGGGGTGCTTTCGCGTTATCCATCGATTTAGTGCGGTTTTGTTGTTCGTACTCTATAAGAGTGTAGGGGAAAACCTAAAATAGAACATCACCCCTTCCCTTCGGGCTTTCCCCTATTGCTCAAACTTGCGCCATTTCTCTAAAAGATAGTACATCGTTCGCAAGAGGGGCAGGACGCGATTGACTTCGTAACAATCGCTATTCCGTCACTGCGTTCCTTACGGCACTCACATAGATAGGGGCATTTCTCTACTTATGCCACTGCGCTTTGTGC
>DKCG01000018.1 GCA_002449145.1 Christensenella sp. UBA6880 | reverse complement strand
CTTGAAAGTATAATTCACCCCAATAGTAAAAACGAACACCTTGTTAAAAGATGTTCGTTTTTTTATTAACAAAAACTATTTCGGTATTAAAATCGGGCACACTCCGCCGTTTTCACATATCAACGGATAAAAAGCCTTGAATAAATGCATTTGGATATTGAAAGGCTTTGCGAAGATCACCGAACGCAACGTTGACGTAATTATCTGTAAGAGAAATAATAGTGCCTTTTCCAAACGCTTTATGAATTACGGTTGCACCGACCACTACGGGTGATAAATCGATGACTTTCGTTTTCTTTTCTTCCGCCTCTTTTGGCATTTGCTTTGAAATATTAGAATTTTGTTGCATTGCGCCGTCGAAAGATTGATGCAGTGTAGCGGAAACATTGTTGTCGATATTGTCTGCTGCAATAGACTTTTTGAAATCGCCGACGATTGTCGTTTGTGCGGTGGGCACTTTATGTTCGGTTGGTGTTGTGCGCTTGACTATAAGCGTAGGCTCACCTTGTTCGTCATCCCCTGAATACTCACGGTATAAAATCTCCGGACGGTCGTTTACATCGCGTTTGGCGGCAATTTCGGACTCGCCGAGAAGTTTTGCCATAGATTCGTAATATCCGAGCGACGTATCCCAAAGACCGACGTTTTCTTGTGCGTGACGGTCGATACCAGTATAACTCAAACTCGAATCTTCATAGCGGCGGAAATTCCACACTGCATCATTCATAACGGGCCCGTTGAAAACACCGAGCGAAACAAGCAAATTGAAATCTTTGACATCGAGTCCCGTAACTTTTTTGAAAAGCCCCGGTTCGAGTTGCGTGATAACGTCTTTAAGGCATTGCTCACGATAATCCGTGAGATACATAAAGATAGGCACACGCGTTGCAAACTTGATAAGTTTTTCTTGAATCTCTTTTCGCTTTGATTTGTATTCTTTTTCTTCGTCCGAAAGAATTTTCTTCTCTTTATCGGTCTTTGGCTTGTCGTCTTTCTTTGCCTCTTTAACGTGTTCGGACTTGATTATAATCGTTTCAATGTCCTTATTAAGCGTACGGAAACCTTCGATTTTCATAAGTGCCTCAAGTGCCTCTTTATTGCCTAAAAGACGTTTCAAAATATCGTCGGTGACGTTGACCAAAAGCGCGCTTTGCCAACGGCGAGCAAGCAATGTTGCGGACGTTCCTGCCATTGTTATGTCAAGGATTTCCGCTGCGTTGATTTGTTTCATTGCGCTGCCGTCATAAGCAAGCACCGGCAAGAAACTCGTAAATTCCGCGACGTTGGTTTCAAGGCTCTCGCCATTCACATTCAAGCCTTTAGCATACTCTTTTATCTGCATTAACGCTCGATTCAGCGCAAAGTCAAAAATGTAACACTCTTGCTTGAGTATCTCTTTGTGCGTGGAATCGACGTCTATTTCCCACGGAGATTGCACTCTGAATGCTGCTTGGAAATACGTTTCGGGACTCTTCAAATTGCGGAGCATAAATATACCCGTCCACGGACGAATAGTGACACCCGTTGTAAGTTTTCCGCAAGAAAGAGTAATTGTCTTTGTTTTGAGCGGATCGTCCATTGCCTTATACACAGGTTTCAAAGCCTCAACACCGATACCTGCGCTTGCGCCTGCGCACACGATAACTTTGTAATCGTGATAAAAAACATTTTGTTTTTCGGCAAGCAAATTTGCCATAGCGTGGCAAGACGCAACGTTTGGCAGCAACCAAAGTGTATGGGTGAGTATGGATAAAAGCACAGCGTTTCCGTACGGCATATCGGGCTTGCGTGCGCCGAGTTTCAACTCGTCCGTCGTTGTGCCGAGATATGCGCCACGGATAAGATCCAGCCACTTTTGCACATAATCTTTATATTTGAAAACAGCGTCTTTTCCCGTGCCTTCCGCCGAGAAAAACACGTTGAGATCGAACTCGTCAAACTCGCCTTGCTTTGCTATTTCGGTTATACTGTCGGGAATTTTGTACGTCATCATAACCATACGCGGAAGTGCGGCGTACGGATTATTTTCCCCTTGATTATTTTCTTTTGCACGTTGCTCGTCAGTGTAAGTCCAACTGTATATTTGGTCTTCCACAAACTCGCCGTTGTTGAGTGCGCGGAACGGTGTTCCCGAAAGGTACAAGTAGAACTTTGCTTTTATACGCAACCAAGTTTCATTTATCGCATCATTTAATTCTTTTTTTGCATATTCTTCCGCATCAAATGTGTCATAAGAATCTTCATCATCTTTAGATTCAAACATTTTCTTGGCATTATCACGCCACGCACCGAAATGGTATTCATCAAATACAACCAAATCCCATTGGGTATCTTCAACCCATTTTAGATGTGGTTTTATACATCCAGAGGCTTTGTCAAGCCCCAAAAAGTCTTGGAAAGAACCAAAACACACGATAGGTCGGTCTTTGTCTGCTTTTTCGTATTGCTCGGCAATATTCGGCGCACCGCTTTCGTGCGGACGACAAATGAATTGCCAACCTTCAAAATCAACGTGCGTATTCAAGTCTTCTTCCCACGCGCTCTGCACTGCAGGTTTGAACGTGAGAATAAGCACACGCTTGAATCCTTTTTTCTTTGCGAGTTGGTATGTAGCAAACGTCTTGCCGAAACGCATTTTCGCATTCCAAAGAAAACGCGGAAATTCGCCCGTTTTGAGCGAATTGAAATATGCAATCGTTTTGTCCACTGCTGCTTGTTGTTCAGGGCGCATTGCAAAATCTCTCGTACGGTTTTCAATATTGACGGTGCGATTGCGCACGGCAATAACCGCCGCTTTTACGTCTTGCACGTCGCAACGGAACCATTCTCCGCCGACACATTGAATGCCTTTTGTCGTGAGCATACGATGCACGTCGTGATCCGTGAAAGAAGTGCCGTCGGGATACATTGCGCTCTCGGCAAAAACTATGCGATACGGCACAGAACCGTCCGGCCGCTTTGTCGGATACTGCTCCGCCACGCGCTTTTCAACGTCAACGGAAGTGTAACCCACCTTGAGCAATCCCTCATACTGGGGATTGGTGTCTTGATAGGCATATATCATTGGATTTGTTTCAGGTCTTTGTGGAAAGAAGTTCATATTATCCCTCCTATTTTTTCAAAAAAATGGTATGTGTTGCCGTTTAGAAGATCCGATATGCCGTTTTCACAATTTGCTTTCAACTTGTTAAATTTTGATTCGTTAATTGTGTATAGCATTTTTAGTTCACCGCCAATCAGCAAGTCATTGAAGAGATTTACAAATTCTATAAACTTATTAAAAACATCATCAAGCGATATTTTGCCAAATGTAGCATTAAAGTCATGATGTGCTATGTATTTTGATCGAGCATAAATGAGCGTTTTGAATATACCACATTTATTATTAGGCGTTGGAGTTTTTATTAAATTTGGTTCTGTAAGATATTTTGAATTTATAATGTTTTTTAGTTTTGGAATTGTGTTTGCAGAACCATTTATATCACAACACAAACACCATACCGTCAAACAAAAGTCCTTTTTCAAGCATTGTATTATTGTTTCGAGGCATGTTAATGAATTTTTAGTGCAAAAAATTGTTAACTTATTATATTTGAATGCATTTGTAATCTCTCCGATTTTACATAGAGAATAATAATCAATTATCGCACTTTCAATTTCAAAATGAATCGACTTAATTTTTTCAGTATATTCAGCCTGATATTCATCTTTTATTTTCATAATAAATGCTGTCCATCCCAAAAGTAATTATGTATTTCTTCCACTCCATCATCATTTGATTTACACCAAACCGTTACACTATGTGCTGTGATGTTATAAATGCAATATCCTTCTTGATATGTGTTATATGTTGAAAGTATTTTTCGCACCTTGCAAATGTCAGAAATAGTGTTATTTATTTTTGCTTCAATACAAAATCTATTGTCTGTGTCTCGATTATGAAATATTATATCTGGTCTAAAATGGCTTTTTCGATTTGTATTAGTATTAGGTAATTCTTTTAGTCCACTTTCATTATTCTTGTCACGATGATATTCACAATCAACAAACAATCCGTTATTGTTAGTTTCTAATAGTTGTGCTAGATAATGTGCAATACGGAAAGTGAACGTTTGTTCGTGAGTGTGTCCCACAAACAACTCACAATCGTTATAATATAATTGCTCTAATGCTTGCTTAATAGTATCAAGATATTGTGGCATATTTTCTCTCAATTAGTTTATTTTAAGCATTGCCTTTATAAGCAACCATGATTCTTTAGGTATAGAAAGTTCCTTACATAACTCATCTTCTGTTTTATCCTTTAGAAAATCTAAAACGCATTCTCTGCATACTTGTTGCCTAATTGGAATAGGGAGGGTACTAATAGTTTGTATTAGTGCAAAGAAAAGTTGTTTTGTTAATGCAATTTGATCTTGTAGTGTTTTGTCCATTGTGTATTCTCCGAAAAGTTATTCCATAGGTCGGATCATAGATTCAATAAAATCAATCTCCTCCCTTGTTAACTTATATTTAGCATACAATTCCGCATCTGTCCAGGGTTTTGAAAAATCTTGCATAGGGACAAATTGATATACTTTTGCCATAGCATCTTGTGTAACCTTTTTTATTCCTACAAGAAAGTGGAAAAACTTCGTCCTTATATAAGAAATAATGTTTTCACAAATGGTTTTATTATCACAAGGGCCAATTAATATGTATGTTTGTGTACACACAGAATTTGGCTCACCCACAAATGGCTTAAATAAATCGGTTTCCATATCACCAGAACCAATCGCCTTTGGAATATATACTTTCCATTTGTCAATCCATTGCGTGTTTTTTTGTATTACATTACTGTCCACAAAACCAACTTGTTTATTAGCGTATAGTTTTAGAGCACTAGAATTATGTTTCTCTTTGGAGAAATTCGAAAAACTAGAATATAACCCAAACGGCGTCTGAGGACTTACTATTGTCGAAAACGAGGTTTCATTAAGCTTTTTAACTTTATGTAATATACTAATTGCTTGATTATACCTAATAAAAGTGTCATTTCCTTCTTCAAGAAGTGGTCGTTTAGAATGTTGGATATCTTTATTCTTGTGAGTATAGATATCGCAATCGCCATTATATTCTTTGTCCCAAAGGAAATAGCACACACCACCTTTAATTTCTACACCAGTAAAACAATCACTTGCATCAATATAGTCGTGAATAACCTTTAGCCGTCTATCATTGAGCATAGTGTTCCTAAAATCATCCAATCCACGGCCGCCAGAAAACCATCTTGAAGGAGTTATCATAACCAAATATCTAGGATTTAATTTTTTTGCTTGCTCTACAAATTTGTCGTAAATGGCAATGGCGTAACTTTTTTGTTGCACTCCCACATTCAATTGATAGGGCGGGTTGCCGATGATTACGTCAAATTTCATATTGTATATCTCCTGTGGTTTGGTGGTGTGGATAAATTCGTAGGCGTGGGATTCCATTCCTTCACGCTTTTGTGTGCCGTATTCGCTTTCGGTTGCTCCGCAAAAACAACATTTGCCTTTCACCCATTCGTGCGCGACATTTTTGTAGCGTATATTGCCTTGAACGTCGGCAAATTGCGATACGGAATATTTGCTGTTTGGATACTTGGAACAATACACACTTCTGCGAGAGAGCAAAGACGTGAGTTCTGTGATGGCAATGCCGTACAGTTGTTTTTGGAATATGTGGTCTATGCGCTCTTGAAGGTCAGGGATTTTATCTTCCAAACCTTTTATGAGGCGTTTTGCGATTTCACGCAAGAATACGCCGCTTTTGCACACGGGGTCTAAAAACGTGGTGTCGGGGCTTTCAAACAACTCTTGCGGCAACATATCCAGCATATCGTTGACCACAGACGGCGGAGTGAACACTTCATCGTTGCTCAAATCCGCAAGACAACTCAAAACGTCGGGCTTGTATAGCGTGGTGAATACGTCAGGCATTTTCTTGCACTCTCCTATAATGTATTAGGTCAAATTCTTTGACGGGCTTTGGCACTTTGATGTCTTCGACGTCTTCAAAGAGCGGTAGATCGTAATATGATTGGGTTTCAAGCAAGTTTGCAAGGGTGTAATCTCGGCGTTTCATATTGCTGCCGATAAGCGACCATTCCGAAAAAACGATGGGATTGCCATCGCTGTCCAGCATTGTGAGTGCGTCTCCGCAAAGCACATTGCGCGAGAGGATAAAACGTACGGCGTTTTTGCAATCTTCGCTCAATATGGTTTTGCATTTGCGCTTGTACGCTTTCTCCCATATTTTGAAAAGACGTTCACGACACTCGGCGGCATTGTCCGGCATAATGTCCACGCCATAAATGCTGCTCATTGCAAGCACGGAATACTTTTCCCAATCCGTTTCGCTTTTTCCGTATCTTTTGTTTACAACGGCAAGTTTGCGAGCGACGATTTCCGCAAGGAAGTTGCCGTCTCCGCACGCAGGCTCCAAAAACCTGCTTTCGATACGTTCGGTTTCATCCTTGACAAGATCGCACATCGCCTTAACTTCGCGCTCGTTTGTGAACACTTCACCCCGCTCCTGCACGCGCTGCTTGGATTTTATTTGTGATTTGTTTTCCACGTGAGTCCTCTTTGAAAAGTTGACGATGATTAGAAAATCTAATCATTTAGCATAATTATAGATTAGATTATCTAATATTTCAAGCAAGATATTAGATTTTCTAATATTATTTGGTAAAGGTGGAACGGAAATGATTAGATTATATGATTTAAGAAAAGAAAAAAATATATCCCAGCGACAGATGGCGGAATCCTTCAACGTGTCGCAAGGGACATATAATAATTGGGAACAAGGAAACACCCAACCGTCCATCGAGCAACTCATAGAACTTGCTAGATTTTTTAGTGTTTCCGTAGATTATTTGATTGGCAATTCGGATGATGAAGGGTATATAAAAATTCAGGAAGTGTTGTCAAAGGACGACATTGCTACACTGCACACCGTCAACACACTTCCCGAAGATTCAAAACAACTTTTAATGGATTTTATCTCAAGTTTGGGAAAATAACTTTTAGTCCTACAACGACTTGCTGGTGTGTTAATTTATAATAAAGGGAGTCAAAATAAAAGCGACATAATAATTTGCAAAATATGGGTATCATATGTCACTATAGAGGAAAAAATCTTTATGGATGAAAAATATGAAAGAACCTAAATTCGCAACTTTATTATTGGGAAGTAATCAAACATACCCTATTTATAAGATACATTATTCTACAAAATTAGTAACATTAATAGAAAAACCTTGGGTTTATAATACTGTCGCAATCTCCAATGTTGTTTTTGATTTAGAAGGAATGAGTCGGCAAGAACGTGCTGACTTTTTAGAAAAGATTTAGTATTTACTTATTCTATTCTTTGTGCTATAATTATACACAAGGAGGTAATTATGAACGAAAGTAAAATTAAGCATTTAGAGTTTTTGCAAAACAGTATTAGTAGAATGGCAAATAATTCATTTATTTTTAAAGGGTGGGCATTAACAATTGTATCTGCAATTATAACTTGTGCCATCACAATGAAAGAATTTTATATTGCATTAATGGCTTTTTTGCCGGCATTTGTTTTTTGCGCATTAGATACATATTACTTACAATTAGAAAGAAAATATCGCATTCTGTATGATAAAGTCGCAATGGAAAAACCAGAAAATATAGATTTTAACATGCAATTGCCAATATCAAAAAAGCAAGATAAAACATTATATTTCCAAACGTTATTTTCAAAATCAATAATACCATTTTATAGCGCCCTTATAGTAATAATATCTATAATAACAGTAATCATTAAATTCGTAATGGGAGGCAAATAATGGGACATAAGATTTTCATTTCATATAAATTTAAAGACAATCAAGTATATAGGTTAAATGATAATTATTTTACTACAGTGCGTGATTACGTCAATATACTTGAAGACTACATAAGAAATATGTCTGATAATATCTACAAGGCAGAATCAGAAGGAGAAGATTTATCGCACCTAAGTGATGATACTATTTGGGAAAAATTAAAAGATAAAATAGTTGATAGCACTTTAACGATTGTTATTATTTCAAAAGGGATGAGAGAAGTATATAAAACTGACAAAGACCAATGGATTCCGTGGGAAGTTAGATATTCATTGCTTGAAACGAAACGAAAAAACAGTAATGGCGACCCTATAACTAGTCCAACAAACGCATTATTGGGGGTAGTATTACCAGATAATTATGGCTCGTATGATTATTTTATAAGCGACAATAATTGTTGCGATACATCTTGTGTACTTTATAAAACAGATTTTTTATTTGATATATTAAAAAAGAATATGTTCAATATTAAAAGACCAAATTGTGATATTTGCAGCAATAATAGCACTATTTATCATGGCGAAAGTAGCTTTTTTAAATGCGTAAAGTGGTCAAATTTTATAAAAGCACCAGAAGAATACATACAAAAAGCTTATGATATATTAGGAGCCCAAGAAAATTATACCATTTGCAGAGAAATTTAATATTGTCCATTAGATGTGTCCTTGTCTTGAACAAGTGGCACGCTGGCGCGTGCCAGACAAGGACACGCAAAACAAACAAAACAGGCGAACTTTTCGAGGCAAACGGAGAGGGGCTGTTCGCGCTAAACCGCTTGGCGAAGCAGCCCCTTTCTCATACCGTTTTTTGCTCATCGAAAAAGTGTTGCGCCTTTTATTTTTTTATTGCCTTTTGCGCGAGCCTTTGTATCAACGCATCGTCGTCGAGTGTGCCGAGAATCTCACCTTCATCATACAATGTTGCATTATCAAACAGAAGCAACTTTTGCGACCATAGCCCCATTTCGGTTACTACGTCGTCATCCGCAATATCTGCGGTTATGTATGACGGTAAACCGCGCGAATAGGTAATTTTCTCACCAGATTTCGCTAAATACTTCAATAGATATTGCAGGATGCCGTTGTATAGTTGCTTTATAGATTGGTCTATGCTCTCAAAGTCGCTTCTTCCGAAACGCTGGTTAAAATATGTGTTTTGTATTGTTAAACGCATCTTTTTGCTTCTTGTGTCATAATCGCGTTTTTCAAACAACTCGCCGACCATTGCATTTTGCGGTACAAATATCAGTGCGTGAAAATGCAATCTATCCCTTTTGCTTCTTTCCCAAACTCCCATATATTTCCAACCTTTACGGCTGTGCAATTTTGCTAGCGAAGACGACAATCCCTTCTTGAAAGTATGCTCCGTGTGCTTTGCACTGTCATACGTAAACGTTGCAAAATAATTGAATCTGTTTAGATATGCTTTGCGTACAAAGCGAATTTTCCGTATGAGCAAATTGCGTTTATCAAGGGCTTTTCTTTCCTCATCCGTGTATTGTTTGGGCACAACCGATTTGCGCTTTTTATTATCGGATTTTGTTTCCGGAATGGCGATAAAATGATTGCCGTCGCTATATATTTTTGCACGTTCAATCATCAGCATCACCATCCTTTGCTGTTAAAGTGGATTGCTTTTCGTTGAGGTGCTCACGTGCGAAGAAAACCAAATTATTGATGAATATATCATAGTCTTGTTTTCGCATATTTTTTATAGACGGAGCACCTGTTGTGAGTATCGTTAATTTGGGTTTCGTTCTACAGTTCGGAGTTTTGCAATTCTCCATAAACATCACCTCCTTCGAGAAGTCGCAAAATCATCAAAGTGTAGCCGCCAAATATTGATACAGCATTTTTGTCAAGCGCGTTATATGCTCTCTCGAATAGCACCACTTGTTTGAAAGACTTTCTTGAGTATTGTTTTCGACAAACAAAGACGTATATAAATCGTAAAGTCTTATGGGTGCATTTTGCATTGCGACTTTGTAGCGTTCAACCATATCGACAACTTTGTTATTGCCGACAAGTGCAGAAACGTCATCAAGTCGTTTTTTGCGCGCGAAATAATAACGGATTTCATTTAAATCCTTACGTACTGCTTGAATCGTCATCATATTCTACCTCCTTGGAATGTATTTTTTTGTTCCGAGGGAGTCGAGAATATAAAAACCGTGGCTAACCAGGAAAATTTCGATTCTCTCGAAACTTTGCCTGATAGCCACGGTCACCCTTTGTTTTTAGGTCGTGGTGGTGCGATTTGCATCGTCACTCTTAAACCACAACAATCTCATTTTTTATTAGGTCTTATTTCTACTATCAGATCCGTATCACCGTGTTCTGTTGTGATGCCATTATACGATGTGCATAAATCATTGTCAACGACAAAACGACAAGAAAAACATTATTATCACATAGACATCACATTTAGTATTTGTCGAATATTTTTTGCGCTTCACTGGCGAAACAAAAAGTATGCGTATATGTGGTTTTATAAAATGGAAATTGTTGATAACATCATTTCATCAAACACAAAATACGATTTTCTTTCTTCGGGAAAGTATATCGGAAACCCCTTGCGGTAAAGGAGAAAAACAATGTAAAAACCATTTAACAAAAAGATTATGCACATTCTTTTTCTTGTTTCCTTGACCGACTGCGGATTTTCCGATGTTTTCGTTCCCCGTCGAAAGACAAATCAAAGGAGGTAAACAAAATGAAAACGGCAGTTATATACGCGAGATATTCGAGCGACAGCCAAACGGAACAATCAATCGAAGGACAATTGAGAGTGTGCCACGAATATGCAAAACAACACGACACGGTGATACTGGATGCATACATTGATAGAGCA
Source organism: Christensenella sp. UBA6880 (assembly GCA_002449145.1). Taxonomy (GTDB): domain Bacteria; phylum Bacillota; class Clostridia; order Christensenellales; family CAG-917; genus CAG-475. The sequence goes on along the minus strand of DKCG01000018.1, from coordinate 36,960 downwards.
ATGACAGGTACAAACGACAATCGACCCGCATTTCAAAAAATGATACGCGATAGTGAAAAACAGCATTGGGATTATGTCATCGTGTACAAATTAGACAGATTTGCAAGAAACAAATATGAATCGGTTATCAACAAAAAGCGACTGCAAGACAACAACGTTAAATTGATGTCGGCAATGGAAAACCTTACAGACACGCCAGAAGGACGTATGATGGAATGTTTTCTCGAAGGTATGAATCAATACTTTTCCGAAGAACTTATGCAAAAAGTCAGACGCGGACTCAATGAGAGTTGGCTAAAAGGAAATGCAACGGGCGGAAGAAAAGTATTTGGATATGACGTAGTTAATCAAAAATATGTAATAAACGAAAAGGAGGCTGCCACAATTTTAGAGATATTTACTAAATATTCGCAAGGATATACGGCAGAAGAAATTGCAAAATCATTGCAAGAGCGCGGAATCAAATATCACGACGAAAAGTATTTGAGCAATCGGACGATTTTCAAGTTGTTGCATAAACTCAAATACACCGGCAAGGTCGAACACGGCGGAATTGTATATGACAAAGTATATCCGCAAATAATATCAGACGAATTGTGGCAAAAAGTTGAAATGATACATCAACAAAATAAAATTGCACCAAGCAGCAAAAAGGCAGTTTATGAGTATATACTCACAGGCAAATTGGTATGCGGTGTTTGTAAAAAGAAAATGAGTGGCGCAAGCGGTTCTAGCAAAGCAAAACGTGTGCATTATTACTATGTTTGCAATTCGCACAAAAAGGGCGAAAAATGCACGACAACTTCGGTACAAAAAGATTACATCGAAGATTTGGTTATAAACTCGACTATGGCATTTTTATCCGACGATGAAACTGTTACGAGAATCGCAAATTCGGTGTACACAGTTCTTGAAAAAGAAGCGAGAGACAATGCTTCGCTCAAATTGCTTGAAAACAAAAAAGCACAAGCGCAAAAATCCGCAAGCAATATTATCAAAGCGATAGAAGAAGGCATTATTACCGAACAAACAAAAACAAGATTGAAAGAACTTGAGATGCAAATCAATCAATATGATTTTGAGATTGATAAGGAAAAACAAAAAACACAGCAATATCTCTCGCGTGAACAAATCAAGAATTACATATCATCAAAATTCAATGCAAATTCAACCGATTTGCAATTTAGAAAAATGATAGTCAATACTTTCATTCGAGAAATAGTTTTCTTTGAAGATAAATTGATTATCACATACAATTTTGCACCGCCGACGGAAACAGTTGCCATCGATGCGAAAGCAACTATCGAAATAGAAAAGCAGTGCGAATCTGCTTTTTCTTTTACTCAAAATTATTCGTCTATTTTATCCAAAGGCGCGCCAAAAAAGAACGCATTTGCGTTCTTTTTTTATGTCTATTGGAAACTCTGACCCCTGCCGCACGATTGTGCGGCGGCACTTTTTTTTTATGTATGTTGGAAACGCTGACCCCTGCCGCACGATTGTGCGGCGGAATATCGATATTTTCGATGTTGGCGGATTTTATGGACTTAATTTGCAAAATAGGATAAAATCGAAGTATGCAAATAAACGTATCAAACGTAGCGGTAGAATATGACGGAACGCCGGTGATTTATCAGGCGGATTTTGTCATTCACGAAAACGAAAAAATCGCGCTTATCGGTCGCAACGGTTGTGGAAAAACCACGCTTCTCAAAGTTTTGACGGGTGAGGTCGAGTGCCAAAAGGGCGAGGACGACGCGCCGTACGGCGTTTTTACGAGCGGCAATCCCGTTATAGGTTTTTTGAAACAGACGAGCAACGACGACAAGTCCAAAACTATGCTCGACGAGATTTTGGACGCGTATTCCGATTTGCTCGGCATAGAGGCGGATATGGAAAGCGCGCTTTCGGCACTGCAAACGGATTCGTGCGACCAAAACGTAAAAAGATATTCTCGTCTTTGCGAGCAATTCGAGAGAGAGGGCGGATATACCTATAAAAAAGAATACCTCAGGGCGGTGAAAAAGTTTGGATTTTCAAACGAGGACATGAAAAAGCCGCTGTGCGAGTTTTCGGGCGGACAACGCACCAAAATCGCGCTTTTGAAACTACTTTTGTCGAAGCCGGACGTTTTGCTTTTGGACGAGCCTACCAACCATTTGGATTTAGAGGCTATTGAGTGGCTTGAAAACTATCTTTGCGCATACAAAAAATCCTGCGTGATAGTGTCGCACGACCGTATGTTTTTGGACAAAATCGTGAACGTCGTATACGAAATCGAGTACGGCGAAACGAAGCGTTACTCTGGCAACTACACCTCGTTTATGGCGCAAAAACAGCAAGCCTACGACAAGGCTCTCAAAGACTCGATTATGCGCAAAAAGGAAATAGACCGCCTTAGCGCGCTAGTTGAAAAGTTTAGATACAAGGCGAATAAAGCCGCAATGGCGCAAGCAAAACTCAAGCAAATCGAACGCATAGGCGAAGTTGGAACGCCGAGCAATTTCGATACGGCAACCTTCCGCTCGAACTTCCAACCCGAACGCGAAACCGTCGAAAAAGCGGTCGTTATCGACAAACTCGTATTCGGCTACGACAAGCCGCTCGGCGAGGTTGACACGATTGTCAAAAGAGGTCAAAAAGTCGGCATAATAGGGCAGAACGGCACGGGCAAATCCACGCTTGTGAAAACTATCGTTCACAAACTCAAACCGCTCGGCGGCAGCGCGACTTTCGGACTTCACGCGCAAGTTGGTTATTTCGACCAAACCTCGACGCAAAGTTTTTCGACGCTTACGGTGCTCGAAGATTTCCAAAACGAATTTCCTATGCTGTCCAACACCGAAGCGCGCAGTGCGCTCGGCGCGTTTATGCTCACGGGCGACGACGTTTTCAAGCGCATATGCGACTTGTCGGGCGGCGAAAAGGTTAGGCTCGCGCTTTGCAAAATATTGAGGAAAAAACCGAATATTCTCATACTCGACGAGCCGACCAACCATATGGACATCATCGGCAAAGAAACGCTTGAAAGACTGCTTTCAAACTACACGGGAACGGTGATAACCGTGTCGCACGACAGATACTTTATCAACAGAGTGTGCGATAGACTCATAGTTTTCACCGACGGAAAAATAGAACTTTTCGACGGCAAATATTCCGATTACGAATCGAGAAAAACGACAAGCGAAAGCGACGATAATCAAGGCAAATCCGTCGAAGTTAAGAAAAAAGAGAAGCCCGTATCGCAAAGCAAGGAAGAAGCGCGCCGTGCGCACAGACTGAGTTTTCTCGAAGAAAAAATGAACGCTCTCAACGAGCAAATTTCCTCTTTGCAAGAGGTTATGCACAACGACGAAAGCGTGTATACGGACTACGTCAAGATTGCCGAAATCGAGTCGCAAATTGCCGCGCTCAAAGAAAAACTCGCGCCCATGGAAGAAGAATGGCTTGAACTTTCCGAAAAGTGAAATCTGATATGATTATTACAAAATAAACACTTAAACAAAACGAAAACGGCTGTTTAACAGCCGCTTTTGTTTTTTGATAGTTTTTGAATTAGTTTTTTTTCTCGAGTTTCAAGCGGTTACACTTGGTAGCCGTACGCTTTTTCGAGATCGATAACGATGCCGTTTTGAATTGTAAGACTGTGGAAGAAGTTTTCGAGCGTTATATCAGAGATAACTTCTTTAACGCCGTTTGCAAGCCCGCTTATATCTGCATACATAAGGAGTTGCCCCATTGTCATTGTCGAGAAACTCTTTTGGACGTCGTGGCTCAAATTTTCGATTTTACTATCTTTGAAGTCGTAGAACAAACTGCCTTCAGATATGTCCATAATGTCGGAAATTTTCGCATTTTTGATGACGCCGTTGATGTTCTCGATTGTGACTTGCTCTCTTGCAATCATACGAAGCACCGCTTCGCTCTTTTCGTTTTCGACGTTCACTCTTTCGGTGAGGTGGGGAAGCGGATTGGTATACGACGTGATGTTGCCGTCAGTGTCCTTTTTTGAATTGTAAACTTCGTTGACTTGCGCAAGGTAGCCGACGACTACACTGTATCTTGCACTTTGGTCGTGCACGCCGTCGACGAAGGTTTCCGCTTTGCCGTTTATGACGGTGTACTCGCCCTTTGCGTCCTTGACGTAGATGTTTTCGCAGTATTGTTTTGCGTAAAGCACGTCCGTTTTTTTGTTGTATACATATCCGTCGTCGCCGACAACGCCGGGCGTGGATTTGTCCACAAAATATACCGTGTTTTCATCGTGTTTTTGGTAGATTGTTTCGCCGGCGTGAGTGAGATTCGACGAGTCATACTTCACATATTTGCCGTTGATAAGGACGTAGAGGTCGCCTTTTGTGTTGTCATATAAAGGCTGGGTATCGAAGGCATCCGATGCCGATGCGTCAACGCGTTTGTAAAGTTTATCGGATGCAGTTGCGGTTGTGGACGACAAGTTTTTGTATGCGACGTACGCGCAGAGTGTGGCGTTGTTGTCGTATACAATTTTTCCGTCTTTTGTTCCGCAGTAATAAATATTGCCGGTTGCAATGTCTGCAATCAAGTTGGTTTTTTGATATCTGAAAGAAACCGTTCCGGTCGGATTGAGGTTATCTGCTTTGACGAAAGCGTAACTTCTTGCGATATATTTGCCCGTTTCGTCGTAGACATAGGTGAAGGGCTTTTCGTTGCCTTCCGAATCGGTTTCCGTGCCGACGGGGTTTACGATAAAGCGGTCGTCTTCTTTAATCGTGCTCGTGTTTCTGTCAAAGGTAGCGTCGATACTCTCGATTGTCGAGAACTCGTACACATCCACGAGTTCGGAAAGAAGCATATCTTTCATCACGATTTCCATTGCGCTTGACAAATCGTCAACGGGGACGTACGCAAGGCGTTTGATAACCGACGAACTCGTGCCCGCGACTTTGACTTTGTAGTTCTTGTGGTCGTCGGTAACCGTCGAGGGAACAGAATCGCCTTGGCGCATAAAGAGGTGGTTTTCGACGTCGTAGTAGAAGTAAGACGTGCCCGGATTGACGGTTTCGTCTTGTTCGTAAATATCAGCGTCGATGTCCATAACGTCGCCGAGCGTGAGGGCACCGAACGAATCGGAGAATTCGCCGAGCGTGGAATACGCCATACGCTGAAGCACCGCAGACGACGGCGTATAGCCGAGTTCGGTTGCGTCGGTCGTGCGAGTGTAGGTTGTAAGTCCGCCGTGCTGCACGGGGTTATAGAGGGTGAAGTAGAACGCTTTTGCGTATTTGCCGTTTTCGTCGGGAACGTAATTGCCCTCGTCGTCTTTCGAGAAGCGTTCGCTTCCAAAATACTCGTTGCCGTCGCAGTAGACGTATTTATCTTCGACCACTTTGACGTATTTGCCGTTTGCCGACTCGGTGTACTCGTAAAACGCAATATCGGTGGTTTCTGCAAGGGTGAGTTGGTCGGATATATTGCCGAGTTCGGTGACGAGGCAATCTCTTGCCTTGAGCGATTGCATAAGGCGAGAGGACTTTTCGTTTATTTCGATGACTTCGTCCACTTTGAGCGTATCCACGACTTCGCTTATGTTGTCGAGGGTAGCGTCCTTTTTGGACAGCGATTTCATAAGAATATTGTCGCCGCTTTCGATTCGCACGAGTTCGTCAAAGAACATATCGTTGAGTTTTTCGCCGATGTCTTCGAGGGTGTAGCCGCGCTTTGCCATTTGTTGAAGCGCAAGAGCCGTTGCGCCTTGCGTGGTGCGGTTATATCTGGTTGCCGCGCCGTCGGCGTCTGCGTTGTAGAGGCGGTATCTTGCAACCGCGACGTATGCGGTTTCGCCGTCCGCAACCGAAGCCACCGCGCTATACGTTCCGTCCGCTTGTTTTGCGTAAAGTTGAACGTTCTCGCCGTGCGCATATACGTTGTAGGGAACGTACACTTCGCATTTGACGTATGCGCCGTCCGTCGCTTCGGCGTAAACGTCGTATTGTATGTCGAGCACTTCGCCAATCGTAAGTTTGTTTGCAATCGTGTCGATGTCTTTGAGGGTGCAACCTCTGTTTGCAAGGGCTTTCATAATCGGGGCGGACTCGTCCTTAACGTCGATGAGTTCGTCGATTTTTAGGTCGTTGATTTTCGTGCCTATTTCGCTGAGTTTGCAGTCTTTGAGCGCGATGATTGCTTTTGCGGTGTCGGGTTTGGTGGTGTCCACGACGTCGCCTATCGTGAATTGGTCGAGAAGGTTGTCGGCGTTTTGAAGTTCCACAACCGTCATATTCGACACGATTTGAAGGATTTGCGCCGAAGTGCCTTTGTGTATTCGCAAGTACGGCTTTCTGCCGCCCGCTTCTTCGCCCTCGTCGAGGGTGCGAAGCATACTGTCTTTGTCGATTTGCTCGTCCATAACGTAGAAGGACGCGCTTTCCTCGTACGTTCCGTCTTCGAGTTTGTATTTAACCGCCGTTACGTTGAGTTTGTTGCCGTTGTTGTCGGGTGTTTGAGAAAACGTAATATCGGTCAAGGGCACGAATCCCTTTGACACGAGGGTGTAATTTGCGCCGTCGATTGTCGCAATGCGGTTGGCATACGCGACGACATAGAGGCTTGCGACGTTTTCGGATGCATTTGTCGCAACGACGTATTGAACGTGACGATAGAACGCAGTTTCGTTCTCGTCGGCAGAGAAGCCTTCCGCATAGCAGGAATTGTCCACGACGTATTTTTCGCTTTTTTCGCCGTTTTCGCTCTTCACGGTCTTTTTGACATAGCGAAGTTCTTTTTCGACGAGTTTGTCCGTCGTGCCGTCGTTATCGGTGTCGATTGCGCCCGAAATATACGTTTCAACGCCGAGCGCGGGGGCGTAATTCGCGTTTGCAAGGTCGGATTTTGAAACTTCCTCGTATTTGTCAACCTTTTGGTATACGAGATTTTCGCCCTTGGGAATAAACGTGTCGGAATCCACTTCCAGAAGTTTGTCGAGTGTGATTGCGTTCACAACCGCGCCGAAAGCGGACAATGCAACGTCTTGCAACGTCGCAATGAGTTTGTTGTCCTCAACGCCGATGTCGATGCCGAAGTTGTCCTTTATCTTTCTCACCGAGATGTCGCCGTTTAGCGATCCCATAATGTTGTCGATTGCGGATTTTACGTTGTTGTCGAGATTGTCGTCGAGTATGGGCAGATTATAATCGGAAAAGTTTATGTCTGCAAGTTTGCTCACGTCGTCGAGCGTGAACGAGTTTACAACGATTGACAAATCGTCCAAAATATCCTTAATAGGGGCGGTGTAGAAGTCCTTTGTGGTGAAGTCTATTCCGCTTATTCCGTTGAGAAGGGATATGCCGTAGTGCCGATATAGGGTTTGAAGGGTCAGAGAATCGAGACCGTTCACGTCCTCGATCGCTTGTTTTACGGCGTCGAGAATGGTTTTGTTGTATAGGTCGCTGTCTTTGGCGATCGGACCTTCGTCGGTGAAGTTTTGTTGAAGTTGTCCGACCGTAACGGACGTTCCGACCGCAACGACCGCGCCGCCGATTGCGAGGACGAAAAGTATGATGCCTATCACCATACCGAGAACGAATGTTAAAGTTCCGCGAAGTACTTTCATAATATACCCCATAATATTAAACGTGCCTGCACAAAGCAGACACGAGATTTATCAACCGAAAATTTCGGTGAAAAGTTTTGCAACAGGATTGTTTTGATAAAAATATCCGCAAACCGTCGAGGATGAAAGAGCCTCGTCAACCGTCGGCAGTTTGTCTTTGAGAGCGTTGAGAATCGCAAGCACGACAAGGATAAACACAAGTGCGAACGCCGTCGATACGATTGCGCCGAAAGTGCGGTCGATTGCCTTGAGCGCGCCCGATTCGGACGTATGCATTTTTGCAAATATCTTGCGAAGAAGCCAGCATACAAGACCCAGCGCGACGCAGTATACGACAAACATAATCACCGCAACGATTATGTCGGACGCAAACGTGCCGGCAACGCCGCCCAACGTCTGTCCGTCGTCGGTGATGAACGTCTTTGCAAGCCACAGCGCAAATTTGCCTTTGAGAGAGGAAGTCAGCCCCTCGCCCATGCTCTTTTCAAGTTCGACTTTGGACGTGCCTTCTTCGCCGGATACTTCGACGTAGTATTTTTTCTCGCCCGTTTCGCTGTCCGTGCCTATGAATATTTTTTGCGAGAAAATCTTGTCGCCGCTCTCGATTTTTTCGGTTATGGAAGTTTCCATATTTTTGAACATATCGAGGTTGCGCACAGAATCGAAAGTGGGGGTGATTAAGAGCAGAGCCGAAAGCATAATCGCAATCGTAAGGAACACGCCCTTAAAGGATTTCGAGAATCCGCGTATGACGCCCAAAATCAAGCCGAGCGCGACAACGACGAAAAACGCGATGTCCGCATAAGGTATATCGGCAGATAGTAAAAAAGACGTCATAGTTGCACCTTCCGTTGCGCGTAGACACGCGCCCACGACGCGTATATGCGCAAAATGTTGATTATAAACATTATAACCCGATATAAAATTATATGCAATACAAAAACAAAAAAAGTTCGGTTGCGCTCCGAACCCTTTTGAAAAACGGCGGAAAAATCGCAAAAAACGGCGTGCGCAAAACGTTCACGCAAGAGCCGCTTTCAACATAACCGCTATTTCATTTGCCAAATTGTCGACGTAAACGGGCGATACGGTCAAAAGTTGCATAAGAGGGTCGCCTTGATTGCGGGCAACTATCCCCAAAACGCCTATATCGCCGAAACGCTCGGATTTGCCCGTCACGCCCGAGGGACACACTCCGTCGTCGCGAAGCACGATTTGTCCCACTTTGTCCTTGTTTCCGAGCGAAGCGTCCACTGCGACGAACAACGCGTTTTGGTGAACGGACTTTATAAACGCAAGCCATTCCTGCATATTTTTGCCGTTGATTTGAGCCTCGTCCGTGCCGTATACGAATGCGGAAACGTCGTATTTTTTTGTGAGCAGAGTGCCGACCGACGGACCGAGAGAGTCGCCCGAAATAGCGTTGGTGCCGAAGCATACGACCACGATTTCTCTGTCGCCTTTTTCAATTATGTCGTTGAACATACGCGCAACGAACGGCGCGAGAGGGTCGTATTCGTCGCCGCTTTCGGACTCTGCCTCGCAAGAGGAAAGTTGAGAGGGGATATGGATTTTTTCGATTTCGTCTTGTTTACGTTTGGTTTTTCTCATTGCCTAATTATTGCCGCACGTCGAAAATCTAAACGCTAAAGGACGGTGTTTTTGCGGCGTTCGTCCCCAAAAGAATAAAATCGCGATTTTTGCACACGATATGGCAAAAGGAGGTGTGATATGGAAGACAAAAATCTCGTCAAAAGAGTTGCGGAACTCGGCAATATGAACGTGATGATTTTGTTTCTTTTGGTTGCATTCATCGCGTTTTCCGTGGGACTTGCATTCTTCTTCCTCGTTCCGGGAAGCGTCGGCTACGGCATCGGCATCACGATGTTCGTCGTTGCGGGTTTGCTGTTCGTTATCGGCGAAGCGAATTATTTTTCAAAGATGAAGAAAATACGAACGGAATAACGACAACGTCAAAAAAAGCGACGAAAAAAATTTTCGCACAAAGAAGCCGCCGTTCGATGGCAGTATCACCGAACGGCGGTTGCTTTTTTAACCGCCCGAAATCGACCGTAAAGCAAGCAAGCAATCGCCCGGGTGCCAAACGAACAGGTGTAAAAAGTGTTGACACGAAGGCGATTAGGGTTTAACATTCAATCGTAAACCGATGAAGGGAAGAAAACGAATGCAAGACTTACAGAGAGTCGGCGACGGTGGAATGCCGACAGACACCGCATTCGACAATATGGGCCCCCGAGGGTCGAGGCGAACAAAGTAGTTTCGGACGTAATTCTCGCGTAAGAAGACAGATCGTGCAGGCGGTCGATGAGGGGAAGCGGTCAAACGCTTCAAGTACGGTGGCACCGCAGGATAGTATCTTGTCCGTACAAAATCTTTTGGATTTTGCACGGACTTTCTTGTTTTTTTGCGAAATAAAAAACAAAAAGCAAAGCATGCAAAAAGTCGATTCGAGCGGCAACGATTTTGTTTCGGTTGCAACCGAACGGCACCGGGATAAAGCGACGCACCGTGTCGCAAATCGCACAAAAGGCGGTTTATGACAAAAAAACAGAATAATAAACATCGTGTTGTGACAAAACAACACAATATATAACGGAGGCGCATATGAGCAAAAATAAAATACCTTATAAGATCTATCTGTCCGAAAACGAGATACCAAAAGATTGGTATAACGTGCGCGCCGACATGAAGACGGATATAGGCCCTCTGCTCAATCCGACAACTGACGAGCCGGCAAAACTCGATGAACTCGAAGCGGTTTTCAACAGCGAATGTTCGAAGCAAGAACTCGATTCCACACACGCATTTATCGAGATTCCCGAGGCCGTCAGGGACTTTTATAAAATGTATCGTCCCTCGCCGCTTGTCCGAGCATATTGCCTTGAAAAAGCGTTGGATACGCCTGCAAGAATTTATTATAAATTCGAAGGCAACAATACAAGCGGCTCGCACAAACTCAACAGCGCGATTGCCCAGGCGTATTATGCAAAAGAACAAGGGCTTGACGGCTTGACCACGGAAACGGGGGCGGGACAATGGGGCACCGCTCTTTCCATGGCGTGCAGTTATTTCGGTTTGGATTTAACGGTTTATATGGTCAGATGTTCCTATGAACAAAAGCCGCAACGCAAAACACTCATGGGCGTTTACGGCGCAAACGTGATTCCGTCGCCTTCCGACACCACGCAAGTGGGAAGAAAAATGCTTGCGGACGGCGTAAATCTCAACGGAAGTCTCGGAACGGCGATAAGCGAGGCGGTCGAAGTCGCTCTTAAATCGAACGGAAAGAAAAAGTACGCCCTCGGAAGCGTACTTAATCAGGTTGTCTTGCACCAGTCGATCATCGGACTCGAAAGCAAAATCGCAATGGAAAAAGTCGACGAATATCCCGATATTGTCATAGGTTGCGCAGGAGGCGGAAGCAACTTGGGCGGTCTTATGTCGGCGTTTATGAGAGACAAATTGCAAGGGAAACGCAATCCGAGATTCGTTGCCGTCGAACCTGTGAGTTGTCCCAGTCTTACAAAAGGGGAATTCCGCTATGATTTTTGCGATACGGGAATGGTTACACCGCTTGCAAAAATGTATACGTTGGGGTGCGATTTCATTCCTTCGGCAACTCATGCGGGCGGACTTCGTTATCACGGCATGAGCCCCATAATAAGCAGACTCTACCACGACGGATACATCGACGAGGCTGTCGCCGTTCGTCAACGAGAGGTGTTTGAAAGCGCAATCGCTTTTGCAAGGGTAGAGGGAATTTTGCCTGCGCCCGAATCCGCTCATGCCATAAAGGTCGCAATGGACAAAGCAATCGAGTGTAAACAAACAGGCGAAGAAAAAACCATTCTTTTCGGCCTTACGGGTACGGGATATTTCGATTTGACGGCTTATGACAAAGCGATGAAAGGAGAATTGTCGGACTAATCCGAAAATCCTTGCCGATTTAATGCGCTTTTAATAGTTATTCTTTAACATTTAGGCATACTAACTCAAAAGGCGCGGCGGCAGGCGGCGGCAGGGAACGTAAAATATTTCTTGTTGTGTTGACTTTTTCGTATTTAATTTTTATAATATGTAGAACATAATATATGATTATTGCGGAATCGTCGCACCGCGTCGATTTCAGGAGGATAGATGAAACCAACCACAAGACGCACACTCATCATCGTCGGCGTTATACTTCTCGTCATCATCGCGTTCGTTGTCGCGTATGAACTGACAAGACCCACCGAAATAAACTATCAGGGCACGGAAGACAGTTTCGTAGAGATGCTCAAACGCGGCGAGATTCAGGCGATTTACATCGAGGGCAGTTATTCTGCAAACATACAAAAGAAGGGCGACAGAGGCTACGGCTATTTCGTCAACACGCAAGGCAGAGTCGCTTTTTCCGAAGTTATCAAGGAATTTACGGAAGCAGGCTTGCTTGACGGCGTAACCGTAAGATACGACGACCCGTCCAGCGGTTCGCTTCTTTCCAGCATACTCGTTCCGCTCATTCTGTACGCCGCGCTTTTCGGCATATTTATGGTCGTGTTGAGAAAGAGCGCAGGCGTGCAAGGACAGGCGTTCAATTTCGGCAAGACAAAAGCCAATCAAGTGCGCGACATAAAAGTCAGATTCAGCGACGTTGCGGGCGCAGAGGAAGAAAAGCAGGAATTGCAAGAAATCGTGGATTTTCTCAAACATCCAAAAAAATATACGGATATGGGCGCGCGCATTCCGCGCGGCGTTCTTCTCGTCGGACCTCCGGGCACGGGCAAAACGCTTTTTGCAAAGGCGGTTGCGGGCGAGGCAAACGTGCCGTTCTTCTCTATAAGCGGTTCGGACTTCGTGGAAATGTTCGTAGGCGTAGGCGCGTCGCGCGTGAGAGACTTGTTCGAGCAGGCGCAAAAGAATATGCCTTGCATTATCTTCATCGATGAAATCGACGCAGTGGGCCGTCAACGCGGCGCGGGTCTGGGCGGCGGCAACGACGAAAGAGAACAAACCCTCAACCAACTTCTCGTCCAAATGGACGGCTTCGAGGCAAGCAGTTCGATTATCGTTATGGCGGCGACCAACCGCGCGGATATTCTCGATCCCGCTCTTATGCGCCCCGGAAGATTCGACAGACAAATTTACGTCAACGTTCCAGACGTCAAGGGAAGAGAGGAAATCTTCAAAGTTCACTCTCGCAACAAACCGCTTGCGCCCGACATCAACTTCAAGTCGCTTGCAAGGCTCACCCCCGGCTTTACGGGCGCGGACATCGAGAACATTCTCAACGAAGCGGCGATTCTTGCCGCAAGAGAAAACGAAAAAGTCATTACGATGAAGGACATCAGCGAGGCGGTCAACAAGGTTGTGGCAGGTCCCGCAAAGAAATCACGACTTATCACCGAGTCCGACAAACGCATCACCGCATATCACGAGAGCGGCCACGCAATCGTCGCAAAACTGATGAAGAACTGTGACGACGTGCATGAAGTGAGCATAATACCTCGCGGCATGGCGGCAGGCTACACCATTACGCTTCCCGAAAACGACGACAACCATATGACCAAAGGCAAACTGCTCGACGACATCTCGATGATGCTCGGCGGACGCGCGGCGGAAGAAATCGTCATCAAGGACATCTCGACGGGCGCATCGAGCGACATTCAGAAAGCGACGCAACTTGCAAGGCGCATGGTCACCGAGTGGGGTATGTCCGAATCTATCGGCAATATGTATCTCGGCACGAGCGAAGAAGTGTTCCTCGGCAGAGATTATCAGGCGCACCTCAATTACAGCGAAGAAGTCGCGGCAAAAATCGACGAGGAAGTCAAAACCATCATCGATACGCAATATCGGGTCGCTTTGAATATATTGAAAGAAAATCGCTCCATTATGGACGCGATGGTCAAGGCTCTTTACGAGAAGGAAACCATCTACGAAGACGAGATCAACGCTTTGTTCGGTCAAGAATCTTCTAACGACGACGGATTGTTCTCGTCCAAGGTTAACAGATCCGAGGGCAACGAAAACGGCGAATCCGCAGATAACGCTCCTTCCGAAAATAAGGATAAAGACGCCGAATAATAAGGGAAAATATGAAAATTTCCGAAGCAAAAAAGCGTGATTTGCAAGTCATTATGCAAAAAGACCCTGCCGCAATGAACAGCAGGATTGTAAGACGAACGTACACAGGGTATAAAGCCCTGTGTGCTTATCGTTATGCGCATAAGTTGTGGCAAAAAGGAATGAAGTCGCTTGCTCTCTACGTTTCCTACAAGGCAAAGGAAAAAACAGCAATAGATATTCACCCCGCCGCAAATATCGGATATGGAATATTCATAGATCACGGCGTGGGACTTGTCATAGGCGAAACCGCCGAAATAGGCGATAATTGCGTGCTTTATCAGGGCGTAACGCTAGGCGGTACGGGCAAGGACACGGGCAAACGTCACCCCACGCTCGACGAGGGCGTTATGGTGTCGGCGGGCGCAAAGGTTTTAGGTCCGGTACATATAGGCGCGCACAGCAAAATCGGCGCGGGAAGCGTGGTTCTCAAAGACGTTCCGCCGTACTCGACAGTGGTCGGTGTTCCCGGCAGAGTGGTCAAGCAAGACGGCAAGCGAATCGCGGATATGGATCAGATTCTTCTTCCCGACCCCATTATGGAAGAATTTTTGAGGCTTAACAAGCGTGTTTACGCACTCGAAAAGGCTCTCGACATGCACTCTTGCAGATATTCCATAACCATTGACGAGGACAACGTTCTTCCGTCCGAAGTCGAGGAAATCGAAGCGCAATTCGAGCAAAACAAATCTCAGGCGGACAAACCGCAGGAATAAAAGGACAAAGTTCCGTATGAAAATTTACAATACGCTAACGAGGAAAAAAGAGGATTTTTCGCCTATACACGAAGGTCAAGTCAATATGTATGCGTGCGGAATCACGGTTTCGGGCGACGCACATATAGGGCACGCATATCAGGCTCTCATTTACGATATAATCCGCAAGTATTTGGAGAAAAAAGGATACAAAGTCACTTACGCACGCAACTACACGGACGTTGACGACAAGATAATCGCAAAGTCCAAAGAAACGGGCATACCGCCTCTCGAATACGCGAGTATGATGATCGATCGCATTGACAAACTTATGCGCAAATTCGAGGTTGACGATCCTACGATTTGGCTCAAAGCGACTTGCAACATCGACAATATCATCGACTTCGTGTCCAAACTCATAGAAAAAGGTCACGCCTACGCAACAGACAGAGGCGACGTGTATTTTTCCGTCGAGAGTTTCCCCGGCTACGGTAAACTCAGCGGCAGAAGACTGGAAGACGCTTACGAGAGCGTGCGTATCGAAAACGAGGAAAACAAACGCAATCCCCTCGACTTCGCGCTTTGGAAGTCGGCAAAGGAAGGCGAAATATACTGGGAATCGCCGTGGGGTAAGGGCAGACCCGGTTGGCACATCGAATGTTCGGCTATGAACAGAGCGGCGTTCGGCGATCAGATAGACATTCACGGCGGCGGCAGAGATCTCATCTTCCCCCACCACGAAAACGAGATTGCGCAAACCGAATCGCTCACGGGCAAGCAGTTTGCAAAATACTGGATTCACAACGGACTTATCAAGGTCAACGGACAGAAAATGAGCAAGTCGCTCGGCAACAGTTTGCTTCTTTCCGACCTTCTCGACGAGTACAAACCCGAAACGATCAAGTACGCGCTTTTGCAGACGAATTACAGAGGCGACATCAATATCACCGACGAACTTTTCCCCGACGCGGACAAGCATATGTACGAGTTTTACAAGGTGCTTGACGAGGTGAACGAAAGCGGGCTTTCGAGCGACAAGCAAAGCAAGTGGATCGACGAGGGATTCAATCGCGCAATGGACGACGACTTCAACACGGCAAAGGCACTTGCGGACTTGTTCGGCATATTCAAGGGCATAAGAGCGAAGTTGAGAGCGGGCGATTCCGACGCGGTTGCGGACGCAAAACAGGTTGTGAAAACCTACGATTTGCTCGGACTTTTCAGAAGCAATCCCGAAGACTTTATCGCATACTACGAGCAAAAGCAAAAGGCAAAAGAGGGTGCCGTACCCAAGGAAGTTCTCGACCTCGTCGAGCAACGCAAGGTTGCCAAAGCAGGCAAAGACTGGGCAAGCGCGGACGCAATAAGAGCCAAGATAAACGAACTCGGCTACGTCGTCAAGGACACCAAGGACGGCTCGTTTGCGGAAAAGGCATAAAACGCATATTAAACACAAAAAACAAGGTTTATATTTGCAAAACAGTGCGATAAAAACCTTGTTTTGCAATATAAAAGCAAAAAACATACATCTTTTTTAACGGAGAAAGACATATGAAACGACGCATATTTACGGCTCTCGATAATCTTGCCAAAAGAGATATTTTCGACCAAAAATACGCGCAACTCGAAAAAAGGCGAGAGGAATTAGACAAGAAAATCAAGCGCGAGGAAAGAGAAGCAAAACTCGTGCTTGCCAAAGAGAACGTTGCCAACATCACGGCAAAGGCAAAGAAGCAGGCAAAAAAACAAGCGAAGAAAGCCGCTTACGACGCAAAGTATCTTTACGTTGCGGGCGGACACGCAAAGAATGAGTTTTTGGGCTGGCTCACCGTTTTCAGTTTTCGTCGCTCGCACAAGGTCAAAACCACGAGGTTTTTGAGATACGACCAAAACGACAAACGTCTTTATCTCGACATATACGAGAGAAAGGATAGGGACAGAAGCAAAAAAGCGCGCGTGTTTATCTACATTCACGGCGGAGGCTGGATTGGCGGACTTCCCGAAACGAGAGAGGCGTACACCACCAAACTTTGCGAAAAAACGGGTTATTTCGTGGCAAGCCTTTATTACGGCGACGCGCCCTTTTACGGTCATCCCGAGATGATTCAAAACGTGTACAAGGCGTTTGCTTGGCTCAAAGACCATGCCGACGAGTACAACATAGATATGGACCACATTTTTGTGGGCGGCGAGAGCGCGGGTGCGCATTTGAGCAGTATGGCGGGCGCGATAAGCACCAATCCCGAATACGCCGCGCACTTTGACCTCGACGAACGCTCGAAAGACCAAAAAATATCCGCGCTTATGCTCAACTGCGGCGTATACGACTTCCCGAAAGCCGTGCATACGGGCTTCAAAAACATAGGCATTTACACTCAATCCTATTGCAAGGGTACGCCCGTCGAGGAATGTAGCGAGGAATTGCAAAAAGAGGTTTCGCCTATCTATTGGGTGACAAAGGATTTTCCGCCGACATTTGCAATTTCGGCAGAGAACGACAAACTTGCGGTGCTTACGTTCGACCTCGTGAAGAAGTTTCAGCAACTCGGCGTTGCGTACGAACACTATCACGGCGAGGGCAAATGGGCGGTGCACGCATTCCCCGTCGCGCAATTCCTCAAAATATCCAAAGAGGCAATGAAGCGCACAATCGCATTCCTCAACTACTTCGAGATCGAGTGAAAAGAAATCGATTAAACAAAACAAAAACAAATAAGTTATATTGATTCAAATATAAATATAAAAAATAAGGATTATACGATAATAAAAGCGCATAAAAAAAGCACGAAAATCGTGCTTTTTTGCTATTTTTATGCGGTTTTTACATCTTGCCCGTGCTGCCGAAGCCGCCTTGTCCGCGGTCGGTGTCGGTTAAGTTTTCCACTTCTTCAAAGTCTGCGACAAAGCAGGGTGCAATCACAAGTTGCGCAATGCGTTCCTTATCCTCTATGGTTTGCGGCTCGTCAGAGTGGTTGTGCAAAGACACGATAATTTCGCCTCTGTAATCGCAATCGATAACGCCCACTTTGTTTGCGGGCGCAAGCGAACGTTTGCTTGCAAGCCCGCTTCGAGCATACACGAGTCCGACAAGACCGTCGGGAATCTCTATTGCAATGCCCGTGTGTACAAACACGGTTTGATGAGGCTGAACGGTGATTGCTTTACCTTCGCAAGCGTACAAGTCCGCCCCCGCGGAAAACTGCGTGCCGTATTTGGGTATTATTGCGTTTTCGTTCAGTTTTTTGAGTTTTACGGATACGTGTTGCATATTGCCTCCGGCTGCGCAAAGCAATATCTTTCTTTGCGCAATGATATCGCCTATGGCGGTGATATCACTTTGTGATGAAATCGTGCTGTTTGCACGATGATATCCAAACTTCGTTTGGGTTGCGGAATATTCAAATCTGTTTTCCGCTTGTCATTCAGAGGAGCAACATCGTTGCGACGTAGGAATCAAGGCGACAGCCGCATTTCGCTACGCTGGATTCCCACGCTATCGCTCGGAATGACAACGAGTTATTCGGTTTCGTAGCCGCCGAAACGTTGCTCGTAGACAGGCGGAGCCTGCGCAAAATACTTCATTGCGGTGATGCCAACAATTAGATTTATTGCCATAAACCGCATTTGCATTTTGCTTTTCTATCGCGCAGGAAATCTTTGCTATTTGTTTAAGCAAAACATTTTACTCAAACGTCGGTTTCGCAAGATTGTCTGCTTGATGTTTTTTGAATCATCCGGCTTCGCAGCCTCCGAGACGTTGCTTGTAGACAGGCGGAGCCGAACAATATAGAATGACGAAGAATCGTTGTGAGCATCCACTTCCGCCGTTGCAACTGCCGAGCCGCCTCAAAGTTGCAACCCCTTACGGCACAAACAAATGCTTTGATTTGTTTGTGACAGGACGTTTGCGCCAAAATATTTGTCAAGCCATCTTGAAAAGATGGGTGACAAGTGTTTTGCATTCGGCGCAATTCCTATTATTCCCATTCAATGGTCGCCGGGGGTTTCCCCGTCACGTCATAGCAAACGCGGCTTATGCCTTTCACTTCGTTGACAATGCGCGACGCCATTTTCGTGAGCAAGTCGTAGGGTAGGCGAGTGTATTCCGCCGTCATAAAGTCGGACGTGGTGACCGCTCTTATCACGACGACGTAGCCGTAGTTGCGGTAGTCGCCGATTACGCCGACCGATTTCGTGTCGGTGATGACTGCAAAATATTGGTCGGATTTGATTCCGCTTGCGGCGATTTCTTCACGCACGATTGCGTCCGCGTCGCGCAAGACGTCAAGTTTCTCTTTTGTTATTTCGCCGATAGTGCGGATTGCAAGTCCGGGGCCGGGGAAGGGTTGACGATTGACGAGATAGTCGGGCAAACCGAGTTTTTTGCCGATTATGCGCACTTCGTCTTTGAAAAGTCCGCGCAAGGGTTCGACAAGACCCGTGAACGGCATATCTTTGGGCAAGCCGCCGACGTTGTGATGGCTCTTGATGTTTGCCGAGTTGTTTGCGCCCGATTCGATGACGTCGGGATAAATCGTGCCTTGCGCAAGGAAGTCGTATCCCTTTTGCGCGTTTGCAACTTCCGCAAACGTCTTGACGAATTCCTCGCCGATAATTTTTCTTTTACGTTCGGGGTCGGTTACGCCCGCGATTTTGGAAAGGAATTTCTCGCTTGCGTCCACGACTTCGAGTTTGAGGGGAAGGGGCGCAAACGCTTCTTTGATTTGTTTGGTTTCGTCCTTGCGCATAAAGCCGTGGTCGACGTACACGCACAGAAGTTGATCGGGAATCGCCTTGCTTATGAGCGCCGCCACGACCGAACTGTCAACGCCGCCCGAAAGGCCGAGAAGAACTTTCTTATCGCCGACTTTTTCGCGTATGAGTTTGATTTGGGTGTCGATGTAGTCGTCGAGCGAGTAGTCGCGCGTTGCGCCGCACACGTTTATGACGAAGTTTTCAAGCACCTTGTTTCCGTTGAGCGAACGCTCGACTTCGGGGTGGAATTGTACGCCGTATATATGCTTTTGCTCGTTTGCGATTGCCGCGCACGGACAATCCGACGTGGTTGCCACAACCTTGAATCCGTCGGGAACTTGCGCAACGTAGTCGGTGTGGCTCATAAGCATTTCTTCTTCGCCCGAAAGACCGTCGAAAATCGCGCAGTCGCCGATGAAAACTTTTGTTTGACCATACTCGCGCACTGCGCCTTCCTTTACGACGCCGCCGAAATAATGTGCGATGTACTGCATGCCGTAGCATATGCCCAAAACGGGTACGCCCAAATCGAACACGGCTTTCGAGCAACGCGGCGAATTTTCGAGATAAACGCTGTTAGGTCCGCCCGTAAAGATAATGCCGATAGGATCGATTTCTTTGAGTTTTTCCTCTGAAATGCAAGACGGCTCGACGACGGAATACACGTTCATTCTGCGCACCGAGCGCGCGATGAGTTCCTTGTATTGTCCGCCGAAATCCAGAACGAGAATGGTTTGGTTTTTCATATGTTCTCCTACAAAGGTTAATTCGATATGTATATACAAAAGTTTTGATATATATAAAAGATTATATCTAATTCTTCGCCCAAAGAAAAGCGGATTGTCAAACAAAATAGAATTAATAAAAAATAAATGTCGCGCATATGTGTTGTCCAAAACAAATGACGATTCTCTAAAAACAACACAAACGACGGTTTATATTGAAAAAAGAGCGTGTTAAACGCTCTTTTTTGTCGGTATCGGGTTGTTTTCGATTAATGCTCTCGTTCTTTTGCGGCTTTGACGAACGCGCTGAAAATCGGATTGGCGACTTCGGGGCGAGAGGTAAATTCGGGGTGAAACTGTACGCCCACGAAGAAGGGGTGGTCTTTGACTTCCACCGTTTCGACGATGTGTCCGTCGGGGGATTTGCCGCTTATCACCAGACCGCCTTTTTCAAAATCGGCAAGATAGTCCGAATTGAACTCGTATCTGTGGCGGTGACGTTCTTCGATGACGTCCTGATTCGCATACGCTTCTTTGATTTTCGTGCCGTCTTTGAGGGCGCAGGGGTATGCGCCGAGTCGCATAGTTCCGCCGATTTTTTTGCCTTTCTTGTCGGGAAGTATGTCGATGACGTGGCTGCCGCTTTCGGAAAATTCGCCACTCGTCGCGTCCTTGATTCCCAGTACGTCGCGAGCGTATTCGATGACGGTGACTTGCATACCCAAACAAATTCCGAGATAGGGGATTTTGTTTTCGCGCGCGTACTTGCAAGCGCAAATCATACCATCTACGCCTCTCGTGCCGAAGCCGCCGGGGATTATGATTCCGTCAACGTCTTTGAGTTTTTCGGCGACGTTTTTGTCCGTGAGCGTTTCGCTGTCAATCCATTTGAGGTCTATGCCCGTCTTGTTCGCGCCGCCCGCGTGCTTGATTGCTTCGACGAGCGAAATGTACGAGTCGCGCAAGGATACGTATTTGCCCACGATTGCGATTTTCGTCTTGACGGACGTGATTTTGAGGTCGGCGACTTTTTCTTTCCACTCGGTGAGGTCGCACTTGTTTTTGAGCGAGAGAGCCTTGCTTATCGCCTTGTAAAGTCCGTTGCGATTGAGCATTGCGGGGGCGTCGTAAAGGCATTTTACGGTTGTGCTCGGCACGACGGCGTGTTCGTCGATAGAGCAGAAAAGCGAAATCTTTTTGATGATTTCTTCGGGCGGTTTTTTGTCCGAGCGCGTCACGACGACGTCGGGGAATATGCCGAAGCGTTGCAGTTCGCGCACGGAATGTTGCACGGGTTTGGACTTAAATTCGTCCGAGCAAGACATATAAAGAAGCAAACAGACGTGTACGAACGCGCAGTTTTCTCTGCCTACGTCGAGGCTGAACTGGCGCAAGGCTTCGAGGTAGGGTTGGCTTTCGATGTCGCCCACCGTTCCGCCTATTTCGGTGATGAGAATGTCCGCGCCCGTTTCGTTTGCGGTGTCGAGAATGTGCTGTTTTATCTCGTTGGTGACGTGCGGAATGATTTGCACGGTTTTGCCGCCGTACTCGCCGTTTCTTTCCTTGTTGAGAACGTTTTGGTACACTTTGCCACTCGTGAGGGTGGAACTCTTGGTGAGGTTCTCGTTTATAAACCTTTCGTAGTGTCCGAGGTCGAGGTCGGTTTCCGCGCCGTCGCGGGTTACGAACACCTCGCCGTGCTGGGTGGGGTTAAGCGTACCGGGGTCGATGTTCATATAGGGATCGAATTTTTCGATATACACGCTGTATCCCGCCGACTTCAAAAGTCTGCCGAGCGACGCTGCGACGATTCCTTTGCCGAGTCCCGAAACGACTCCGCCCGTTACGAAAATGTACTTGCTCATAGGTGTGCCTCCGTGTGAATATTTGTGCTTTTGTGAGCGATTTTGCGTTTTTCGAGGCTGTTTTTGCCTCAAAAAAACAAAAAAAAGGCGTTTTTTTTTAGCAACTTTCGTTTGCCAAAAAGAAAAACGCCTTTTCAGGTCCTTTTTTATTCGTTTCCCGTCCTTTGAAAAACGCCTCGATTTCTGCCGAGCGACGCTTTGAAAAGCCGTCCGCTTTTTTCAAAAAACAGTTGTAATAATATCATATTTTCGCCGTATGTCAACGACTTTTTCGCAACTTTTTCAAAAAATATTTGCATTTTACATATTTTACTTTTTTATATTATATTTCATTTTCCTATTTTTTTGCACATGCGCATATACGCGCACATATATCGGCAAAGCCTTGAGTTTTTACACAAGTGTAAAATATAAAAAACAATCGACAAAAAAAACAGTCTTCAAACGTCATTTGAGGTATTGACACGCGTTTTGCGAAAATGTATAATTTAATCATCAAATAAAAACTCTAAAGGAGAAAATTTATGAAAAAACTTGTAGCATTCATACTTTGTATGGCACTCGTTATCACTTGCGTCGCTTGCTTCGCGGCTTGCAACACCAAAGATGGCGATTCCGAAGCATCTTACAACAAGAACTGGAAGGTTGCTATGGTAACGGACTACGGCGACATCACCGACCAATCCTTCAACCAAACGACCTATGAAGCATGCAAATGGTATTGCGAAGAATTCAACATCGAATTCCAATACTACAAACCGACCGGTGACAGCACGGCAGAACGTGTTGCATCCGTCAACCAAGCAGTCGCAGCAGGTTACAATGTTATCGTTATGCCGGGTTATGCGTTTGCTGGTACGATTGTCGAAGTTGCTTCCAAAAACCCCACTGTGAAATTCATCGCAATGGACGTTGCACAAGGTGACTTGTTCGAGGCATACTATGGCAAAGAATATGACTACAACCCCAGCAACCCCAAATGGACGTACGAACTTCCTTCTAACGTTGCTTGCTTCGTTTATCAAGAAGAAATCGCAGGCTACTTTGCAGGTTATGCCGCAGTCAAAGAAGGATTCAGAAAACTCGGCTTCCTCGGCGGTATGGCAGTTCCCGCAGTTCAACGTTACGGCTACGGCTTCGTACAAGGTGCAAATGCTGCAGCAGTCGAATTGAATGTTGCAAAAGACGTTGAAATCAAATACGGTTACGGCAACCAATTCTACGGTGACGCAGACATTACGGCAAAGATGGATACTTGGTACGGCGCAGGCACCGAAGTTGTGTTTGCATGCGGCGGCGGCATCTATTCCTCTGCTTGCGAAGCGGCAAAGAAAGTCGATAAGTTTGTTATCGGCGTTGACGTTGACCAAAGCGCAATTATCAATGCATATAGATCTGATATGTGTGTTACTTCTGCAATGAAAGGTCTCGCTGCGACAACCAAGACGGCTTTGGCAAACTTGATGGTCGGCAACTGGTCGCTTTATTCCGGAAAAGTCCAAAAACTCGGTCTCATCGGCACGGACGTTGAAGCAAACTATGTGCAACTTCCGACTGCAACTTGGACAATGAAGAATTTCACTGTTGAAGAATACAAAGCACTCGAAGCAAAGATCTTCAACGGCGAAATCGTTGTCAACGCCAGCACAGAAGCAATGCCCACAACCGAAATCAAGGTTGATAATCAAGGAAACCTCAAATAAGGAATGAAAGCAAATAAAAAAAGAAGGCGAAAGCCTTCTTTTTTTATGCTCTTTTTGAAAAAATGCAAATGCGAATAAAAAAGATTTTTTATCGCTCTTGATATTGACAAATATATATAGTATAATTTTTCTATACATATTATAAAAGAATGACCCTGACAGACAGCACTTTTGACTTTTTCGACACGTTCAAAGGGCAATTCTTTGCAAGAAGGAAAGTATGGCAAAACGAAAAAAAGACACCGAAAGCACGTCCGTCGTTCAGATCGAAGCGATATCGGAAACGGAAGACAGGAGCAACATCGATGTGAGAGTAGAAGAAGTCTTGGCAATCGAACCGAACGAAACTTCGGACAATTCGACTGCGCAAGACGATTACGTCATCGAAATGCGCCACATAACGAAAGAATTTCCGGGCATCATTGCAAACGACGACATCACATTGCAACTCAAGCGCGGCGAAATCCACGCGCTTTTGGGTGAAAACGGCGCAGGCAAATCTACGCTTATGTCCGTTCTTTTCGGATTATATCAACCCGAAAAGGGCGAGATTTTGAAGGACGGAAAAGTCGTCAAAATCAACAGCCCGAACGACGCAACCGCTCTGGGCATAGGAATGGTGCACCAACACTTCAAACTCGTTGAGGTGTTCAGCGTCCTCGACAACATCATTTTGGGCGCAGAACCGAACAAGGCGGGATTCCTCACGAAGAAAGAAGCGCGCAAGAAAGTTGTGGATTTGAGCGAGAAGTACGGACTCAAAATCGACCCCGACGCAATCATCGAGGACATCACCGTCGGTATGCAACAGCGCACCGAAATTTTGAAAATGCTTTACCGCGACAACGAGATTCTCATTTTCGACGAACCGACCGCGGTTTTGACCCCTCAGGAAATAGACGAACTTATGCAGATTATGCGCAATCTCGCCGCCGAGGGAAAATCCATTCTTTTCATCACGCACAAACTCAACGAAATTATGGCGGTCGCCGACCGTTGCACCGTTTTGCGCAAAGGCAAGTATATAGGCACGGTGAACGTTGCGGACACAACCAAAGAAGAACTTTCAAAGATGATGGTCGGCCGCGACATCAAATTTGCCGTAGACAAGGACGAAGCGAATCCGCAAGACGAGATTCTCAAAGTCGAAAATCTTTGCGTAGAAAGCAAAATCCACAAAAAACTTGCAGTCAAAGACGTTTCTTTCACCGTACACGCAGGCGAAATCGTTTGTATCGCGGGTATCGACGGAAACGGACAAACCGAACTCGTATACGGACTTACGGGTCTTGAAAAACTCGCACCCAACGTCGAAGAAACGGTGGAAAGGGAAATCGCCCCTCCCGTCTGGACGAAACTCAAAGATGTCGAAAAACCCGAAAGAGCAAAACTCTTTTTCAAGCAAGTCGGCGAATTTATCAAATACTTCTTCGTTAAACTCGGCTTCAAGATTTGGGACGGACTGAAAAAGTTCGGCGAGGGCATTGCGTCCAAATGCGTTGCGCTCTGGAACAAACTCGTCTTCGTATTCGACAAGAAAAAGAGAGAGAGCATCGACGTAAACGCGGACGTCAAGGGCAGAGTGTATCTTATGGGGCAAGATATAACCAAGTCTTCCATACGCAAGCGCAGCAAGACCGGCATGAGCCATATCCCCGAAGACAGACACAAACACGGTCTCGTGCTCGATTATACGCTCGAACAAAATATGGTGCTTCAACGTTATTGGGAGAGGGCTTTTCAAACGGCGGGATTCATCAAAAAGAAAGCCGTGCGCAAGTATTCTGACGAACTTATCGAACAATACGATGTAAGAAGCGGTCAAGGAGCGATAACCGTTGTTCGCAGCATGTCGGGCGGCAACCAACAAAAGGCAATCGTTGCAAGAGAACTCGACAGACCACACAAATTGCTTATCGCCGTTCAGCCCACCAGAGGTTTGGACGTCGGTGCAATCGAGTATATCCATTCGCAAATCGTCAAAGACAGAGATAACGGCGCGGGCGTGCTTCTCGTTTCGTTGGAACTCGACGAAGTTATGAACCTCAGCGACAGAATTTTGGTTATGTACGAGGGCGAAATCGTCGGCGAACTCGACCCCAAGAAGACAACCGTGCAAGAACTCGGCTTGTATATGGCGGGTGCAAAGCGTGACGCAAAGGAGAAGAACGATGAAGAAAATTGATTCCGCAAAAGTGAAAGACTGGTTCAAAGGTTTGTTTGTTTCCACCCCCGGCAGCGAAGCGAAACTTTTGACCGTCGCAAAAAAGGACGGCACGCAAACGGTCATTTCGTCGATTCTTTGCGCATTGCTCGGCATATTTATAGGTTATATTGTCCTGCTTTGCATAAATCCTCAACATGCAGGCGAAGCAATAAGTACCATACTGAAAAATTTTGGCTATTATAAAGATAGGGCTCTCGCACTTGAAAATTTTGGTTCTACAATAGTAAAGTCTGTTCCGCTTATTATGTGCGGACTCTCGGTTATGTTCGCATACAAAGCAGGCCTTTTCAACATCGGCGTCGGCGGCCAATACTGCATAGGCATCTGTGTCTCGTTATATTCTGCGCTTGCATGGCAATTACCCTGGTATTTGTGTATAATTCTCGCAGGTTTGGCGGCGGCACTATGGGGCGCAATTTGTGGAATGCTAAAAGCATTTTTTAACGTTAACGAAGTTATCGCTTGCATTATGACAAACTGGATAGGGTTGTATATAACCAACATTGTGCTTAATCTGCCCGGTGCAAAGAATCCTAATTTAGGCGAAACGAAAGGGCTTTTAGAGTTTGCGCCTAATTCGGTAATTCCTGACATCGGACTTCGCAATTTGTTTAACGGAAACAAGTACATTACGATTGCAATTCCGCTTTGTATTATTATTGCGATAGTTGTTCTGATAGTCCTCAACAAAACAACGTTTGGATATGAGTTAAAAGCAACAGGGCACAACAAATTCGCCGCAAAATACGCAGGCATGAAAGACAAGCGCAACATCATTGTCACAATGGCGATTTCGGGGGCGTTGGCAGGTCTCGGCGCAGCATTCTTCTATTTGACAGGCTTTGAAGTTTATAAGACAACAGCGACGTCTGTTCCGACAATGGGATTCAACGGAATTGCGGTTGCGTTCCTCGGCGGTTTGAATCCTATCGGTGTTGTGTTTGCAGGATATTTCATTCAGCATATAACAATCGGTGGCGGATATATCGACACAAGATATTACAATCCGGAAGTCGCCGATTTGATGATTTCATTGATTGTATATTTGTGCGCATTCGTTTTGTTCTTCAAGCAATTTTTAACCAAGAGATTGAACAAAATAAGCGAAAGACGAAATGCGAAACAAGATAATGAAAACAATGATTCATCAATAGAGAATAATGTAACCGCACAAGATGTGGCACAAGCAGACGATACGACTGTTGAGGAAAACGAAAAAACACCCGAAGAAGAAGCAATCGACGACGTAAACAAAGAAATCGAGGAAATAACCCCGCCAAACGTCGAAGAAAATACGCACAAGGAGGATGAAACGAAATGACGTTACTTGCTCAATACACATTGATTTATGCAGCGGTTCTCATTCTCGTCGCACTCGGCGGTATGTTCTCCGAGCGTTCGGGCGTTATCAACATCGGCCTCGAAGGCATAATGGTTTTCGGCGCAATGGGTGGAACCTTGACTATGGTTCTGCTTCCGGAAGGCACGGCACCGGCACTAATTGTTATACTCACAATGTTGGTTGCTGTGGTAACAGGAATGATTTCTTCGCTATTGCTTGCAGTCGCATGCATAAACTTCAAGGCAGACCAAACCCTTGCCGGTACGGCACTCAATATGCTTGCGACAGCGGCTTCTATGGTTATTGTCAAATCTGTCAATAAGATTAGAAGCAAAGGTGCGGATTTCTCTGCGGTATTAAGATATATAGACCAACACGAAGCCTTTATTTTCAAGATAGGCGAGATGGAATGCAGTTGGTTTGTCGTTATCGCATTTATTTTGCTTATAATTTCCGCTATTGTCCTTTACAAAACCAAGTTCGGTCTTCGTTTGCGTGCTTGCGGCGAACATCCGCAGGCGGCGGGAAGCGTCGGTATCAACGTTTACGCTATGCGTTATTCGGGTGTTATCATCTCGGGTGCGCTCGGCGGTCTCGGCGGCATCATCTATGTTGCGGCGGCAGTTAGCACATGGGATTTCAAATATGGCGTTGCAGGTATGGGATTCCTCGCTCTCGCAGTTATGATTTTCGGACAATGGAAGCCGATAAGAATCGCTCTTGCGGCATTGTTATTTGGTGTGTTCAGAGCGTTGTCAAACGTTTATACCGGAATTGATTGGCTTGCGAATTTGCAGGTAAACAGTTATTTCTATATAATGCTTCCGTACATTGTGTCGCTAATCGTTCTTGCGTTCACGTCGAAGAAGTCCAGAGCACCGAAAGCGGAAGGTATCCCGTACGACAAGGGTATGAGATAACCAGAAGTTTTGCGACGGTGCAAGGCAATCGAACACAAACGCAAAACGAAGGTAAAATACAACCGCACAACAAAAGATTCACAACGATAAGACAAATTCGATTTATCGTTCAAAGCAAGAAAAATCCCGTCGCATTGCGACGGGATTCGTTTTGTCTTTAGTATATCGACCGTTTAACTTTCGTATATCTATTTGCTTTTTCTTTTGTGCAAAAGCGATTATTTAACCAAATCGATGAGAGCAAGTGCGCGCTTCAATGCGAGTTTGCTGTTGACCTTGAATTGGAAGGGGACTTCTTCGTACACTTTCTTGTGACCGGTGGAAGTGTGGGGGGTGCGTCCGTCGTTAAATTCTTCCGCGTCGGGGTCGAGGGGAAGGTTTATGCGCAACGACGTGCCGATGATCGTGATCTTTGCCACGATGTCGCCTTCGCGTCTGTACGTATCGCATTGCTTGCTGATTCTGCTCTTGATCTTCGGCGTACCTTTTGCAGTCGTGGTGAGCGCTTCTTTGAGAATTGCGTAACGCTCTTTGATTATGTCGTCCGCAAGCGCGTATTTTTCGGCAAAAGTGAGGCTCTTGCGCGCTGCTTTCTTCGCCATAACTTTGTCATAATCGAACTTTTTGCCCAAAGACGAGTGCAAATCCGTTACGTCTTCTTCGGGGGTGGCGATTTGAACGGGGCGATCCTCGTCCTTTGCAGGCAGAATCTTCGGCTCGTTCATTTTTTCAAAAGCCGTTGCGCAAGGCATATCGACGCTCTTGTCGCAAAAAGCGCAGTAGTCGTATGCGCCGCACATATCGCGGTGATTTTTTACGCTGTCATCCCATTTTTGCTCGTCAAGTTTTGCTTGCAATGCAACTTTGTCCATCGTGTCCTATGCTCCGTATATGTTATTATCGTTGAAATCTACAAAGCGGTCAAACCGCATTATCCAACCCAATCGACCATATTGTACACAAATAAATCGCATTTGGCAAACATTTTGGCATTCTATTGCGATATTTTTTTTATCGCAATCGTAGATTTATGCGGCAGTTATCGCAAAATCGTGTTTCTATCCGTATCAAAAACGCATTTTCCGCCTTCTAACCACATATAAAGATGTATATTTCTAAAAATTTGTAATTTAAGTTGAAAAGTAAAAACGTAAAAATCGATTGCGAACGTCTACACGGATTTTGCCGCTCAAGGTGATTTGTCAAACCAAGTGCAACACTTTGTTTAATTCTTGTTCAAACAAATCCGTTGGGTTTTGGTGGTTTAGTACCTTTTTGGGTGCGGCGTTAATTAACACCAGATCCTTTTTTGTAGCCTTTAGCGACAATAAAAAAGCGTGATTTTTATCACGCTTTTCTCAATTTTCCGTCAAGTCCTTTTATCAAAAAACATCTTCCCACGACGCAATCGAGACTTATTTGTCCGAATTCTCGGGAGTCGGTTGAGTGATTGCGATTGTCGCCCATGCAAAAGACGTAGCCGTCCTCGACGTACACGTCCAAATCGTCGTACTTTGCGAGTTCGGCTTTGTTGACGTAACTTTCGTCGAGTTGTTTGCCGTTGAGATACACGACGTTTTGGGATATGACGACATGGTCGCCGCCAACCGCGATAACCCTTTTTACGAGCGTTCTGCCCTTAAAAATTCCGCTGTCGGGGGTAAAAACGATAATGTCGCCGCGGTTTATCTTTGCAAGTTTGTTGAGATATAGCGTTTCGCCGTTGTTGCGGTCGGAATCGCTTTTAGCACCGCCACCGCCGTCGAGAGTGGGGTACATCGATATTCCGTCAACCGTGAACGTCGCAACGACGTAGTATTTGACCAAAAGTGCGCTTGCGACCGCTAAAACCACCACCAAAAGCACGATTGCAACCGAGATTGCAACGCGTTTGGAACGGCGTTTGGGTTCTTCCTGTATCGGTTCTTGTTCAAAAAGCGGAATATCTTGCATACAAAAGTATATTGCTTGCGGCTCGGATTATTTTCAAATCCACAAAAAGTTGTTGAAAACAATTCCGCCCGCGTTTTCGACCTCTATGGTTTTCACCACCGAGAACGAAGAAAGTGTGCGACCTTCCTCGCTCTTGAAGTCGGCGGATTCAAAGAGCAGTTTTTGCCAGAACTCGCCGCCTTTAAGTTTGGTGCGCGCGGTGTATTTTTTGAGGTCGGGGTAGGTGTATACGCACACGTTCAGACTGCCCGACGTTTTCGAGTATGCGTCGACGTGCAATATGGCGGTGCGGCTTGTCGAGGTCATTTCCTGTATGCTTCTGCAAAGCGTGAGGTTGCCTTTTTTTGCGGATATGCCTTTTATCGCAAACGGGCCGGTTGCGACAAACAGCGTGTCGTCGTCAAGCAGCGCGTCGTCCGTTCTTGCCACGAATCCGCCAAGTCCCATACTTCCGTCGTAGAGAACTTTCGATATTCTCGGCGAGGTTTCGATCGCACTCACGTCGTGTTTTGCGGGGATAATGCTCGAAACTTTTGTGGAAACCATGTTCGAGTCGGGATATACGAGCGTTGCGTACGCAACGATGAGTTCTTCGGTGTCGTAGACGGGAATGTCGCAGGTGTATTCGTGTTCGCCGACCTTTTGGCGTACGTCGAATGACTGCCAGTATCTTTGGCGAGAGGACGGCTCGCCGTAACTTACGTACAGCGTGCGTTTGTCCGCTTTTATGCCCGAATTGAGTTTGACGTACAATTTTCCGTCCGTCGTTTCAAAGCGCATAGACGGCAAAAACGATTCCGTCGTGTTTGCAAGGTGCGAGCGAAGCCACAGCACGAGCGCAGAGTATACGCTGCGCGTAATTTGCATATCGCACGAATCCGAAATTATGAGTTGTTTCACCTCGGACTTTACGAGGTCGAGCATATCGCCGATTCTGTCGATGTCGCAGTACACCGAATCGCGCGTTGCGATTGCAAGGGTGGGGCAAGTGACGAACATTGCGTACGTTTCCGCGCCGATACCCGTCGAATATGCCAGTTGCTCATCGCCCGACGGTATGTCGCTGCCCAAAAATCTTGCGTTATGTTCTGCCCAGCGGTAGCCGCCGCCGTTGATTGCCGTCATAGAGCATACGCGCTTGTCCGTGCCGGCGACGAGCCAGCAAAGTTGCGCGCCTATGCCGAATCCCAATATGCCTATGCGTTCGCTTAAAACTATGCTTTGTTCTTGCAAAAGACTTATCGCGCGACGCGCTATCTTCGCCCATACGAACCATGGCGTATTGCGCGCGGTGGTTTCTATGCTGTCGAGATGATTTTCGCAATCGGGGAAGCGAGCAAAACTCAAATCGGACGGATAAGCCGTTTTGGTATCTTCGAATATGCCGCAGTAGTCGAGCGTGCAAGCGACGAATCCTTCCTCGACGAGCATATGCATTGCGTCGGACGAGTGAGGATTCTTGAAACACGGCAACACCAAAACCGCCGGACGTGCGTCTTGCCAGCGTGCGTCGTAATAGATATTGCAACATACGCGAACGCGACCCTCTTTCGAGGTGTCCGCCGTGAAAATCTGCTTCGAGCAGACGAAATTATCCGTTGTTTGACACGAGATTATTGAGGCTTCCAAAGGCGCAACGCGCGGATCGAACCCTTCCCACACCTCGGTCGGCGTCATAAATTTGAGTTCCATATCTTGCATTATATCCCAAAAGCAGAATAATGTAAAGAAATAAAACTTTTATATCGCATGTATACGCATATTGCGCGCGATTCGGTTTTCCCGCCTCGTCGTTTTGCGAATCTCGTTGCAAATTGCGTTGAGAATCGCCGCTTGGGTCGTTGCTTAAGCCGCTTTGATTTTGCGACTCTTTTAAGCGACTGTCAATGTCGTCGCTTTGATTGTCGTTTGAGTTTAATTCGTTTATGTATCCGAGTGCGCCTGTCTTTTTGTTAAGATAACAAGCGTATTCGGCGCACATCTTTTTCACGGTTTCGTCGTCTGGCAAAAGATAATCCATAAAAATACCTCTACGCCACTATATGCCGATTGCAAAAATCGAGGTGCAAAGCGGTTTATCCCGCTTCTTTTACGGTTATGGACACTTTCGGCTCGAAAGAGAGGGTGACAAGGCAATCTTCTTCGAGATTTCGCCCGACCGATTGATACGCTTTTGCTTGCAACGACAAAAAATCGATGTTTTTGCTTACGGACAATTCGTACAGTTCAAAAAGCCTTTTTTCTATGTCCTTTGCAAGGGCGGCGGCGTATCGTTTTACGATTTCGTTGTCGGTGTTGACAACTTCGTCCGTCGGGATTTTCTGCACGTCGGCAAAGTCGGCGGAAAGTTTGATTTCGGCAATCACTTTGCGCCCGTACGCCTTGATTTTGACGGATTTTTTGAGAATTTTGAACTCTATCGTGCCGCCGTCGTGTGCGGTGTAGTTCAGCGTTCCCGTCACGTCGTGGCTGTGGTATAGCGCAAGAATTTCGGCGTATTCGTTCTCGATTATGCAATAATTTTCGTTGTCGAACGCCATTGCTCGCGATATGTCGAGTTCGTACACGTCGTCCTCGCTTCCCGCTTCTGTGAGGGGCGGCGTAGCCTTTTTTGCGATTATA
Source organism: Christensenella sp. UBA6880 (assembly GCA_002449145.1). GTDB lineage: Bacteria > Bacillota > Clostridia > Christensenellales > CAG-917 > CAG-475. The sequence continues at coordinate 4,436 of DKCG01000018.1, read as the reverse complement.
TATGGTATGACGTTTGCCTTGCTTCTCGACAGCGAACGCGCCAAAAAGTCCTTTGCGGTCGTGCGAATCATACCGTCCGAGCCTTCCTCGTTGACGAGAGCCTGTTGCAAAAAGAAGGGTGAACTTAAGGTCGTGCCTATCCTCAGCGACAGCATTTCGGACGGCGATTTATCCCCCGTCACGATAATGGTTTGCTCGGGCAGAGCGTACATTCCCGTCAACGGATATATGAGTTGCATATGGTCGAGTTTGAATGCCGAAGTTGACATAAACACCACATTACAGTGCGAAAGCGATACGGTTAACCCTATTTTCCGCGCAATTGCGTCCATTGCGCCCGCAATCGTGTTGCCTTTTGCGGACGTGCAGACGTAACTGGTTTCCGTCGTGTCGCCGCTCGACGAGCCGACGAGCACCGCTTGCGTGCTGACCTCGAAAAGAGAAGCGGATTCGTCGTAGTCTATGCCGAGTCCGAGCACCACCGCCGATTTCGACAGCGACGGCGTTTCCACCATTCTGCCGAATATAATCAGAAACACGGCGACGAGGAAAAACACAAACCATTTCGTACGCAGAAGATATGACGGCACGTTTAGTTTTTTCATTGTGCTTCCCCCTCGGGCGAGTTTTGCTTGAACGTATAAAGCACGCCGTCGTTTTCGCTGTCGGGCGCGTTGCTTTGTTTGCCTATCGTCGCGTACTCTGCGTCAAGACAAGCGTACAAGCCCGAATATTTTTTCTTTTCGACTTTTGCCACCGCAAAAAGCGAAATCGGCAAAGCGAATGCAATCGCCGTCAGAACGTAGCCCGTTACGCCGAGCGCGAAGTCGGTCACTTGTTGCAGCGACGACGAGAACAGCGCAGCGCAGATAACCGCCGTCGGACACAGTATCTTTGACGGCAGAGCCGTGCCGAGTGCGCGCTCGCACGCTTGATTTGCGCCGTCGTAGAGGAAAGAGAGAGAGTAGAGCGACATCATTATGATTCCGAAAAGGTTTGTCCATTCCATTCTTCCTATTTCCAAAGAAAGTTGGTTGAAACTCGCGATGTGTATAAAGAGGTCGGACACCGTTTTCAGTGCGTTGCCGTAGAGCGCGACGCCGATAAGCACGATCAGATTCGCAATCGCCCAAGTGGATGCGATGCCGAGAGTGAGATAGGGCGCTTTCTTGTTGCGAAGCCTCACGAATATAAACGGGAATACGTCGCCGAGCCACAGACCGTAGCGAGGCATAGTCGCAATCAGCACGGACGGCTCTGTCGTAAATACGGGCAGATTGCGCCCGAAGTCCATATCCGAATCCAAAAAGGCGAGATTGAGTATGACCACGGCAAGAAACAGCGGCGCAAACAGTTCGCAACTTCTCGCAATCGAGCGAGTGCCTTTCAAACCGAGATACACTATGGGCAAAAGGAACAATCCGTATATGAGAAAAGGTTGCGTCCCCGTGAAAAGTTCGTGGGTGAGATATGAGGTGCAGTAGCAAAAATAAAACACCGTCTTTGCCGAAAGCCAAACGCAGGCGATAAGACACGCCGCCTTATAAAATACGCAGTTCGTCGCGCGCAAAAGCGCGTCGCCGCCCATTCTCGCAAAGGCGAAAATAAAGATTACGCATATGCCCTCGATTGCGGTGAATCCCATAAACACCCAAAACGCCGCCGAGCCGAACGCGTCCGAAAAAATCCCCGGGGCGGACGAGAGTTTGAACGCAAAACCGAGCGCGACTATAATAGCCGCCGCTTGCGAATTGTAGATAGTGCCGTTCGGCAGATTTTTGCGTAATCCGTGTTTTATTGTGCTGTTTGCCATAGATAAACCTGTTGTTCGTCAATATTTGCGTATGCGGCGGCGGTTTTGCGTGGGTATGGAATAGGGGCGCAATTCCATTGCCGCCGAGTCCGCTTTCAACACGCCGTCCTGAAGGTCGGGCGAGATTCTCGGCGCGTACGGCGCAAGATAGGGCGTGCCGAAATTTTCGAGAGAAGCGAGATATGCGATGATGACTATCGTGAGAATTATCATTCCCACAAATCCGAGAACCGCGCTTATGCACAGATACAAAAAGCGAAGTATGGACATCGTTCCCACTTGGTCGGGCACGCAGAATATGCCTATTGCCGACAGCGCGACCACAAGCACGGACGGCGACGAGATAAGACCCGATTTCACCGCCGTATCGCCGAGCACGATTGCGCCCACGACGGACAAGGATATGCCGAAGTAGCGCGGCATACGTATCGACGCTTGATTAAGCACCTCGAAAAGCGTCATAACCAAAAGCATTTCTATCGCCGGCGGAAAGGGTATGTTCGTCGTTGCCGACATAAGCGTCATCAAAAACTTTATGGGCAACAACTGAAAATGATAGGTTTGAAGCGCGATGTACGCCCCCGGCAAAAGCACGGTCAGCATTGCGCCGAAAAGTCGGAACATTCGTATCATCGAAGCGCGCCAGTCGCCCGAATAGTAGTCGTAACCGTCTTGTACGTCCTCGAAAACGAGATAGGGCAGAGTTATGGCGATAGGCGAGCCGTCAACTATGATTACGATTCGACCTTCGAGCAGTTTCGCAGTCGCCGCGTCGGGTTTTTCCGTCGTGCCTGCCTGAATGAAAAACGAGTTCTTTTTGGATTGAATAAACGACAGCACGTACGCGCTGTCCACCACGCCGTCCACGTCGATTTGTTCTATTTTGCTGGTCAGCCTTTCGACGATTTTGTCGTCGGCAACGCCTCTTATATACGCCAAAGCGACCGTCGTTGCCGAGTATCTGCCCACTTGAAAGGTTTTCATAACGAGGTCGGGGGATTTTATGCGCTTTCTCACCAGCGACATATTCGTTTTGATTTCCTCGATAAATCCCTCGCGCGGACCTTTCATAACCGACGACGTGGGCGGCTCGCCTATCGCTCTCGAAGCGGGCTTGCGCAAGGAAAAGATATACGAGTCCTCTTCGCCCTCGATATAGAACGCGATGTCGCAAGCGGCAATGTTCCCGGGGGAATCCTTTGCCGACACGACCTCGATTTCGTCTGCGTACGCAACCGTATTTTGCAAAGATTTCAAATATGGTTTTTCGAGTTCCTCGCAGTTTTTGAGAGGGCGCACGACGTCCTGCTCGAACAAAATTTTGTCGATATTGCCGTCGATATACGCAAAAAGGCAACGCTTGTCGCCTATATCGAGACGGCGACACTTGAAGTCGTCGCTGTTTGAAAACGTCTTTTTCAAATCTTGTTGAAGTCTGTCTATGTCCACTCGCACATTATTGTCAAAACAACTGGTTTATAAACGGCGTTTAAGCAACAAAAAACCGCTCTCCAAAAAGAGAGCGGCGTGCGATTTTAAGTTTTTGCGTTTATTCTGCGGTGTTTTCCGTGTGTTCGGTTTCCTCGGTTTTTTCGGTTTTGTTTTCTTTTTTGTCTTTGGGTTTGCGGAAAACCACAAACTTTTGCCACATAAATTCAAGCGCGAAGTTGATTATCATAACCGTGCCTTCCGCGATTATGCCTGCGCCGTCCGTGCCTATTGCATTCACGAGCAAGGATTTTATCGTATGGACGTACCAAGTTTGGAAGGGATAGAAGGGGACGTAGAACAGAAACGCCAGAATCATTGCTTTGGGTACATTGCCCGCGTCTTTGAAGGTAAACTTGCGGTTGAAAGTGAAGTTCCAAAGGATAGAAGCGCAAAGCGCGACGGTCGTTGCGATAAACGTGACCAAATCCATATCTTCGACGATGAAGTGAATGGTTTTGCCGTTCGAGGGCATGACCGCTTGCAAAATCGAAAACAGCACAATCTGAATTATGCCTGCGCTCGCCGCACAAAGGGCGTATTTTATGAACTGCATAACGCCTTTTCTCTTTTCTTTTTTGGCGTTTTTCTCGGCTTGTTTGAGGCTGGTTTCGTACAGTATGCCTTTGGGGGTTTCCGCCGCGGATTCTTCCGCTTGGGGAATGATTTTTTGTTCGGTGTTTTCGTTTAAGTTTTTATCTTTTGCCATAATATTTTCCTCTTAAAACAGTTTATCATAACGACGTGAAATGTCAATACCGCTTAAAGAATCTTTGCGCTTAAAAGGCGTTTTGGTGATAGAAACAGGCTTGACGATAAATAAAAATAAAGATTGTGAAAATTAAAATTTTATAAAAATAAGTGTTTAGATGTGCGAAAACGTGTGTAGTGTGAGGGGGGGGGTAAAATCCACTAATCCGCCTTGACGATTAAAAATTAAAGCTTCCCCTTTCCTCAGGTGTTTGGACTTCGGCGTTTGCGAGGCAATCCGCCTCGTTCGCTTTGGCTACAACACATTCACCGGATGTGTTGTTTAACGCGTCGCGCCCATACCGCCGTTCCCCCCCCCTCTGCACAAGTTTGAGGGAACCCACGGCGACCGCGTAGCGGGGGACAACACTGACGCGATTGACTT
>DKCG01000006.1:6181-59531 GCA_002449145.1 Christensenella sp. UBA6880 | reverse complement strand
CCCCCACCTTATCAGGGTGGTGCTCAAACCTACTGAGCTACAATCCAGTAAGGGAGGTGGAGATACACGGATTCGTGAAATAGCGAGCGGATATGCTTGCATATCGAAGCGAGCGTCAGCGAGGACTTGTCCTCGGTTGCATCACTTGTGATGCGTTGCGCCCGCAACAGAATGCGGGTATTTTCACCTGTGGTGGAGATACACGGATTCGAACCGAGGACCTCCTGAATGCAAATCAGGCGCTCTACCAACTGAGCTATATCCCCACGTGAATGCTATAAGATAATAGCATTTGCATAGATGTTTGTCAAATGATTTTATAAAAAATATTTTACCGCACGTTCATTTTGAACGTCTTGCATTTTTTAAGACGGCGAATGTGCTTTGACACTCGCCGTCTTTTCGTTTTTGTCGTGAAATTTTGCGACTTATTTGAGTTGCAATCCGTCTTTGAACGCTTTGCCTACGGTTTCGCCTAGAACGACGTACTCGTTGTTTACGCTGTCAAACGTGATAGGCGCAAGTTTTTGGACGTCGATTTTGTCGCCGTTGAGAACGCTCTCGTCTGCCGATACGTTGACGATATGTCCTCTCATCGTACCGGTGCTTGCATCGTAATCGATGAGTTCGCACTCGATTGCAAACGGCAACTCGTTGATGATAGGCGCGTCCACGTTCGCGCTGTGCGTATAAGTGAATCCCGTTTTTGCAAATTTGTCGGGCGTGTCGTTTGCGGATACAAGTCCGAGATAGTCGCACTCTTTGACGTATTTTGCCGTCGCAACCGACACCGTAAACGCCTTTCTTTCAAGGATATTTTTCACGGTTTTGTGTCCTGCAGACAGGCACATCGAGATTTGCTCGTAGTCACCGATACCGCCCCACGCTGCATTCATTGCGTCAACCGTTCCGTCTTTGTCGTAACTTGCGATGATAAGAACAGGCATAGGATAAAGCCAAGTTTTAGGTCCGAAATTTTTTCTCATATACACCTCACAAAGCGCATAAAAGCGTTATATTTTTTTTACGGTTTATTTATACCGCGACAAATCGGATTTGTCAATATTCAAATGCCGTTTTGCGTCGCGAACTCGGTGTATGCGCCAAGATAAGCAAACGCCGAGAAATAAGTGTCGAGTTTGAGCGTATTTACAAGGAACACGTCCGCTAAAAACGCGTTGCCCTTCGACAGATAATAAAGGTGTGCGCCGTAGTTGAATATGCACTTTTGAAGTTCGTCCTCGTCGGCAATCGTATCGCATTCGGAAAGCGAATCGCCGTCGAAAAGTTTGAGCGATTGCATATATCCCGTATGGTGTCCGATTTCCATAGACCTATCGAATTTTTTCATAATCTCGCTTACGTCCTTGCCAACTCTGACGTTGCACGCAACCGCCCAGAACAGCGAGGCGACGTACATATCGCCGTTGTCTTTTGCAAGGGTTAAGCACTCGTCGAAAAGTCGTTTCGCGTCCTCGAAATCGCCCTCGTAATACTTGCAGCAGCCAAGCATATATTTGGGATCGAGCACGTCGTCTGCATGCATTACGCACCACTCGAATTCCGCCTTTGCGTCGTCGAGGCGCAACGTTGAAAGGTATCTTCCCGCGCATTTTCTTCTTGCCTCGTAATCGTCGGGACAAATGGTTTTTGCCTTTTCAAAACATTCAAGAGCCTCGTGATAGCGCATTTGAAAAGCGAGCGCGCTTCCAAGTTCCATATACGTTTCGTAGCAAGGATTATCCTTGTTTTTCAATCTCGCAAATGCGGTTTTTTCGTCGTCGGGTACGACGCGTTTGTGCGCTTTTCCGCGCAAAATTTCGTCGTCGCGCAAGGCTCTGACGTCGCTTATTTTATTGCAGTTGCAGTTTGGGTCGCCAAGACACATATTTTTCACCTCGTGCCGCAATCGGCACTTTATCCGTTCGTTATCTATATTTTATCGTGCTTTCTTGCACGATTTTACGTCTGAACTCGACGTATTGACTTATCGCGTATATGGCAAGTTGCAAAAGTGCGATACACACCCCGGGGGCAAGAAGCCAGTTGTATGCGCTCATAGTTATTCCGCCGTACGTGAACGCGTTTTGAATCATCACGCCCCACGTCACGTCGGTGACGCTTCCCATACCTAAAAAACTGAGCGTCGCCTCTATCATAATGCAACTTGCAACCGATGGCAAGAATTTTGCAAGTGCGACGTCGGCAACGTTGGGCAAAGTATGGCGCACGAGGATTCTCGCTTCGCCGTATCCCAAAGACCTGAGCGCGCGAACGTAGTCCGAGTTTTTGACAGCCATAGTCTTTGCTCTCACCGCCCTTGCCGTCGAACACCAGCAAAGCAACGCTATCGTAAGAATTATGCTCGTCTTGCCGCCGCTCGTATACGCCGCTATGACGATTGCCGCCGGCAACATCGGAATGAGCAAAAAGAAGTTGATAAATCCGTTTATCGCTTCCGAAAATACGCCGCTCAAATACCCTGCAAGCAAACCGATCGCAACGCCTATCGTAAGGCAAGCGAGCGCACTCACCACGCCAACGACCAAAGTCGAGCGAGTTGCGACGATAAGTTGGGAAAAGACGTCGTAGCCGAGATTGTTCGTGCCGAGAATATGTTGCTTCGAGCAAGGCAGAAACTTCTCGAAACTCTCGTCCGACGAATACGGTGCGATTTTCTGCCCGAAGATCGCAAATATAGCAAATGTCAGAAGTATCGCTATGCCCAAACTCAGCACGACTGTCGACAGCACTTTTTTTGCAGTGTACGCTCTCTTGCTCATTGCGCCGCCTTCCTTTGTCGGGGATCGCTTAAGGCGCAAATCACGTCGGCTATGAAATTTGAAACTATCACGCTTATGGCAATCACCAAAAGCGCGCCTTGCAACATCGGATAATCCTTGTCAAATATCGCGCGATTTACGAGCATACCCACGCCGTCCACCGAAAACACCTTTTCTATGACGATAGAGCCCGCAATCATATGTCCGAAACTCGTGCCGAGCATAGATATTAACGCGCCGCTTATGTTGGGGAAAACGTGCGCCGTGTTAAGGCGCGCGTCGCTCAATCCTTTTGCGCGCGCATACGTCATGTATTGAGTGTCCTGAACGTTTGCCGATTGATTGCGAACAAGCAAATACTTTTTCGGCACGGACACGAACGTGAGCGTAGCGACGGGCAGAATCAAATGCAAAAGTCTGTCGCCGAACAGATTTTGCGCAAACGGCGAATTGAGTCCGCCCGACGGCAAAATCTTCCACTCGAACGCAAACAGAATGAGAAGTACGATTGCAAAAAGGAAGGTCGGCACGGAATCGAGAATCATCATACCGCCGCTTATTCCCGCGTCGAGCAAACTCGATTTTCTGCCGCCCGCAACGAGACCGAGCCAAAACGCCAACAGTGCGGACAGAATCCACGCAGGCAAAGTTATTTGCAACGTGCGAGGTATCTTTTCGAGTATTATCGCGCCGACGTCGCCACCCCTATGATAAGAATATCCGAGGTCGCCTTTGAAAAGTCCCGAAAGGTAGTTTGCAAACTGTTTTCCGAGCGGCAAATCGAGTCCCATCTCGTGATACAACTCGTCGTACTGTTCCTGTGACAAAGTGGTTTCGTCCGCGCCTACAAGGTTTGCGAGCGGGTCGCCGGGCATAAGTCGTGGCAAGAAGAAGTTGACGACCATCAGTGCCGCCAACGCAACGATTGAAAATATCAACGTTTTGCCTATCTTCTTTGCCATAGTTTTCTTTTGTTGCAACCCGCAGTTTATCACACGTATTCGTTGTTATAAAACGCCTTTTACGCCATTATCTGCCTCGTTTTATTTTTTACATTTTTTTTGATTCAATGCTTTACGAGCGTTTCGAACGTCGAGGGATTGAGGATTCCCGAAGCCGAGTCGAGTTTGAAACCGTCGAGTTTTGCGCTCGCACCGTACGTCGTTCCGTCATAAAACAACGCAACGCAAATCACGTTTTTAACAACATAGTCCTGATACTCGCCGACCGCCGTCGTAAGTTCTTCGGACGTTGCCGCATTTTTCATCGCATACAGAATTTTGCCGTACTCGGTGAGTCCGTGCTCGTCTTCGACAAGCAGTTGTCCGTGCGCAACGGGGTTTTTCATATCGAGCATACTCGTGTTTGTCGCAAGCGTGTATCTCGTGCCGTACCCTGCCTCGAAGTCATAGCCTTTTGCGGTGATTTTGGCAAGGCTCGCCATATGGTTGCCCGCTTGATAGTACTCTTGCCAATCGCTTCCCTTTTCGACAAGCACAACGTCGACAAGTCCGCTTTCTTCGATTTGAGTTTTGAGAAGCGACGCGTATTGCGTATCGTCCGAACCTGCGCGCACCAAAAGTTCGAAACGGAATTTGTTGGATTGCGAATATCCCTCGCTCGTCAAAAGTTCTTTTGCCTTTTCGAGATTGCGAGTCCACACAGGCGTTTCTTTGTATCCGAAAATACCCTCGCCGACAAAGCCTTCTCTCGACGGCGCGGCACCCGCCGATGCGAACGTCGAGCGGATTTTGTCATAATCTATCGACAATGCGATTGCTCGCTTTACGTTTGCGTTCGTCATCTTTTGATTGTTGAAAAACATCACTTTTGGCACCTGCTTCGTTGCTTGCGAAACAAGTTTTATGTCGCTTTGAGAGGAAAGAGCGGATATTTGATCGCTCGTGAGTCCTTTGCCATAGTCGAAAGCCAAATCGATTTCGCCGTTTTTGAGCGCGAGCGTAAGCACTTCTTGATTGCCGTATTGCTTGAATATTACCTTGTCGAATTTGACAGCGTTTGCTTTGGGATAGTCTGCGAATTTCTCAAACGTAATCGTTCCCGACGCCTTGTCTATGGACGAGAATTTGAACGGGCCTGCCCCGACAACGGATTGTTCGTCGGTCACCGTGTCTTTTGTTTTTCCGTCAAGCAAGTGCTTAGGCATAATCGTTTCATCCGAAACTTTTGTCAAAAACGTGTCGGAAGGCGTGCACAATTCGAAAACAAGCGAATTTCCTATTTTTTTCATAGATTCGTAATCCTCGCCCGCTTTCAAAGACGAAAGCGTAAACTCTACGTCGTCGATAGTTACTGTTTCACCGTCGTGCCACTTGTATCCGTCCTTTTGTGTGAGCATAAGCGTTTTTCCGTCCTCGCTCAACGCATAATCGCAATCTACGCCGACGTATTCGCCGTCGATTTTGCTTACCGCCGCAATTTGCGATACGCTCGATGCGATTTTGTCAAAATAGTATCCTCCGGTCGCACTGCCACTCGTGTCAAGACGATTTAGCGTATCGACTGTCATTGTCGTGCCGACGACAAGTATGCTCGATTGCTTCGATTCGTCTTTGGGATTGCACGCAACAAGCCCTATGCACACAATCACAAGAACCAACATTGCCGCAATAAAAATACTGCTTTTTTTCATTGTTGATACCTCTTATATTATTATTTTTTATCGCTTTAATCATTACGGCACACGATAGATATGTTGCCGTCTTTTATCTCGTATGTTTCGTCGCAAAAGTTTTTTACGAGCGCAACGTCGTGCGAGATGAAAAGCAACGAAACGCCCCTCTCTTTCACAAGAGCGTCGAGCAGTTCGACTATATTCTTTTGCGTTGCCGCGTCGAGCATCGACGTTGACTCGTCGCAAACGAGAATCTGCGGATTGGTTGCGAGGGCGCGCGCTATGACCGCGCGTTGTGCTTGCCCGCCGCTCAAATGCACGGGAAGCCTTGAAAACAGCGTGCGTTCGAGTCCTACGACGTCGAAAAGCCGCAACGCCTTTTCTTGCGCGTCCTTGCCCCTCTTTGCCGTCTTTGAAAATACGAGCGTTTCCTTTATCGCACTGCCTATGCGCTGCGTAGGGTCGAGTGCGAGAAGGGGTTTTTGCGGTATGAGTTGAACTTTGACGCCCGTCTTTTTGTCGTATCTATTCTTGCCGTCGAAAAGACTTTGACCGTCAAGCAAAACCCTTCCGCCGTCGGGCTTTTCTATACCGCACAGAATGTTTGCAAGCGTACTTTTCCCCTCGCCGCTTTTGCCCACCAAACCTATCTTTTTGCCGTTATCTATGATAAAAGATACGCTTATAAGCGGATAAATGCTTGTTTTTGATTTTTTGTCACCCACGACGAAGGATTTTGACAAGTCGATTATTTCAAGCATTTTGCGCCTCACTCACCGAAACGAGCGTCTTGGTGTACTCGCTTTGCGGATTTGAAAATACGCCGAGGGTTTTGCCATATTCCACGACTTTGCCCTCTTTCAGCACAAGCACGTCATCGCACCTTTTTGCTTCCGCAATATCATGCGTGACAAACACCGTTGCCGCGGCCGAAAAGTCGTTGCGTATGCAATTCCAAAACGCTTCTTTGGTTTCGGCGTCGATTCCTCTCGTCGCTTCGTCGGCAACGATAAGGTTTGCGTGCGAGCAAAGCGTGATTGCAAGCACCACCCTTTGCGCTTCGCCTCCGCTTATTTCAAAGGGGTATTTTTCAAGGATTTCTTCCGCGTTTTTAAGTCCCGACTTTTCAAGATTGCGTATCGCCGCTTCGCGCTTTTGCTCTCTCGTAAGTTTTGCACCGTTCCTTTTCAAAGACTCGTAAATTTGAGTTTTGATTTTGAGAGAGGGATTCAACGACTCTGCGCCGCCCTGCGGAATAAGCACGATTTTGTCGCCTGCAAGTTTTTTTGCAAACCTGCGATTTTCAAGCAAATTCACGCCGTCGTACTCAACATTGCCCGTTGCAAAACAGTTGTCGGCAAGCGAGGACGTAAGCGCGTTGACAATCATAGATTTGCCGCTTCCCGACTCGCCCACTATCGCAAGTTTTTCGCCACCGTCAAGGCAAAACGAAACGCCCTCGACGATCGTTTCCGTCGAATGTAAAAACATTGCGTGTACGCTGAGATTTTCAACTTGAATAATTCCTTTGCTCATTGGATAAATTATACCATTGTGTGCAACTGCAATCAAGTTATATCAAACAATTTTGTACGGTTAAAATTGCAAAAATAAAACAGATTGAAACATTTTGTTTTGTTTTTGACGATTTTTAGAACATTTTGTATTGACGAGCGAACACGCTGTTTGATATAATCGAAAAAAGAAAGATATGCGAGGCGGAATATGCACAAGAAAATAAACGCTACAACCGAGAAAATTTACGACGCTTTTGCCGAAGTTTTGCTTGAAAAAGCGTACGCGGACGTGAGAATCCAAGACGTGCTGGACAAAAGTGGCGTTGCGAGAAGCACGTTTTACGCGCATTACAAAACGAAAGAAGAATTGCTCAAATCAATATGTTCGACCATATTCGGACACGTCTTTTCGCACTCGCTTGCAGAGGAAAAGAGCCACGATTTTTCAAAATCATCTATTTTCGATTACAAGCACTTTATAACGCACATCTTCTATCACCTGCACGACGAAAAAACGCTTGTCCACGCCATTTTGCTCTCGCAAAGCAAGGACATCTTCCTCAACTATCTGAGAGGCGAACTTGCCGAATTTGCAACCGCTTGCGTCGAAAACAATTTCGTGACGGGCAAAAACCTGCCCAAATCCTTGAAAGTCAATTCGATAATCGAAAACTTCGTTTTGCTTGTGGAATACTGGGACGAAACGTCCTTTGCCGACACCCCCGAACGCCTAACCGATTATTTCCTTATCATGAATGAATGAGCGTGCCAACAGCACACTTTCTTATGTGGTGAATTATTCCCCAAAATGAGATTAATAACAAACTATCGTTCTTGAATAAAGCCGATATTGAGATGAACAACAAGGAAACGCCCCCCCTTATAGCAACCCTAATTTACTAAATCGTAAATGGGGTGATTGTAGCGGTGCGTTGAGGTGATTCTATTCTTGAATAAGGGCTCAAGTAGCGAATAACTGCGGCAGAGCCGCCCGATTGGCAACCCTAATTTACTAAAACGTAAATGAGTTGGCAAGCGGGCGCAGTTATCACACCATTACAGCCTAACGGTCGCAATATTTGGATGAATTAAAGCATAGTTTTTGAATAAAGCCGATATTGAGATGAAGAACAAGGAAACGCCCCTCTGATAGCAACCCTAATTTACTAAAACGTAAATGAGTTGATAGCAGAGGGGCGTTGACGATGTTATTCGCTCAATAGCGGCTTTATTCTACGGCGATTTCTTTAACAAGGACTTCGTTACCTCGAACCAGATAAGTATGTTCACTGCCGCAATAGGGGCAGGTCTTGCCATACTCGACGGTGGGGTACTCTTTTTTGCAGTCCTCGCAGTAGGTGACGGCTTTGATAGGCTCGATTTCAAGAGTGCAACCGCGCAGTAAATCCGTGCGGTTTGCATTCCAGTTCCAACAATCGATGAGTTGATCGTTGACGATTGTAGACACTTCGCCGATCTGCATAACGACTTTTTGAATTTTGGTTGCCTTGTTTTCGACGGCAACGTCGCGAACCATATCGGCTATGTGAAAAACTACGCCTAATTCGTGCATATCAACCTCTTATTTGTTTGCTTTTTTTGCAGCCTTTGCCGCTTTGACCGCTTCTTTGTGCTTCTTTTGGGAAGCCTTTTCTTCTGCAGTCTTTTTGCCGAACACGATTCTCATGCCGCGCTTGATTGCGTACGGAAGGATTGCTTTGAACTTGTCTTCGCTGCGCACCATCGTAGAACATTCGGGATGTTCTCTGTGAAGGTGGATTGCGTCAAATTCGCACTTGGTGGTGCAGACGCCGCAACCGATACACTTGTTCTCGTCAACTACACTTGCGCCGCAGCCGAGGCAACGACCCGCTTCGATCTTGACTTGTTCCTCGGTGAGAGTGCCGTGCAAATCTCTGAACGAATGCTTGTCGCCTTCGAGTTCTTTGGCTTCTTGTCTGCCGGCGGTGTCGTAACTGTCGATGACGATGTTGTTCTTGTCGAGTTCGATGAACTGTCTGCGGTTGCGACCGATGGTCATACTCGTGCCGGGTTGTACAAAACGATGAAGCGATACTGCCGCGTTCTTGCCCGCTTCGATTGCGTCGATTACAAACTTGGGTCCGCTGTACACGTCGCCGCCGACGAAGATGTCTGGTTCTGCGGTTTGATATGTGAGCGAATCCGCGACGGGATAATTGCCGTGATGGAATTCAACCTTAGTGCCTTTGAGCAAGTCGCCCCAGTCAATCGTTTGACCTATTGCGAAGATGACGTGTTGCGCTTCGACGGTGATTGTGTCGTTCTCGTCGTAAACGGGGCTGAATCTCTTGGTTTGAGGATCGATGACTCTCAAGCACTTCTTGAACACGACTGCCTTGACGGTGCCGTCTTCGTTTTTGAGGATTTCCTTCGGACCCCAGCCGTTGTTGACGGAAATGCCGTCTTCGAGGGTTTCTTCGATTTCGTTCTTGCTTGCGGGCATCGTTTCTCTCGATTCGAGGCAATACATGCCGACTTCTTTGCTTCCGAGACGAACTGCAGTGCGAGCGCAGTCGACAGCAACGTTACCGCCGCCGATGACAACGGTCTTGCCGACAAGTTTTCTGTCGTGATTTTCCGATGCGTCGTGCAAGAAAGAAACCGCCATATCCGTTCCGATTGCGTCTTCGCCGGGTACGCCGGGAAGTCTGCCGCCTTGGCAACCGACCGCAATGTAGAACGCTTTGTAACCTTGTTTTCTCAAGTCGTCAAGCGTGACGTCTTTGCCGACGTCGACGCCGGTCTTGAATTCGACGCCGAGATCGCGCAAAATATCGATTTCGGCATTGATGACGTCTTTTTCGAGTTTGTAGGATGGGATACCGTAGGTAAGCATACCGCCGAGTTTCTCGTTCTTTTCAAACACGGTGGGTTTGTAACCCTTAGTCGCAAGATAGTATGCGCAAGAAAGTCCCGCAGGGCCTGCGCCGACGATCGCTATCTTTTGAGACCATTGTTTGTCAACGTTGGACGGAATGACCACTTCGGGAACGAATCTCGTTTCCGCATGCAAATCTTGCTCTGCGACAAACTTCTTGATTGCGTCGATGGACACTGCCTCGTCAATCGTTCCTCTGGTGCAGGCTGCCTCGCAACGCTTGTTGCAAACGCGACCGCAAACCGCCGGGAACGGGTTGTCCTTCTTGATGAGTTCGAGAGCCTCTCTGTACTTGCCCTCTTTTGCCTTGCGGATATAACCTTGAACTGCGATGTGCGCAGGGCAAGCCGCTTTACACGGCGACGTACCCGTTTCGTAGCAGTTGATACGGTTGTTATCTCTGTAATCCTCATCCCACTTGTCGGGACCCCAACTGAGGTTGTCGGGAAGTTCGTGCTTGGGATATTTGATTTCGCCTTGCTTGGTGCAAAGTTTTTGACCGAGTTTGACCGCGCCTGCGGGGCAATACTCTACGCACTTGCCGCAAGCGACGCATTTGTCTTTCTCAACGCGAGCGACGTATGCGCTTCTGGACATATTCGGGGTGTTGAAAAGTTGCGAGGTGCGAAGCGCATTGCAGATGTTGACGTTGCAGTTGCAGATTGCGAAGATTTTGTTCTCGCCGTCGATGTTGGTGATTTGGTGAACGAAACCATTCTTTTCCGCGTTGCGAAGGATTTGCATAGCCTCGTCGTATGTAATGTCGCGACCTTTGCCCGTTTCACGGCAGTAGTCCGCCATATCGCCGATACCGATACACCATTCTTCACAACTGTCGCCGCAGCCTTCGCCGAGTTTGGCTCTGCCGTAACGGCAAGAGCAGATACCTACGCCGAGGTGTCCCTCGTACTTTTTGAGCCAGTAGGAAATATGCTCGATGTCCATTGTGCCGTTTTCCATCTCGATTGCTTTCTCAACGGGGATAACGTGCATACCGATGCCTGCGCCTCCCGGGGGCACCATCGGGGTGACCATAGTCAAGGGAAGATAGGTCATACGCTCGAAGAACATCGCAAGTTCGGGATGTTCGTCGAGTTGCTTTTTGATCATGTTGGTAAACTCGGCAGAACCCGGAACGAACATGGGAAGCACATAACGACGTTCTCTCTTAGCCCCCTTGATAGGACCGTTGTGGTCGTAGTTGTCGCCGTAATCGTATTCGAGAATTCCGATGCGGCTCATATCGTCGAGTACTTTTTGAAGATCCTCCGCTTTTTTGTACTGCGGATTGATTTTCCAAAGTTGCTCGAATGTGTACGGCGTGCGCATTTTCATCGAAAGCGCGACATCTGCCATTTCGTCGGTCATAACGCAACGAAGTCCCCAATATTCGGGGTCGTTGACGGTTACGCCTTTGATTTTATGGTCGATACAATCGGTGATTTTCCTTGCCAACTTGAGGATTTTCTCACTCGGATTGGGATCGCCCATAAACTTAGGTTTGAAAGCGTTGCTCATCTCAGCCATTGTTGTTTTCTCCTTTGAAAAACTTTATTATATTATATAACTTATTTTCAAGCATTTCAAGACCTTCGCCCGTTTTTGCGCTAACGTAATATATTTGCGCTTTCGGATTCAGACGAGAAATGTGGTTTTCAAACTCGGTTTTGTTAAAATCGAACGCTTCGAGAGTGTCGATTTTGGTCACGACGATAAGGTCGCATTTTTCAAACATCAGCGGATATTTGAGCGGTTTGTCGTCGCCTTCGGGTACGGACAAGAGCATCATATTGAGGTGCGCGCCCGTGTCGAACTCGGCAGGACATACGAGGTTGCCGATGTTTTCGAGGACGATGAGGTCGCAATCGTCAAACTTTGCTTGCGACAAGGCTTCTTTCACCATATCCGCGTCGATGTGGCAAAGTCCGCCGTTGTGTATCTGCACGCTCTCGATTCCCGCGCCGTCCGCTATGCGGCGCGCATCCACGTCCGTTTCGATGTCAACGTCCATTGCAACTACTTTGAGTTTTTCTTTCAACTCTTTGAGCAATGCGGTTAGCAACGTCGTTTTGCCGCTTCCCGGCGAAGACATCACGTTAAGCAAAAACGTTCCCTTGTTTTTGAGCGTCGCCCTTATCTCGTCCGCAGTCTTGTCGTTGTTTGAAAATATGCTTTCTTTTACGGATATAACTCTCATTTCAAGCCCTCTTTCCACTCTGCGTACTTGCCGTAAAGATAGTCGGCAAATTCGTTTACACCCTCGCCGCTGCGAGCGGACACCGCAAATACCTTTGCGTTCGGGTTGAGAGAGCGAATATATCCCTTGCACTTTTCGACGTCGAAATCGAAATATTTTGCCGTATCCGTTTTCGTAAATACGACCGCGTCCGCAACCGAGAACATAAGAGAGTATTTGAGCGGCTTGTCGTCGCCTTCGGGAAGCGCGAGCAACACGACTTTGAGGTGCGCCCCCGTGTCGAACTCGGCAGGACATACGAGGTTGCCGATGTTTTCCAAAAACACAATGTCGGAAGTCGTGGCAAATTCCTTGAAACCTTGCCTTGACATATCTGCGTCGAGATGGCACATACCGCCCGTGTGAAGTTGGATTGCCTCTGCGCCCGCTTCGCATACGGTGTACGCGTCAACGTCGCCGTCGATGTCCGCTTCCATAACGCCGACCTTGCATCTGCCCTTCAACGCCTTGGCGAGCGCAACGAGCAACGTCGTCTTTCCGCTTCCGGGGCCAGACATAACGTTGACGTAATATACGCCCTGCTCGTCGAGTTCGGCGCGAAGTTTATCCGCGTCCGCGTCGTTGTTTTTGATTATACTTTCTTTGAGTTCAACGGTTCTGACAATATCCATAATTATATCTTCTTTCCTCGCCTATTGTAGCACTTGAAAATTATATTTTCAATACTTTGTTATCGATTGCCATATTTTTGATAAAATATTCTTGAAAAAACGAGGGATTTTTCTCGTTTTTAACAAATTTTACAAATTCGGTGAAATTTTCTTCCCCTACAAGCGTGAACGGCGAGTACCTTAAATCACATATCACCCCTTCCCTTCGGGCTTTGGACTTCGGTGTTTGCAAGGCAATCCGCCTCGTTCGCTTTGGCTACAACACATTCACCGAATGTGTTGTTTAACGCGTCGCACCCACACCGCCGTTCAAATAATCCGCTTGCGTGCAAAGCACGCACCCACCAAGCAGATAATTTGGCGAAACTGTGGTTTGAAATTTTATCCGTGTTTGAACTGATAGCACAAATTTTCTGCGCGGTTAGAGATTGCGAGAACAAGTGCGGTGTCAAGCAATAAATTTCGTTTGTTGCTTTCACCGCAACGCCGTTTGAGCAATGGCTCGCCGCCTTGCGGCTCGTGTTCCGTCTGCGAATGAGCAGATACCGTTAATAAGTACGCCTTGAATAAGTGTTCGTCAAGAGTCCGCTCTGCAAGTTCGCGGACGGTGGATTCCTCTCGTCGATGAATAGTTAAAACTGCGCTAAATCGATGCATAACGCGAAAGCACCCCTTGAATGGCAACCCTAATTTACAAAGCGTAAATGAGTTGACAGTCAAGGGGTGCTGACAAAGTTAGGCGCGATTTAGCGCAGTTTTAATCTACGCGTAGAGCGTCCACAACATTCTTCCGCGAAGCCATAATCGCGGGAATTATACCCGAAATTACAGTTAGTGCCAAACTCAGACATACAAGAATGAAGGCGTGAAGCGGATGGAAGTGCAAGAGCGAGCCGATGCCGGTGACCGCTTTGATGATAAGCGACAGAATGGGACAAAGAATATACGTCACGACAATGCCGATGAGTCCGCTGCACAGACCAATGATGGAAGTTTCGGCGATAAAGACGTTGCGAATATCCTTTTTACGCGCGCCGATTGCGCGAAGAATACCGATTTCGCGAGTACGTTCGACGACCGAGTTGGACGTGATGACGCCGATCATAACAGTGGAAACGACGAGGGATATTGCGGCAACGGCTATGAGCATTGCGGACACGAGGTCGAGCGTGCTGCGCATATTGACGAGGAACATTTCGGACACGTCAAAGTAGCCGAGATTGCCCTTGCCGGACTTCTGCCAAGCGGAAATATAGTTGCCCGAATTTGTTTTTTGATCGCTGTCGTTGGGGAAAACGGTGATGTAATACGGGCTTCTATCCGCACCTATCGCACGCATAAAATAGGTGTATTGAAGCGCAGGCACACCTGTTATAGCCGCAACGGAAGAATTGACTCCCGACTCGGCAAAATCAACGGAATCGTTGAGCCTTACTCCGTCGAATACGGTTGCGTTCTTGTTCTTGGAATCCTCGGCGAGAGCAAGTTGACGTTTAACGAGTTCGCTGTTTTGAGCGTTTTCAAGCGTACTTTCGGCAAGGGCGCCAGTGTAGCAGATCGACGAGGTAACGTACGAATGCTCCGCATTCTTCTTTGCTCTGATAACACCTACGATCTTGATTTCTTCATCCGATTGGACATACATGTTTTTGAGCAAATCTTGGAATTCTTCGGAATCGTCGTAACTCCAGATCAGTTTGTTGCTTTCCTTGTCGCTGAGCGGATTGAAACCGCTTGAATCTTCGGAATCGTCCGTGCTTGCTTTCCCGATACCGACGTTGTTTTCATACTTCCCCGATTCTTCGTCGTAAACGTAATAGGAATCGTTGTCAACAAGTTTGAACGTTTGTCCGATAAAATACTCATACGGAACGTTGTTCGTATCCATCTTGACGGCTTTTCCGTCATTTCCTATCACCACATTGCCCTTTTCGTCCTTCTCGTACGTTTCTATCCCGAAAGCGTTCAGAAGGTCGGCATTGATCGAGTTGTCGGAGTTGACGCACAAAAGCACTTCGTTCTTATTTTGCGGAAATCTGCTTCCTTCGCCGATGAAATCATAGGAGCGCATCATAACTTCCTCGTCCGCAACGAGTTCTTGCCAATATTTTGCCTGCAAACCGTTTTCACCGAGAACGGTGGTTGCGATTGCCGTGGTGGTCAAAGGTCTCGGCTGTTGCGAAATATCTTTGTATGCAACGTTGCCGTTTTCGTCGACGGTCTTTCTGACGAGGTTGTATCGCAAGCCGTATGATATGTTCATTGCCGTGTAATAATCTTTAGGCATTGCCTTCATATACTCTGCGAACTCAACGGTGAGTTCGTTTTTCTGCACGCCGTCCATAAACGACTTGACGATTGAGAGCATCATCTTTGCCATTGCGCCGTCGTATGCGCTTCCGCTCGACACCTTGATTTCGTCGGAATCGGGATAGGACGTACCGCTGTTACTCGGCTCGTTTTCCATCATGCTCGTCATCAAATCCATAATGGCGTTGCTGGATACGTTGTATTGATAAATGCCGAGAGGAACGCCCGAAAGCATTTCGTTTTCCATCTTGGCAAGGTAGATGTTAAATCCGTTGTAGATGGACAAAACGAGCGCAAGCCCTATGATGCCGATTGCGCCTGCAAAAGACGTAAGGAACGTGCGACGCTTTTTGGAAATGAGGTTTTTAAGACTCAATCCGAACGCCATACCCGCGCTCATAGACGTGGGTTTGAACGTTTTGTCTTTTTTCTTTTTCTTCTTTGACAAACTGTTGAGTCCGAGTTTGTCGAACAAGGCTTTCGTTTCCTCGCCGACGTTTCTCATAGCGACTTTGCGCTTGTGATTGGACGTCTTTTTCTTTTTGCCCGTTTCTTCTTCGTCTTGACCGTTTTGAACGTTTATCTCTGCATTTTGAGAGGTTAAAACGCTCGCTCTGTCAACTTCGACCTCGGTTACGTCCGTCGTTGAATTTGCCAACGCGCTCGTTTGTGCCTCTACCGCAAGAGTTTCTTCAACCGTTTCGGATTGCTCGCAAGACTCGTTTTCAGGGTCGTACGGATTGGTGTCTTCGATGAGTTGACCGTCCTTGAAGCGGCAAATACGAGTTGCGTACTGATAAGCAAGTTCTGCGTTGTGCGTAACCATAATGACAAGACGATTTTTTGAAATCTCTTGCAGAATATCCATAACCTGCACGCTCAATTCGCTGTCAAGCGCGCCCGTCGGCTCGTCGGCAAGGATGATTTTGGGGTCGTTGACGATGGCTCTTGCGATTGCGACGCGTTGCATTTGTCCGCCGCTGAGTTGGTTGGGGCGTTTGTCGATTTGCTCGTGCATATTGACTTTGTGAAGCGCGGCAACCGCTTTCGCCCTGCGTGCTTTCTTCTTTTCGCCGACGAGGCTCAAAGCAAGTTCGACGTTTTCAAGCACGGTGAGGTGCGGAATAAGGTTGTAACTTTGGAAAACGAAACCTATGGTTGCGTTGCGATACGCATCCCAGTGTTCGTCGTCAAATTCCGCCGTGGAAACGCCGCCTATGACCAAGTCGCCCGACGTGTATCTGTCAAGACCGCCTATGATGTTGAGCATTGTCGTTTTTCCGCAGCCGCTCGGACCGAGAATCGCCACAAATTCGCTTTCGCGGAAATTGAGCGACACTTTTCTCAAAGCGTGTACGGTCGTCGTTGCGGTGGGATAGTCTTTTACTACGTCTTTAAGTTGAAGCATATTTCACCTCAATAAATGCAGATACTCGATTTAATATATTTTTGAAAACGACAAAGAGAATGACGGATCGTCATTCCCCTTGCGAAAGTTCAAATCTGTGATCCCCCTAAATCGCGGATCAAAGCGTGTCTTGATCCATCATCAAGGAAATGCCTTTGCTCATTGCGTCGGAAATATTCTTGCAGAGTTCTTCAAGCGAGAGCGAACTCTTGTGGTTGAACCAAATCTTGAAGCACTCGGTCATACCTGCCGCCGCAAACGCGACTATGTATTTCGTTCTGCCCAAATCGGACGTAGAACCCTCGTTGGACGAGAACCAGTGCATATACGCGCTCACGATTCTGTCGTTTATTTTGTCGAGAAGTTGACCCGAATTGCTGGACGAAAGAATGTATCTGTTGTTTGCGTCCTGTTTGAGAATTTCATCGGCGAGCATGCTCAAAAGCGGATACGGATTCTTTATGCTGTTGAGGATGTCCGTTTCGCTCATAATCTTGTCGATGCCTGCGATTATACCATTTTCTATGTCCGTGCGAACATCGCCCACCGTGTCGTAGTACATATAAAACGTGCTACGTGTGATGTTGGCTTTTTGCGTGAGTTCGCTTATGGTGATGTCCGCCATATCTTTCTCTTGAACGAGTTGCTTGAACGCTTCGAAAATAGCGTTTTTGGTTTTGATGACTCTTTTATCGATACCGCCGTTTTTCATTTTTTCTTGTCCTAATGCTGTTTTTATATTGCAAAATGTATTATATCATATATTTGTGCGATTTTCCATCGATTTATAAAATATTAATAAAATTAATAAATTATTAAGGTTTGCTCATTCTATAAATATAAATCTATAAAACGAGGGCAAAATTGTCCGAAGGAAGGAAAGATGAAAATAAGACGAGCAAGAAAGCACAACGTACCCTTATCTCACAGCAATCTGACAACGCACGAGAATATGCGTTCGCACTTCGACCCTAACGGAAGTTACACGGGCGTACCGGAAAAGCACGGCTATCCCGACGTCCCCGACAGTGAAAAACCCGTGCAAGACGCGGATGACCTTTGAGAAAAATTAATAATTAATAATGAATAATTAATAATTGTGGGCGGGACACCCGCACCCGAAACGAAAACTTGTTCGAAGTCTACTCTTACACGAAATGTGTGGCTTCGAAGACGGAACGCGAGCCGCAAGGCGGCGAGCCATTGCTCAAACGGCGTTGCGGTGAAAGCAACAAACGAAATTTATTGCTTGACACCGCACTTGTTCTCGCAATCACTAACCGCGCAAGCCCTCTTTACTCTCAAAATAAGACGGGTAAAAATTCAAGCCACAATTCCGCACGAGTGCTTGCTTGGCGGGTGCGCACTGTGTGCGCAAGCGGAAAACTAGAACGGCGATATGGGCACGACGCGATTATATACACGATATGCACGCAAAGCGTGCGTGAAATTGTGCCTTTCGGCGCAGCGAAATTTGCGCTTCGCGCAAATGAAATTGCGGCTTTGCCGCAGTTGCGGAAGAATTGAGATTATAAAACGGCGAGAATCTCGCCGTTTTATATTGAATAATCCATATAATATTCGTGCCACAGGCACGTCACCAAGCAGATAATTTGGCGAAGTTGCGGTTTTAGTTTTTATCCGTGTCTGAATTGATAGCACAAATTCTCTGCGCGGTAGAGATTGCGAGAACAAGTGCGGTTTTTGACAATCGCCCAAAAGTTTTCGTTTCTATTTATGGGATTCCCACGCTTCGCTCTGAATGACGACGTGGGCGATTGACTTTGCCGCAACGCCGTTTGAGCAATGCAACCCTAATTTACTGATAGTAAATGAGTTGACAGACGATGGGCGTTGCCGCAGTTATTTGTTTAATTTAACTATGGAAAGTCGCGCCAAATAAATGCATAATGCGAAAGCGCCACGAGTTGGCAACCCTAGCGTACAAACCGTACGTGAGTTGTCGGGCGGGTGACACTGACAAAGTTATTCGCTTACAACTCTTGACAAGAGCGCAATAAATGAATAAAGAACAAGAAAACGCCCATCGAATGGCAACCCTAATTTACTGATAGTAAATGAGTTGACAGACGATGGGCGTTGCCGCAGTTATTTGTTTATTTAGTGCGCTCTTGGTCGATTTTGGAAATGACGCGCAACACCACGTCCAACCCCAATCCCACCGTCTCGGGCGAGAAACGCTCGGGTACGTCGCGATAAGTGTGATAATAATCGCTCATAACGGGATTTTGCGCGGCAAAAGTGATGGATTTTACGCCTGCTTTTTGGAAAGGCGTGGAATCGCAACCGCCGACGGGGTTTGCAAAGTCGCCGGGTTTTTCGATGCCCGCTTCCCTCATAGACTCTTTGAACATACGTTCTAAATCCTTGTCGAAGTGAGGGCAAAGCCAACTGTCGCCGTTGATAACCGCAAAATAATCGTGATCTGCGATAGAGTCGATGTTGATGTGGTAGGCATTGTCGAGCATACCGTCGTCTTTATGCTTGCGAGTGAATGCAATCGAGCCGCGAAGTCCGGATTCTTCCGCACCGACATTGAAATCGACGATGCGGCAGTTTTTGGGCATTTTGTCGGGATTTTCCTTGTAATATTTTAAGACTTGATATGCGATGGAAACGCCGGTTGCGTTGTCCATTGCGCCGGGGGACGCGATTGCTTCCGTCTTTTCGTTGTACATCGTGAGCAAGAAAGCGCAAACGACGGTGACGGGCGACGAATACAAAATGATTTGCGAAAGAACATCGTACGCTTTGACGGCGTTCATATACGCCTCAACGCCCATCGAATCGACAGAGCCGTATTGCAATATCATTATGAGAATGAGAGCGACGACGCTCATTATCGTCACGACGCCGACCGCAATCGCGCCGATACCCAAGCGAAGCACAACGCCGACGAAACCGAGTTTGTTTTGCGACGCGCTGAGTTTGAGCGTCCAACTGGTGTCGGTGTGACCCGAAAGGAAAATCGTATAGTCGTATTTGCCGTCTTCGGGAAGAAGTTCCGCATAAGTGTTGTGCGACACTTTGTGCTTAAAGCACCAGTCGAAGCAAGTGCGATACTTGAACACGCTGACGAAAAGCCAAATCCACACGAACGCCATATACACCGTGCATACGAAATGGGTTGCAAGTCCCGCATAAGTCGAGATATGCGCAAGCATCGTCGCTATAACAGTGAGAATACAACCGATTATGCCTGCCCAACCTGCGTAAGGCAAACCGCCTATGGACGAATGGGGCGCAAAAACGAAACTTTCGGTGACGGGGTTGAGTCCGATTTCTTTGAGTTTGTCCGACATATACTCGTGGTACTTCTTTTCGTTGTCCGAGCCGGGAAGGCGAGGTCCTATTTTGTTTGCGGCGTGTTTTACCATTTCATAGGCTTCGTCACCGTACTTTTTGAGTTCGTCTCTCATAATTTCCTCTTTTCCTTTTTTTGTTGCTTTTTATAGATTAAAAGGCAAAGCGCGGCTGTGCTTTGCCTAAAAAACCGTGATTATTTGGTTATTTTTTCCATTCCGCCCATATACTTGCGAAGCACCTCGGGAATTGTTACGCTGCCGTCTGCGTTTTGGAATTGCTCGACGATTGCGGGAATAAGTCTCGACGTTGCAAGACCGCTGCCGTTGAGAGTGTGTACGAAGCGCGGTTTGCCCGTTTCGGAATCGCGGAAACGAGTGTTGTTGCGGCGTGCCTGATAGTCGTTTGCATTGGATACGGAAGAACATTCCTTGTAAATGCCCATAGACGGAATCCAAAGTTCGACGTCGTAAGTTCTCGCCATAGAAGCAGAGCAATCCCCTGCCGCGAGTTTGCTGACTCTAAAATGCAAGCCGAGTTGCTCGACGAGTCTGGAAGCCTTTTCGACGAGTTCTTCAAAAGCCTCTTTGCTGTGGTCGGGGTGAGCGTATTGCACCATTTCGACTTTGTTGAATTGGTGACCTCTTATCATACCTCTCTCTTCCGCTCTTGCGCTGCCCGCCTCTTTTCTGAAACAAGGCGAGTATGCAAAGAACTTCATAGGCAACTTGCTTTCGTCGATAATTTCGCCCGCGTACATATTTACGAGTGCGGTTTCCGCGGTGGGAAGCATAAAGCGGTTGCGCTTTCTGTCCGCATCGACGTCGAGCCAGTACACCTCGTCGCTGAATTTCGGGAATTGACCCGCGCCGAAGCCGCAGTTGTATCCGAGTTGATAAGGCGGAAGGATAAACTCGTAGCCGTCTTTAAGGTGTTCGTCAACAAAATAGTTGAGCAACGCCCATTCGAGCCTTGCGCCCAAGCCTCTGTAAATCCAAAAACCGTTGCCCGAAAGTTTTACGCCTCTTTCGTAGTCGATCATACCGAGATCGGTGCAAATGTCGACGTGATTTTTGAGCGGAAAATCGAATTTGGGCTGTTCGCCGACGATTTTGATGACCTTGTTGTTTTCCTTTTCGCCGGGAAGAAGATCGGGATCGGGAATGTTGGGCATACAAGCAAGCGCGTCGTTGATTTTTGCAACGAGGTCGTTTATCTTTGCGTCGCCCTCTGCGATTTCGTCGCCGAGTTTTCTCATTTCGTCAAATATCGCCTCGACGGGTTGACCCGCTTTTTTGAGAACGGGGATTTGCGCCGAAACTTTGTTTTTTTGCGCTTTGAGTTGTTCGATTCGGGTTATGGTCGCTTTTCTTTCGTCGTCCCATTCGATGATTTGGGAAAAGTCCGCGGCGTAACCTTTCTTTGCAAGGGCGTCAACCACCTCTTGCGGATTGTTTCTGATTCTTGCCAAATCCAACATAGTATTTTCCTCTGATGTCGATATTGTTTTTATGATTTTATTTGCAAAACGCGCTTTTATGTTTCAAATTCGCGCGCTAAAGCCTTTGTTATGCGATTATGTTCACAAGTCTGTTCGGAACGACGATAATCTTTTTGGGTGCGCCCGAAAGTTGGTCCTTGACCGCTTCGAGTGCCGCTTTTTCGATTTCGTCCTTGCTTGCCGAGGACGAAACGGTGACCTTTGCTCTCATCTTCGAGTTGATTTGAACGGCGAGTTCAACCTCGTCGAGCACCATTGCGGCAGGGTCGAACGTCGGGTAGGATTGATTGAAAACGCTGTACTTTTGTCCGAGCATTTCCCAAAGTTCCTCGCAGAAATGCGGCGCGAACGGCGCAAGCAAAAGCACGAGGTCTTTTGCGCAATCCTTGTAGATGGCGTTCTTCTTTGCCACGTTCACTTCGTAGTTGTACATCGCGTTGACAAATTCCATAAGTCTTGCAACCGCCGTGTTGAACGAAAATACGCCGAGGTCGTTGGTGACGCACTTTATCGTGTTGTTGCGCACGCGGTTGAGTTCCTTTTCTGCCTTTGAAAGAGGCGCGTCGTCAAAGTTGACTTCATAACACTTTTTGACGATACGTTCCACTCTGTCGAAGAAACGACTGATGGATTCGAGTCCGTTGTCGTTCCACGGACCGCCCTCGACGTAGTTGAAGCCGAACATAAGATACACTCTGAAAATGTCCGCGCCGTACTTTGCAATCGAGTCGTCGGGCGATACGACGTTGCCCTTGGATTTGGACATCTTGTTGCCGTCGGGACCCAGTATCGTGCCTTGGTGAACGAGAGAAAGGAAGGGTTCGTCGAAGTTGAGATAGCCCATATCTCTCAACGCTTTGGTGAAGAAACGCGAATACAAGAGGTGCATACAGGCGTGTTCCGCACCGCCGATGTATTTGTCCACGGGAAGCATTTTGTTTATCCACTCGCTGTCGAACGGCGCTTTTTCGTTTTTTGGGTCGGCGTATCTGAGATAATACCAACTCGAACACACAAACGTGTCGAGCGTGTCAGCGTCGCGTTTTGCGGGGCGTCCGCAAACGGGGCATACGGTGTTGATAAATTCGTCGCACTTTTTGAGGGGCGATTCGCCGTCGGGCGTAAAGTTTACGCCCAGCGGAAGGCGCACGGGCAAATCTTTTTCGGGAACGGGAACGTCGCCGCAGTGGTCGCAGTGAATAATGGGGATAGGCGCGCCCCAGTAGCGTTGACGGCTTACGAGCCAGTCGCGCAAACGATAGTTGGTTTTCAGACCGCCCTTGCCTTCTTTTTCGAGTTTTTTGAGGATTGCGAGTTTGCCTTCTTCGCTCGTCATACCGTCGAACTCGCCGCTGTTGCAAAGCACGCCGTATTCGCAGAACGGAAGGGCGTCGTTTGAGCCGTCCTTGCTCTTGATAACTCTCTTTACGGGAAGTCCGAGTTTTTGAGCAAACACGAAGTCGCGCTCGTCGTGAGCGGCAACGCCCATAACCGCGCCCGTGCCGTAACTTGCGATAACGTAGTCGGCAACCAAAATAGGCACTTCTTCGCCGTTGACGGGATTGATTGCGTAAGAGCCGGTGGGTACGCCCGTCTTCTCTCTTGTGGATGACATACGGTCAATTTCGGTGGCTTTCGCACTCTTTTCCTTATATTCTTCGACCGCCGCCCTTTGTTCGTCTTTAACGACCAAATCCACGAGCGGACTTTCGGGCGCGAGAACGACGTAGGTTACGCCGAATATCGTGTCCGCTCTCGTCGTGAACACTTTGAATTTGACGTCGCTGTCTTTGACTTGAAATTCGACTTCGCCGCCGTAACTTCTGCCAATCCAGTTCTTTTGCATAAGTTTGGTCTTTTCGGGCCAATCGAGTTTGTCGAGACAATCGAGCAATTCGTCGGCGTACGCGGTGATTTTGAAGAACCATTGATTGAGATTTTTATGCGTGACCTGACTTCCGCATCTTTCGCAAACGCCGCCTTGCGCTTGTTCGTTGGCAAGCACGGTGTTGCAGGACGGGCACCAGTTTACGGGTGCTTCCTTGCGGTATGCGAGTCCTTTTTTGTAGAGTTGAAGGAACATCCATTGCGTCCACTTGTAGTAGTCGGGCATACAGGTTTTGATTTCGTAGTCCCAATCGTACATTGCGCCGATACGCTTGAGTTGTCTTTCCATCGTGGCTATGTTTTTAAGCGTGCTTTCCTCGGGGTGAATGCCCGTCTTTATGGCGTAGTTTTCGGCAGGCAATCCGAACGCGTCGAATCCCATCGGTTGGAAAACCTCGTAGCCTTGCATACGCTTGAAGCGCGCGAACGTGTCGGCAGGTCCGTAGTTGTACCAATGTCCCGCATGAAGTTTCGCCCCCGAAGGATAGGAAAACATCTCGAGACAATAATACTTTTTGTCTACTCTTGAACGGTCGAACTTGTAAAGCCCGGTGTCCGCCCAAATCTTTTGCCATTTGCTTTCTATTTGCTTATAGTCCATAAGCGCGAGTTACCTCTACAAAAAATAATAATATTTAGTTTAATACCATAACGGAACATTGTCAAGCGCGAGCGCAAACTCGAACCGCTCTTGCGCCGTATATGCGGCTCGATTTTTCGGCGATATGCACAATATTCGCAATTTTGAAAGTTTTGCGACGATTGCTATTGAATAAGGCTTGAAAAATTGATATAATCGATATATCACACTCATATAGGGGTAAAATTATGAGAAAACGTATTATTTCTGCATTGCTTATAGTCGCTATTTTCGCGGCGTTGTTCGCACTCGTCGCTTGCAACGACAATGGCGACGACAATGGCGACGACACCGTCGTTACGTTCGTAAAGGCGGACGGCGCAAAAATTATAGACGAAAACGGCAAAGCAATAGGGCTTTACGGCACGAATCTCGGCGGCTGGCTGGTTCAAGAGAGTTGGCTCGTACCTACGGACATAGGCAAAACATACGGTCAGATAGATATGATGCTCGACCTCGCAAACAGATTCGGCAAAGACGGTATGTATCGTCTTCTCGACGTTTACGAGGACAACTGGGTCTCCGAACTCGATTTTAAGCGCATCAAAGACCTCGGCTTGAACTGCGTGCGTATCCCCTTCACCTATATGAATCTCACCAACCCGATAAAAAAAGTCGGCGACAAATACGAACGCACGCCGTATGCCGAACTCGCCGTTGACGAAAGCAAGTTCGCGCGCCTCGACTGGGCAATCGAGATGTGCAAAAAGTATTCGCTTTACGCAATACTCGATATGCACGGCGCGGTCGGCTCACAAAACGGCAACGACCACTCCGGCGATATTGCGTATCCCGACGGCGGCAGACTCTGGGGAGATGACGAAACAGGCGAAATTTGCCGCGCAAAGACAAAAGAAATTTGGATTGCGATTGCAAATCGCTACAAAAACGAACCGACGGTTGCGGTTTACGACCTTATGAACGAACCGGGCATAAAAAAGAACGGCAACCAAACTACAACCTCGAGAACGCACGAGTATTTCGACGAACTTTACAAGGCGATTCGCGAAGTCGACAAAAACCATATCATAAGCGTTGAATCCTGCTGGACGTCTTTCGACCTGCCCAACCCCGCAAAGTACGGTTGGGAAAACGTGATATATCAATATCATCATTACAACTGGGCAAGCTCGGGCGTTGCAAATGCGGCCTATTACGGTCAACAAATTACATGGAATAATTTGGCGACCAAAAAATACAACGTGCCTATCCTTATCGGCGAGTTTAACGTATGGCCCGACTCGCACAAAGACAAAGTGAAAGCGACGGGAAAAGAGTCCTCGCAAACGGAAGCGCAAGCGTGGAACGGCGTTATAGAACTCTATTGCGGTCTCGGTTGGAACTTCACAACATGGAACTTCAAACACGCCGCAAAACACTCGTCGTGGGGACTTTTCAACTATGACTCCGATGTCGAGGGAATGAAAGAACAGGCAAACTATCTGACGATGAGCGAAGACGAAATCGCAAGAATCTGGGCAAGACACAACTCTGAAAACTACGTCGTCAACACATCGCTTACGAATTGTATAACACCCCACCTTTCCTCTTTCAACTCAAACGGCAACGACAACCGTTCGCTCAAAGAAATCAAAGCCGATAAGAATTACTACATTCTTCGCGATGAAAAAGACAATGAAAACGAGGATTGAGCCGCAACGTTGGACATAACGAATCAATCGTGATATAATAACTCAATCAACGAAAACGAGGGACAATATGTTCGTATCATTCGAAGGTTGCGAAGGCGTAGGCAAATCCACGCAACTCAAGCTTCTCAAAGAATATCTCGAATCCACAAGCCAGCACGCCGTGTACGTGCGCGAGCCGGGCAGCACCCATATAGGCGAGCAAATCCGCAAAGTCATTCTCAACCCCGAAAACGACGAGATGACGGGCGTCACCGAAGCGTATCTTTACGCATCGTCGAGAGCGCAACTCGTGCGCGAGGTAATAAAACCCGCACTCGAAAGAGGCGAACTCGTGGTGTGCGACAGATATGTGGACAGTTCCGTTGCGTATCAAGGTTACGCTCGCGGTTTGGGCGCTGACCTCATAAAGAAAATTAACGCGCCGGCAATAGACGGACTCTTGCCCGACGTCACGATTTTTCTCGACTTGAAGCCGAGCGAGGCGTGGCGCACTTTCCGCATAACCGACGACAGACTCGAACTCGAATCGGCGGACTTCCACGACAGAGTTTACGCGGGATATAATGCAGAAATGGCAGGTTCAGACCCTCGTTTCGTGCGCATAAAACCCGATTTTGACAAAAACGTGACGTCGCAAAAGATTATAGCGGCGCTTAGAGAAAGAGGTGCGATAAAGTGAGTGAAATCACCTTTGAAAAAGTCTTGCGCGCCTCGCGTGCGTACGGACTCATACGCAACGATTTTTCTTCGGGACTCGGACACGCGTATATGGTCGTATCCCCCGACGACGAAATCGTCGACGAATTTTTCACGCTCGTAGCGGCAAGCGTTTATTGTCAAAACGGCAACGCCTGCCTTCAATGTTCCGAGTGCAGAAAGGTGCTTCACAACAACCACCCCGACATATATCACGTCTTTTCCACCAAGGACAAAATCAAGGTTGACGACATCGAGCAAATGCTCGACACCGTGTCCGTCAAACCGCTTTCGGGACACAAAATCTACTTCATACACCGCGCGGACCAAATGAACGCGCAAGCGCAAAACAAACTTCTCAAAACTCTCGAAGAACCGCCCAAAGACGTTACGATTTTTCTGGGCGTGGCAAACGAAGCGAGCGTCCTCGACACCATAAAATCGCGTGCGAGAACGATTGCTATGGACGTGTTCGACGAGGACGTCGTGTACAACGCGCTTATCTCGCTCGGCATAGACGAAAGCACTTGCGCCGTTGCGGCGGCGTGCAGCGAAGGTCAACTCGGCAAAGCGCGCAAAATCGCCCTTTCGCCCAAGTACGCCGACCTTTACAAGTGCGCGATTTACGTTCTCACCAACCTCGCGCGCAGTTCGGACGTCGTAAGAGTGGACGGAATCGTGACGAGCGAGTCTGATTTGAACGGACTTTTGGACATTTTGAGCATAATCCTTCGCGATATGCTCGTGTGCAAACAAAATCAAAATCTGATGTTGTCCAAACACTTATCATCGGACATAATAAATTTGAGCGGACGTTATTCTGAGCGCGCTCTTGCGGAAATTCTTTTCAAGATAAACGTCGCAAGACGCAAACTCTCGCTCAACGTCAACGTCACGGCAACCGTGGACGACTTGCTCTTTTCAATGTTGGAGGCAAAACATAAATGGCAATAATCGTAGGCATAAAATTCAAAAACACCAACAAGGTGTATTATTTCGACCCCAAAGGTTTGACCTTTGAGGAAAACGACGGCGTTATCGTCGAAACGGCGCGCGGACCGGAATACGCAACCTGCACCATCGCAAACAAGGAAGTTGACGACAGCGAAATCGTGCAACCGCTCAAACCCGTAGTCCGTAAGGCGACTGACGAGGACTTGAAACGCCTTGAAAAGAACAATCAAGACAAAGAACACGCCCTCAAAGTCATCCGCGAAAAAGTGGCGGAAATGAACATAAATATGAAACTCGTGG
The DNA here is from genome assembly GCA_002449145.1 of Christensenella sp. UBA6880. Taxonomy (GTDB): domain Bacteria; phylum Bacillota; class Clostridia; order Christensenellales; family CAG-917; genus CAG-475. The sequence goes on along the minus strand of DKCG01000006.1, from coordinate 32,136 downwards.
ACGCCGAATATACTTTCGACCGCACAAAACTCATATTCTACTTCACCGCCGAAGGCAGAGTGGATTTCAGAGAACTCGTGCGCGTGCTTGCGTCCATATTCAAAGTCCGCATCGAACTTCGTCAGATATACGAGCGCGACGACACCAAAATGCGCGGCGCACTCGCGCCCTGCGGCCGCCCCTGCTGCTGCACCACCCATCTTCCCGACTTTGAAAAAGTGTCCATAAAGATGGCAAAAGTGCAAGGATTGAGCCTCAATCCGCAAAAGATAAGCGGCGTGTGCGGAAGATTGATGTGCTGCCTAAAATACGAAAACGCGTACTACACCGAAACGTACAAACTTATGCCGAAAGTGGGAAGCAAGGTCAAAACGCCGGACGGCGAAGGCACGGTTGAATCCAACGATTTGATAAAGCAAACCGCCCGCGTAAAGGTTATGCTGAAAGACGGCAGTTTCGACGTGCGCACCTACGCCCTCGAAGATATGAAAATCGGCGAGCGTCAATCCACCGCCGAAATCGACTCTCTGAAAGACGAAGAATAATTTACAAACAATAAAAACTTGTACAAAAAAGGCACGGCTTTTCCATGTCTTTTACGTTATATCTCTATCGCTTTGCTTATTTTAAGAACAAAATTGTGTCGCACATTAGGTTTTAAGAACGGTTAAAAACTTCGATATTTAGATGAAGGACAAGGAAAAACCCCTTGTTCGGCAACCCTAACGTGAAGACCGTAAAAATTTGCCATTGAGATGAAGAACAAGAAAGAGGCATCCGAATGGCAACCCTAACGTATAAGTTGTAAAAACTTACCATCGAGATGAAGAACAAGAAAGAGGCATCCGAATGGCAACCCTAATTTACAAAGCGTAAATGAGTTGACAGGCGGATGCCTCTGCCGCAGTTATTCGCTCAATGGCGAATTTTTACTTGCAATCGACCATCTCTTTTCCGCCGCTATTTTTAGCGCGAGATTTCGTTGTTTTGCTCGTTTTCGGTTCGTCGCAATGGCACGCGCCGCTGCGTTTGGTTTGTTTGGTTTCGGATTTTGCCATAAAATTTCTCCTTTTTAGGCTTTGAGCCTCGATTTTTTTATCCTTGCGGACTAATGGTAGTATGGCAAAATTCATTGACTTATATACCTTGCAAGCGCAAAAAATTGTGGTATAATATGGATATGGTACATATAGGAAACAGTTGGGACGACGTTCTCAAAGAAGATTTTGAAAGCGAAAATTACCGGAATTTACACAAATTCCTTGCGACGGAATATCGCACGCACGTGATATATCCGGATATGCACGACATTTTCAACGCGCTCAAATACACGCCGTACGAAAAGGTGAAGGTCGTGATTTTGGGGCAAGACCCCTATCACGGCGCGGGACAGGCGCACGGTATGTGCTTCTCGGTGAAACCGAACGTGCCCGCACCGCCCTCGCTCGTAAATATATTCAAGGAAATCGAAACGGACGTCGGCGTAAAGAACACGTCGCCGTATCTCGTGAACTGGGCAAAGCAAGGCGTGCTTTTGCTCAACACCGTGCTTACGGTGCGCGAGGGTCAACCCAACTCGCACAGAGGACAAGGCTGGGAAGTGCTGACGGACAGCATAATAAAGAAGCTCAACGCGAGAAAAGAGCCTATCGTGTTTATGCTGTGGGGCGGAAACGCGCGCTCGAAAAAGGCGTTGATAACCAATCCGCAACATCTCGTGCTCGAATGTCCGCACCCATCGCCGCTGTCGGCGTACGCAGGTTTTTTCGGGTGCAGGCACTTCTCGAAATGTAACGATTTTCTCAAAAAACACGGCGAAACGCCGATAAACTGGAATACTAATAACGAGGTATAAAAACATGATCGACATTAAAAGAATCAACGAATTGGCAAAAAAATCCAAAACCGTCGGCTTGACCGATGAAGAAAAGGAAGAGCAAGCAAAACTTCGCAAAGAATACGTCCAAAGCGTAGTCGGCGATCTTCGTGCGCAACTCGACAACACATACGTGCTCGACAAGAACGAAAACAAAGTGAAACTTATCGACTACAATAAAGCAGAAGAAGCCGAAGAAAAAGAAGCCGAATCCGAAGAAAAAAACGACGAAAAAAGCAACTGATTTCAAATAGAAAGAAGTTGAAAAAAAATATCTTTTTGTCTTGAAAAATGCCCTCGCATACCTTATAATATACGAGTTGTCGGCGGCAACTACTCTTTTGCAAAAACGAGGATATCATGGACAGAATTTACACAGTTGACATCAAAGGCTTCAAAGCCGACCTTCCCGTGCTTCCGCTTCCCAACGGAATCAGCATTTGCTTCTTCAATCTTCACGGCGATTCGGCGTTGACCGAGCATTGCGGAAAGGAACTTGCCAAACTGCTCACCGATTGCGAAGTCGTCATTACGGCGGAATCCAAAGGCTTGCAACTAAGCCATGTCGTTGCGCGCGAACTCGGGCAAAGATATTACGCCGTTTGCAGAAAATCCAAAAAACTCTATATGCAAGACGGCATACAAACGAGCGTGAAATCCATCACGACGGGCAACGAGCAAACGCTCTATTTGTCAAAGCACGACGCAGACCTCATCAAAGGCAAAAAGGTCGCAATCGTCGACGACGTCGTGTCCACGGGCGGAAGCCTTAGAGGGCTGGAACAAATCGTCAATCTTGCAGGCGGAATCATCTACAAGAAAGCGTTTGTGCTTGCAGAGGGCGACGCGGCAAATCGTGACGACATCGTGTATCTTGCAAAAATCCCCATCATCACGGACTAATCTAAATCAATACGCAATTCACCGAATCGGCATTTTATAATGCCGATTTGTGTTGATAAAGGCTTTTATTTGCATTTTTTGCAAAAAACAATGCTCGTAAACGCACCACCCTTTCGGGCGATATAGAAAAGGAAACGTTATGCTTGAACTTCTAATGCCGGCGGGCAACCTCAAAAAACTTAAAACCGCTTTTCACTTCGGCGCGGACGCCGTATATATAGGCGGAAAGGCATTTTCGTTGCGCGCTTTTGCGGACAATTTTTCAAACGAGGAAATCGTCGAAGGCGTGGAATTTGCTCACGCTCTCAACAAAAAAGTGTACGTCACGGCAAACATATTCGCAAGAAACGCAGACCTAGAGCCTCTCAAAGAATACTTCAAGTTTTTGCAGTCCGCAAACGTTGACGCGGTGCTTATAAGCGACGTAGGTCTTGTCACGCTGTGCAAAGAAGTCGCGCCGTCGCTGACGATTCATTTGTCCACGCAGGCAAACACCACCAACCTGCTCGCCGTCAAATTCTGGCAAAGTATGGGCGTAAAACGAGTGGTGCTTGCAAGAGAACTCGGGCTCGAAGAAATCAAACAAATTCACGAGGCAGTGCCAGATATGGAACTCGAAGCGTTCGTACACGGCGCAATGTGTATGTCTTACAGCGGTCGCTGCCTGTTGTCCACATACTTTTCGGGACGTAGCGCAAACAGAGGCGCGTGTATTCAGCCGTGCAGATGGGGATATCGCATAACCGAAACCGAACGCCACGCCGCAAAGCCCCTCGATATAGAGCAAGACGAAAGAGGAACGTATTTTATGAACAGCCGCGACTTAAGATTGCTCGCACATATCCCCTCTCTTGCCGAATGCGGAATCGTATCGCTGAAAGTGGAAGGCAGAATGAAAAGCGAGTTTTACGTCGCAACCGTCGCAAACGCATATCGCCACGCAATCGACGAGTATTTGCAAACGGGAAAAATCGAGAACGCGGCAAAATACAACGCCGACCTCGAAACCGTTGCGCACCGCACCTACACCGACGCATACTTCGAAGGCAACAACCTCGACACCGTATGTCTTGACGAGGGGCAATCCCCCGAAAAATATATCTTCACTGCCGTCGTGCAAAACGTCGAAAACGGCATAGTCACGGTTGAAATGCGCAATCGCTTCAAATCGAGCGAAACCCTTTTCGTCTTATCTCCCGACCAAAACGACGGTAAATCGTTCACACTCGGCGCAATCACGCACACGTCGGACAACACTCTCACCGACGACGCAAAACTCGTCCAACACTCTTATTCTTTTGCTTGCCCGTTGAACTTGAAATCGGGCGATATACTGTTGAAAGAGCATTGAGAGTTAATTAATAATGAATAATGAATAATTAATAATTGATGGCGGGACACCCGCACCCGAATTATAATTAAGTTATAATTAAGGCCTCGCTAAATCGATGAATAATGCGAAAGGCACGGCTTGAATCAAAACCCAGTGTACATAGACGTACACGATTTTGAGGCAAGCCGTGCCTGACAAAATTAGTCGCGATTTAGCGAGGTCTTAATGGTTGGCGACGTAGTCGTTTGCACCGGTAAAGTCCGCATAATAATTCTTCGCTACGCACTCGAACGTGCTGTCCGACTTAATGGATATGACGGTCGTGCCACGTTGAGAATGTTCTCTGTAAATGCCGGGGTAGGCAATATAGTCGATGGACATACCGTAAGTGAGACGAATGGATCGAGACGCTCCTGTCGGCGTGTAGTTTACGGAAAAGTTGTTGTAATGGTCGTGTCCGCAGAAAACGCCTTGCATACCGTGCGTAAGCCCCGTTTCAAAAAGCGTGTCGGTGCTGCTGCCGCAGAATACGCCGTAGGTGCGAACGCCGTTTTTCTTCTTGTCGGATTCGCCCATCGTTCCGTAAATAAACTCGGTTGTGCCTTTATCGGAAGCGAGAATGGTCCCGCGGGTCAATTCGTCTTTGGATTTGCCCGATTCGATGACGTTTGCCCACGCGTCGCGGTACTCGGTGAGCGGAATGTGGAAGAACACGAGGTTGTTGACTTCGACGTTGTTGTTGATTGCTTTGAGTTTGTCCATCTCGGTTGCGTACCAGTCGATTTGGCATTGATGGATATTGTCGTATTTCCACGCCATACCGAAATAGTCGCCGTCGGTGTAACTGTGGCTGTCGAGCGTGACGAGCGCTTGGTTGATGGGATTTTCAGAGCCGCTCGGATTCTTGACCACAATGACGTCGTTGCCGAAGCCTCTCGACGTTTTGCTTATCACGTCTTTCTCGTCGCAGAAACCTGCTCTGAAAAGGCAATATTTGAAACCTGCGTTTGCGTAGTAGTCGCAGATTTGGTCACGGGTGTAAAGGCTGTATATCTCGGTGTCGTGATTGCCGAACGCAAATGTCCAGTACACGCCGAGATTTTCCATCATATTCGCAAATATTTTGGTTGCGTTGAGATTGTTGAACGTACCCGCTTGGAAGGGAACGGGATACGCAATATCGCCCGTTACGACAACGAGGTCGGGTTGAGATTGACGAATCATCGTTGCAACCGCGCTCATAGCCCAGTTGTCTTTCGTGCCCGAAAACGCGCCGCCGCCGATATGTACGTCGGTGAATTGCAACACTTTGAAATCTCTGTCCGCCTCTTTTTCAAACGTCCAGTGTCCGAGTTCGTTGTCGAAAGTCGGAACGAGTTGCGTATGTTCGGTGTATTCCACCTTTTCAAAACTCGAAGCAAGCGAAAGGTGCGCGTTGGTATTGACGGTCGAGGCAATGGCGCAACCGCTGAAAAAGATGACGATTGCAAGCACTACGCAACCCGTGATAATCAAGGCTTTTGCGGTTTTTCTTTTCTTTTGTTCGGGCGTGAGTTGTTTTTTCTCTTTTTTGCCCTTGTTTGCCTTTTTGCCGTCGAGGTCTTTGAGTATGCCCTCTTTTTCGGCGTTTTCTTCAAGACCGTTTACGCCTTGTTGCGATTCCTCTTGCGGAATATCCGCATTTTTGATTTCGTCGCTCATAAGTTCCTCCTTGTTGCTACACCATATGGATATTATATATTATTTTTCGTTATTTTCAATAGAAGGATGTTCTGATTCACCCTCGTTTTCGGTTGCGTTTCCGCCCTCGCCATCCGTATTTTCGTTTTTATTCTTGTATTGATTATCGGCACGATTGCCGTTTTTGTCGTCGTTTTTATTCTCGAATCGATTGCCGTTTTCGTTCTCTTTATCGGCGGATATAGCGATAAACGTAACGCTTGCGTTGGTTTTTTCCTTAACCTCTGCGCTCATAGCCGCAAAGTCCGTATTCTCGCTTGCGCCAACGAACGCGTTGCCCACTTTCGCGCCGTAGCCATAATCGTGCAGTTCGGTTTTGACGAGGGTTGCGTTTTGGGATTTGCACGCGTCCTCGATTGCCGCAATCTCGTCTTTTGCGCCGTCGCCCACGACGATAGCGCGCACGTTTTCAACGACCATTTTTATGCCGACGGCGATAATCACCACGCTCATTACGATGCCGACGATTGCGTCCACCGCATAGTCAACCCTTGCCGTAATCGCAAACGCGACGAGGCTTGTTGCGGTTATGCCCATATCGAGGAAACTGTCGAGCATAAGCGCACGCACCGCTTGCGAGCGAATCTTTTTGTTTGCGAACATATACGCAAGACCGATGCCGAGTTTTATGGGCAGACAAACACTGATAAGCACAATGCTCTGCCAGCCGTAATAAACGGGTTCGGGCATAGCCATACGATTGAGCGAGCGGACGAAGAACAATCCGCCCATAACGACCGATACGACAGCGACGATAAAGCCCGCTAGGTATTCCCCTCTGCCGTAGCCGTACGGCGCGTTTTCACCCTTAGGCAAAAGAAGCACGATAAACACGATTAGCGTGACTATGCAAGTGAGCGTGTCGAGAAAACTATTCATCGCGTCGAGCATAATGCAAAGGCTGTTCGAGGCAAGCCCGACGTACATCTTTATCGCCGCGAGCGCAATATTTACGACAATGCCGATTGCAATAAGAAGAATGGATTTTTTTATTCTGTCTCTCATTTTCCATCCTCGTTATTTGCCGCGTTCCGCTTGTTCTTTTTGCCGTGACGAAGTTTCTTTTGCCCGTTGTCATCGGCGTTTTTTGCCGTCTTTTTGACCTTCTTATTTTCGGCGTTATTTGCACAATCGGATGTTTTTGTCCACGTTTCCTTTGCATAAACGTACTTTTCGAGTCGTTTAACGTCCGCTCTATGCCTCGTGTAAAGCATAAGCGACATAACGATCACGACAACGCAAAGCATACCCGTAAGCGCAAGCAAAAACGCAAAGAGGAAGTTTGTGAGATTGAACGTTGCACATATCAAACCGTACGTCATACCAAATACCTCTTTTGCTTTTTCCACGCCACGCAAAGAGCGACGACGGCCAACGCAAGCACGCCGCAGATTGTGGCGAGCGCGATATTTGCAGGCGTAAACGCCTTTGCCATACTGTTACCCTCTATGAAACAAATCACGTTGTATTGCTTTGACAATACCATGCCTTTTTCGCTTATATCGAGAAGTTCGTCCTTGCCGTAAACCGTAAAATATTCGACGATTTCGGGCGTGTTTTTCCACGTTATCGAAAAGGCTTCCTCGGGCGTAACGTCGTTTCCGTCGCCGTCCGAAAATTCAAATTTGTACGCAGCATATATAGGTCTGCCGTACTTGTTTTCAACCTCGACTCTGCTCGCCTTTACGATTACGTCCATAAGACCGCTTCCGAAAAACGCGTAGAAAATCTGTCCATCGTCGGCAACGACTTCCACTTGCTTTGCGTACACGAAATATCTGCCGTAATTTGCGAACTGGCTTTCGTAACTGTGGCAATCGGGCGTGTAGTTCGGATTTGAAAACGCAATATACGAGCGATACGACATACTCGGCACGTCTTTGTCCGCTTCGTACTCGAAACTTACGCCGAGGTCGGCTTCGGTATCGCTGCCTACGAGCGCGGATACTATTTGATATTTCGGAATCACAAACGCCTCGCCCGCGAGCGAATACGCGTCGCGTATGCGAACGTAAAGCGTGCGAGGACTTACGTTGATTTGCACCGCAATTTGTTCGAGCGGCTTATAGTTGTCCGAGTCGGGAATAAAATCGAAATATACGACGTGACCGCCGTCTTTAACGCCCAAATATGCGGAATTTATATCGGCAACGCTCGCCAACGCTTCGTCGGTTTGCGCCGCGCTCGGCACGAATCTGCCCTGCACGTTCGCGTCGCAAAAATCCGTCGATTCGAGCGAGTTTGCCATATCAGACAAACTTGCGCCGTATACGAAACTCTTTTTCGGCTGCTTTTGCGCCGAGAGTTCCGTTTTTTCTATGGTGCAAGCAAATGTCTGTCCGTATCTTACGGACTCGTATTCAAACGGAACGAGTTGCTTGTTGACCTCGTATCTTATCTTCTCGGTTGCCACAAGGCGCACTTGGTATTCGCCCGCGTCAACGCCTCTGCCGAACAAATAGCCGCCCGCAGTGTAGTCGGCATACGCTCTTTGCCATTCGTCGCCCTCTTTTTTATACTCGAAAGCAACGCTCGGCGAGGATATTATCTGCAAAATTCTTGCGCCGAAAAACACGCCTTGCGAGCCGTATTCCGCCGTGTTTTGCTCGACGGAAGAAACGATGTCGGGAAGTTTGAAAGATATATCGCAATAATTTGCAATGGTAAAATCGTCCTTGTCGGGAACGTCCGCGCCCGATTCACGCAAACACGTTTTGATTGCCTCGTACATTTTGAACGCAACGCAATTATGGTTGTTTGCCTCTATAAACGCGCCTCGGCACTCTGCGCCGTCAACGTTTTGAGAGTTGAAAGAAAGCGTCCAGTTTTCGCCGTCTGCGGTTGCTATAACGAACGACGGCAACGCCTTATCCTCTGCCGCCGCAACCAAAACATCTTGCGGATACAATTCGAGCAACGCACAAACCGCCGTGCCGAGCACGACGAGCAAGCAACATATAAGCACGATTGTCATCTTTTTTGCGGACATAAACCCTCAAACGTATCTATTGATTCAAATTCGATTGTACCACGAAAATACCCTTTTCGCAATACGCGCGCGTTATTATGTTATATTTAATATACATATAAGAATAAGGTTTTATTTGAAAGAATTAATAATTAACAATGAATAATTAATAATTGAGGAAGGCGAAGCCTTAATAAATCGATATGCTTTGAAGCGCGATATTGAGACGAAGAACAAGGAAACGCGCTTTTGCGAGCCCGCCTAGCGTACAAATCGTACGTGACGGGTGAAAAAACCCTCTTACATAAAACCGCGATAAATCGATGCATAATGCGAAAGCACCCCTTGAATGGCAACCCTAATTTACTATGCGTAAATGAGTTGACAGACAAGGGGCGCTGACAAAATTAGGCGCGATTTAGCGCGGTTTTACAGTCCGGCGGTGATGGAAAGAATGCTACCAACACAATACCCGCTTTCCGCCAAATAAAGTATCGCTTTGGCAATTTCGGACGGGGTGGCGAGTCTGCCGAGAGGTATGCTGTCGCGGCAGAGTTCCTCTTTTTCGAGCGAGGTGTAGACGGACATCATATCGGTGTCGACTGCGCCGGGTGCGACGGCGTTGACGAGGACCCCCATTGGGGCAACCTCTTTGGCGAGGGCTTTGGTGAAGCCGATGATGGCGGCTTTAGATGCAGAATAGGAAACTTCCATACTTGCGCCCTTCTCGCCCCAGACGGACGATAGGTTGACAATCGAGCCTTGACCGCACGAAAGCATATCGGGAAGAACGGCTTTGGTGACGTTGAACGTGCCGTTGACGTTGACGTCGAATATGCGCTTGAAGTCGTCAAGCGACGTATCGATCAAAAGACCGCTCTTTGCGATGCCTGCGTTGTTGACGAGAATATCGATTTTGCCAAAACGTTTTTTTGCGGTTTCGACGGCTGTTGCGACGCTGTCGGGATTTGTGACGTCGCACTCGATTGCAAGGACGCCGCCAAAACGAGAATTAAGCGCATTCTGCAAAGAAAGCGCTTTCTCTTTTGAGGAATTGTAGGTAAAAGCGACGTTGTAATTTCCCGCCGCCAAGCGTACGACCGCTTCGCCTATTCCCCGACTTCCACCCGTAATAAAAATGGTTTTGGTCATTGATTTATTGTTTGAGGACGCTTAATTCGCAGAATTAAGCGTCTTTCTCGTCGAGTCTGTCGGTCGGGCAACCGATATACGTGCTTTCTGCGTCCTCTGCGTTTTTGTCGAAAGACACGAGGTTGATCGTGTGTAAATAGTTTTCGTCATCGCTTGCGAAGAAGTAGAAGTCATCGCCGACGAAATCGAGGACGAGCCAGTCGGTTTTGATGCCTTCTTCCATAACGACGGTTGCGGTTGCGTTGGCTTGCTTGTACGAAATCTTTGAAATGCTGCTCGCAGACGAACTTGCGGTGTAATACACGATTCCGTTTGCTTGATCGACTTTCCAAATGGTTTGAGAAGTGCTCGTCACTTGCACGGGGTTTTCGGCGTTGATGCCGTTGTACCAGCAGTATACGCTTTGGCTGTTGTAAGCAAGTGCGCCTTCCTCATATCCGAGCGGAACGAGAGTCGTGGAAGCGATTGTGTTGAGTTTCTTTTCGCTATCCTTGACATTGCTCGCCTTTGCAACAAACAAGCCGTCGGTCACGCTTTCACTGTTGAGCGTATGGGATTTGGTGTAATACAAAGAGCAATCGCCGCCCTCTTCGACGTACATATTGACAAGGCTGTATTTGAACACATCGAGTTGGTTGTTGAGGGGATCGTCGGTGAACGTGGTTTGCGTTGCGAGGGTCTTTTGGTTGCTTCCGTCTGCGTTGATAGAGCAAAGGTTGTTGTAGTTTTTGTAACTATCCTCGCTCGGTGCGCTTTGGACGTAGAAAATCGTGTCGGAATCGTAGGACCAGACGACGTTTTCGACGTTTTCGACGAGAGTGCCTTTGACTGCGCCCTTACCTTTGTCGGTCGCTTTGTCGTTCATACCCGAGAAGTCGATATAACTAATGGTGCTGTCAACATAATAAAGCACGCGGGTTTTGGTGAAGATATATTTGGACGAGCGCGTTGCGATAGTGCCGATGAGTTGGGTCACCGAACCGTCGGTTTTGGTGCGCATAAAGTCGGTGTTGGTGGTTGAAGCCGTGCCTGTCTTGTCCTTGTCGGTGTTGACGGACGTATAGTAAATCCACTCGCCGTGAATTGCGATGCCGCCTACGGTCGAGGAATTGTACACGCTCTTGGGAACGACGAGTTTTGCCGATTCGGGATCGACCTTGTCGTCCTTGACTTCGGCGCGAACGATACCTTGTTTGGTAGCCGCGCCCCATGCGTTATCCGCGCTTTCGCCAACGTAGCCGTTGATGAAGTAGATAAATCTGCCTTGTTTTACGACGTAGCCGCCGTTCGATTCAACAGGAGCGGAAGAATCGCCGCTGCCGATAGAGTCCGCTTTGTACGGATTGCAAGCAACGAGTGCCGCGATGCAAAGCACGAGCACCAAAACTGCCGCAAATACGCTAAAAAGTTTCTTTTTCATTATATTTCTCCTGGGGATACGAGTCCCTTTTGATGTCTTATTTGTTTTCTTCTTTTGGCAAATCGATTTTGATATGCACTTCTTTGAGTTGCTTCTCGGTGACCGTTCCGGGTGCGCCCATAAGAATATCTCGCGCATTTCTGTCCATCGGGAAGGTGATGATTTCTCTTATGCTCGGCTCGTTTGCAAGAAGCATAACGATACGGTCGACGCCGGGTGCGATACCTGCGTGCGGCGGTGCGCCGAACTTGAACGCGTTGTAAAGAGCAGAGAATTTTTCCTCGATGACGTCTTTGCCGTAGCCGACGATTTCAAACGCTCTTTCCATAATTGCGGGTTCGTGATTTCTGACTGCGCCCGAACTCAATTCCACGCCGTTGACGACGCTGTCGTACTGATACGCCACGATGTCGAGAGGGTCTTTGGTGTTGAGTGCTTCGAGGCCGCCTTGCGGCATAGAGAACGGATTGTGGCAGAAACCGAGAACGCCGTCATCGTCGTATTCGTACATCGGGAAGTCCACTATCCAGCAGAAGCGGAACGCATTTTTCTCGATGAGGTCGAGTCCGTTGCCGAGTTCGGTGCGAACGTAACCCGCTTGCTTTTCTACGCCCTTTTCCTCTGCGAGGATTGCGACGAACGAGCCTGCCGTAAGTCCCAAACGTTCAACGAGCGCGTCTTTGCTCTCGCCGACGAATTTTGCGATACCGCCTGCGAGTTCGCCCTTCTCGTCGAGTTTGAACCAGTACATATTGCTTGCGCCGTTTTGTTTGGATTTTTCAACGAGTGCGTCAATCCACTTTCTCGTTTCCTTGAAATCGTGTACGGCGATTGCTTTGATAGTTTTGCCTTTCTCGAAGAAAGGCGCTTTTTCGCAAAGAATGTCGGTGACGTCCTTGATTATGAGCGGATTGCGAAGGTCGGGTTTATCCGAGCCGTAATCTCTCATAGCGTCGCGGTAGGTTATGCGACGGAACGGACCTTGGTCGACTTTGTATCCCTCGGGCGAAAACTCTTTGAACACGCCGCTCAAAACTTCTTCCATAACCGCGAATACGTCCTCTTGAGTTGCAAAGCACATCTCGGTGTCGAGTTGATAGAACTCGCCGGGACTTCTGTCCGCGCGCGCGTCCTCGTCTCTGAAACAAGGCGCGATTTGGAAGTATTTATCGAAGCCGGAAGCCATAAGCAACTGCTTGTATTGTTGCGGTGCTTGCGGAAGCGCGTAGAAGTGACCCGGATACAATCTCGACGGCACGATGTAGTCGCGTGCGCCTTCGGGCGAGGACGACGTAAGAATCGGCGTTGCGATTTCCAAGAATCCGAGAGATGTCATCTTGTTGCGAAGCCAACTGACGACTTTCGAGCGGAAAACGATTTTCGCTTTGACGTCGGGATTTCTCAAATCGAGGAAACGATATTTGAGACGGACGTCTTCTCTCGACTGCGTGCTTGTCGCAATTTCGAAAGGAAGTTGCTCGTAGCATCTGCCGAGCACCTCGATCGTATCGGGTTCGATTTCGATCATACCGGTGGGCATATCCTTGTTGGGTGCGCTGCGAAGGACGACTTTACCCTCGACGCTTATCGTGCTTTCGCGCGGAATTGCGCGGATTTGTTCCTTTTTCGCCTCGTCGCTCACCACCGCTTGCGTATAGCCGTAGTAGTCGCGCAACACGAAAAAGATGACTGAGCCAAGATCGCGAACGCTTGAAAGCCATCCGCAAAGTTTGACGTGTTTGCCTTCGTCTGATTGACGCAATTCGCCACAATTATGTGTTCTGAGTTCCATATACACCTTTCAGAATAAAGATTTTTTATTTATTACAACAGGTTTATACCTGCTTTTTCGCATTTTTCGTGCATATCGTCGGGCCAAAGTCCCGATTGCACCTCGCCTATGTGCGCCTTTTGCAGTATCAGCATACAAAGCCTCGACTGCCCTATTCCGCCGCCGACCGTGAGAGGAAGATTGCCCGCAACCACGTCTTTGTGGAATTGATTTTGAAGCCTCTGCTCGCAGCCTGCGATTTTGAGTTGCTTCACCATACTCTCTGAGTCCACGCGTATGCCCATCGAGGATATTTCCAAGCTGTCGTCAAGCACGCTGTCGTAAAAGATTATGTCGCCGTTCAAGTCCCAGTCGTCATAGTCGGGTGCGCGTCCGTCGTGAGGTTTGCCGTTTGAAAGCGCGCCGCCGATTTGCATAAGAAACACCGTTCCGTACTCTTTTGCGAGCGCGCGTTCCCTTGCGTGCGAATCGAGGTCGGGATACCTATCAAGCGCCTCTTGAGTCGTGACGAACGTCACTTCCCGTTTAAGATTCAAATCTATGCACGGATACGCTCGTTTGGTTTCGTCGAGAGTGTCGCAAATCGCGCCCACGATTCTCTGCACGATCATTTTGAGAAAATCGGGATTGCGCTGTTCCTTGCTTATCACCATTTCCCAATCCCACTGATCGACGTATATCGAGTGTTGGTTGTCGCATTTGTCGTCGCGACGGATTGCGTTCATATCCGTGTAGATCCCCTCGCCGCTTCTGAATCCGTAACGCTTCAACGCAATACGCTTCCACTTTGCCAGCGAGTGTACGATTTCCGCCTCTACGCCGTCTTGCTCTTTCACGTCGAAGCGCACGGCGCGTTCTACGCCGTTGAGGTCGTCGTTTACGCCCGTTCCGCTCTTTACGAAGAGAGGTGCGGACACTCTTTCAAAACCGAAGTTTTTTATCAGATTGCGCTGAAAGGAATCTTTCACGAATTTGATTGCTTTTTCGGTTTCGCGAATAGTCATTTTCGACTTATAGTTGCTCGGAATTACAATGTTGTGCATTTTTCTTTTATATATCGATTATATCCAAACCGAGTTTGGGTTACGGATTATTCAAATAATCCTCATCTGCGGCAACGCCGCATTTCGCTACGCTTGATTCCTACGGTCACTTCGTTCCCTCTGAATGACGTATGGAAGATTCAAATATTCCGCTTGCGCGCAAAGCACGCACTCACCAAGCAGATAATCTTGCGAAACTGCGGCTTGATTTCTTGTCCGTCTTGTTTTGATAGCAAAGATTCTCTGCGCGGTAGTAGCGCAATAAATCGAGCGAGGCTCTCGGCGATACGCACACTTGCGTGTTGCCGTTGCCTATGCGATGTTTTTTGCGCAATTTAACCGTTGCGAAAGCAACGATATCGCTGCGGCTTTGCCGCTTATACCATCAAATCGCCCGCCGTTCTGGAATAGAGTTGCACGTCGCGAATGTTGCCTATGCCCGTGACGTACATAAGGATACGTTCGAGTCCGAGTCCGAATCCGCTGTGAGGCACCGTTCCGTACTTTCTCAAATCCATATAGCCGGTGTAGTCGTCAAGGTTCATACCTCTTTCGACCATCGCTTGTTTGAGTTTGTCGTAATCGGCTTCTCTTTCGCTGCAACCGATGATTTCGCCGACGCCCGGCACCAAAAGGTCGGTTGCCGCAACGGTGAGCCCGTCGTCGTTTTGCTTCATATAGAAGGATTTTATCTTCTTGGGATAGTTGATGACGAAAACGGGTTTGTTGAACACCTTTTCGGTGATGTATCTCTCGTGTTCGCTTTGAAGGTCGAGCCCCCACTCGACGGGATATGCAAATTCGACTTTGCTCTCTTTGAGAATGTCGATTGCCTTCGAGTAGTCGAGCACCACAAAGTCGCTGTCCACGACGTGTTGAAGTTTGTCTTTAAGTCCCGGTTCGAACGCCTTTTCAAAGAAAGCGATTTCGTCGGGACATTCGTCAAGCACCGCTTTGATGATGTATTTTATCATCTTCGTGGCAATCTCGATGATGTCGGGAAGTTTTGCAAACGCAACTTCGGGTTCGACTTGCCAGAACTCTGCCGCGTGACGGGGCGTGTTGCTGTTTTCCGCTCTGAACGTAGGTCCGAACGTATAAATCTTGCCCATAGCCATTGCCGCGACTTCGCCTTCGAGTTGTCCGCTGACGGTGAGCCCCGCTTTTCTCTTGAAGAAGTCGTTTGCGATGTATTCCGCCTCGTCCTTTGCGAGTTTTGCGTCGTTATAACTTTGAGTGGTCACTCTGAAAATCTCGCCGGCACCCTCGCAGTCGCTGCCCGTGATAATCGGGGTGTGAACGTAGGTGTAGCCGTTTTCTTGGAAGAAGCGATGGATTGCGAAACTGAGTTTAGAGCGCACGCGAAGCATTGCGTTCATCGTGTTGGTTCTCGGACGCAAATGCGGAATGGTACGCAAAAATTCCATCGTGTGATACTTCTTTTGAAGGGGATAATCCGCGGGGCAATCGCCCAAAAGTTCCACGTTATCCGCATTGATTTCAAACTCGCCTTCTTTCATAGCGGCAACCACTTCGCCGTCGCATACGACGGATGCGCCGTTTTTCATAACCGCGGAAAGTGCGTTTGGGTCAAATTTGGTTTTGTCTATGACGACTTGCAAGTGTTTGAGCGACGTACCGTCGTTGAGTGCCAAAAACGCCATGGTTTTGCTGTCGCGCGCCGTGCGAACCCAGCCTGCCACCGTAACGTGCTTGCCTTGATACGCCGCGCCGTTTTTCAAAATTTCGGAAATGTCAATGTTTTGCATAAGCCACCTCATTATGTTTAATAATTATATAAGTCAAAAACTTATTTGTAAAGTAAATTTTGCGCGTTTGTGCGCGCGCAAGGTCAAAAGCCCGATTTTTAGCAATCCGAGCAACCCGTGATTGACTGTTCGAGGCAAGCATTATATAATACTTTTCGAGGTGAAACTATGTACGACACAATCATAATCGGCGCAGGTCCTGCAGGACTCTCGGCAGGAATATACGCCCGCCGCGGCGGACTTAAAACCGTTATAATCGAAAAACAAAGCGTAGGCGGACAAGCGCAGACCGCCGCAGACATTCAAAACTACCCCGGCATACCCTCGACGAGCGGATTCGACCTTTGCTATGCGATGATGAATCAATGCACGACTTTCGGCGCGGATTTCGTTTTCGATACGATTTTGCAAATAAGCCTTGTCGGCGAAGTCAAAAAAGTCACGCTTGCAAGCGGCACGGAAATAGAGGGCAAAACCGTGATTATCGCAAGCGGCGCGAGCGCGAGAAACTTAGGCGTTGAAAACGAAAACGAATTTATCGGCAAAGGCGTGAGTTATTGCGCAACTTGCGACGGCGCGTTTTTCAAAGGCAAAACGGTTGCCGTGATAGGCGGCGGAAACACGGCGGCGGAAGACGCCCTCTACCTTGAAAAACTTGCAAAAAAAGTGTATCTCGTGCATAGGCGCAATGCGCTTCGCGCAGACAAAATCCTTTGCGACAGACTTGAAAAAAGCGGCGTTTCGATAATTTGGGACAGCGTTGTAGAAAGTTTGTCGGGCGAAGATAAAATCGCACAAGTGACACTTAAAAATGTCAAAAACGACACTTTAACGCCGCTTTTGGTCGACGGCGTGTTCGTTGCAATCGGCGAGATTCCCAACTCGCAACTCTTTGAAAACGTCGAAAAAACATCTTCGGGATATATCGTCACAAACGACGTTATGCGAACGAATATACACGGCGTATACGCAGTCGGCGACGTAAGAGAAAAGTCGCTTCGCCAAGTCGTAACGGCGTGCGCGGACGGCGCAATCGCCGCCGACGATATAATAAAATCTTTGGCGTGATTTTCTGAATTTCAATAGATTTTTTATTGCGGTTTTTTGCCAAAAAAACCGCTTTTTTTACCTTTTGTTCTTATCCGTAACGAAAGCATTTTCATATACTGAATACTATGCAATACTTTGGTACGGACGGCATAAGACAAAAAGCAGATTTTCTTTTAAGCAATCGGATTCCTTTCCTTTTGGGGAAAGCACTTTCGCAATCGGGCGCGAAAGTTATCGTCGCGCGCGACGTGAGAGCGCACTCGAAAGACATAGAAAAACAGTTGTGCAAAGGCTTGCTCGAAGGCACGGCTCAAATTTGGCTTGCGGGCGTTTTGCCAACCCCCGCGCTTGCCTACACCGCTCAAACTCAGAAAGCGGATTATGCGGTTATGATAACCGCCTCTCACAACGCCCCCGAATTTAACGGACTTAAAGTGTTCGGAAAAAACGGACGAAAACTGTCAAAAGAAGAGGAACTTGCACTCGACGATAAACTCTGCAAAATAAGAGATAATCCTACGCCGCCCGTATCGCTCGTGGACGTATGCGCCGATGCATTGACGGAAGACGAGCAATTAAGCGAATTGTACATCACGATTTCCCGGCAAAATCACAGAATAAGAATAGTAGACGGCGCGGAATTTTTGTACGCGAAACACGTCAAATCTATGTTCCCTCGTTTCGACGGCGTAAAGGTGCGCCTCGATTGCGCGTACGGTTGTTTTGCAACGCTCGCCCCCGCGATATTCTTGTCCCTCGGCGCAGTCGTTTGCGCAGAACATAACGTTCGCGACGGCGAAAAAGTCAACGTCGATTGCGGCTCGACGCATATTGCGAAATTTGCGCAAAGAGTGGAAAAAGGCGAAATAGGTTTTGCTTTCGACGGCGACGGCGACAGAGTTATTGCGGTCGTCGGCGGCAAAGTTTACGACGGCGACGCTATGCTTCTCGCCTTGTCCACCCTCTACCGCTTGCAAGGAAAACTCAAAAAACGCTTTATCGTCGGCACGGTTTTGTCGAACACGAAACTTCAACGCGAACTTGCCTATCAGAATATCGCGCTCATTCGCACGGACGTCGGCGACAAAAACGTACTCGACGCACTCAACGCAAACGGTTGTCTTTTGGGCGGCGAAAAGAGCGGGCATATAATTATGCTTGACAGAACCAACACGGGCGACGGACTCGTCACCGCCCTCACTCTGCTCGAAGTGAAACGCACCGTCGGAAGTCTGCCGAAGTTTACACCCTATCCAATGCTCGAACTGAACGTCAAAACCGACAACCCGAAAGAAACGCTTGCAAGTGACGAGTTCCAAGAAAAAATAGCCGAAGCAAACGCAATGTACGCAAAATCCGGAAGACTGATAGTCCGCCCCAGCGGCACAGAACCGTACATCCGCATAACCTACGAATGTTTTTCATCCTCGCCCCACGCCATCTTCACCGGCATAAAACAAATTTTCGATAATGATTAGCGAATAAAAAAACACCCGGCGTACATTGTGTACGCTTTTTTATTTCAAATACTTTTATGGTGCCAAACAGATGAAGAACAAGAAAGGCACGACTTGAATCAAAACTCAAAATTACACGCACAATATAAATTATAAGCCCGTCAAAAAGATGAATGACAAGGAAGTGCGTTCATAGACCAAAACCCAGCGTACATTGCGTACGCTTTTTTTATTATTAATACTTTTATGGCATAAGTGAGATGAATGACGCGAAAACGCCCTAATTTTGACAACCCTAATTTACTAATCAAATGCTTTTATAGTGCCAAACAGATGAAGAACAAGAAAGGCACGGCTTGAATCAAAACCCAGTGTACATTAGCGTACACGATTTTGAGGCAAGCCGTGCCTGACGCAGTTATTCGCTGTTTGGCGCTATAAAAGCGCAAACGACCTCGGGTGAACACCCAAAGCCGCTTGCTATGATAAGGGGGAAAATTATGAGCTGTTTGATTTGTAATCCGTTTGTCTCTTGATTACATTGACATATTAGCACCGAAAAAACAGTTCGTCAAGGGGTTTTTGTAAATTTTTTTAAATTTTTTTGATTTTTTTACAAAATTCCTAACAAAAGTGCAAAATAAAATTCATTGCAAATACAAGATTTGTAAATTATTTTGCGGATTACGTGCCAAAACGGCACAAAAATAAGGCTTGCGGATTTGCGTTAGAATGTTGATTTTTGCAAAATCGGCATTCTAAACGGGTATTTTGTTTTCGGCGAGAAAAATGCTTAAAGAATCATTAAAATTTCGTGATTCTAACGCGGTTAATCGCAAAAAGAGAAACTTTTTCTAAAAATTTTGCCGCAGAAAAAGAAAAACTTGCGTGCAAAAACAAGCGAGCATAAATCGAATCGTTTTCTTTTAGCGCAAAGCGACTATCAGAACGGCAACGTCGGCAGGCGATACGCCGGATATGCGCGAGGCTTGACCGAGGTTGAGGGGGCGTATTTCGGACAATTTTTGTCTTGCCTCGATACGCAACGCTTTTATGGACTCATAATCGAAGTCTTTGGGGATAAGTTTGTTTTCGAGTCGCTTTTGTTCGTTCACGGCGGCTTGCTCTTTTTTGAGATAGCCCTCGTATTTCAACTCTACAACCGCCGCCGACAACGCTTCGTCGTCGCACGGAAAATCGATAAATCGTCTTACGTCCGCATAAGATACGGCTGGTCGCCTGCAAATCTCGCCGAGCGTGGGCGTTTTTTGCGGGGTTTCCTCACCGAGAGTCGCAAAAAGTTCGTCAACCTCTTCTCTCGGCATAGTCTTTTGCGACATAGCAAGCACGTTTTGTATCATCTCTTTCTTCTCGAGATAGCGAGCGTAGCGGTTGTCGTCCACAAGTGCTATTTCTCTGCCTATGGGCGTAAGGCGCATATCTGCGTTGTCTTGGCGAAGCATAATTCTATGTTCGGCGCGCGCCGTCATCATTCGGTACGGTTCGTTCGTGCCTTTGGTTACGAGGTCGTCGATAAGCACGCCTATATACGCCTCGTCGCGACCGAGAACGAGCGGCTCTTTTCCGTCAACCTTGCGCGCAGCGTTTATTCCTGCGATAAGTCCTTGCGCCGCCGCTTCTTCGTATCCGCTGCTTCCGTTCATTTGCCCTGCCGAGAACAAACCTTCGACGGCTTTGTTTTCAAGGGACGGATACATTCCGAGCGGGTCGAGGCAATCGTATTCTATTGCATATCCGTACTTTGCGAATCTGCAATTTTCAAGACCGGGCAAAGTGCGATACATCTGTTCTTGCACGTCGTGCGGCAAAGACGTTGACATACCTTGTATATACATTTCTTCGCTGTTTGCGCCCTCGGGTTCGACAAAAATCTGGTGGCGTTCCTTGTCCTTGAAGCGCATAACTTTGGTTTCTATGGACGGACAATAGCGAGGGCCGACGGACAAAATCGTGCCGTTGTAAAGCGGACTTCTATCTATATTGTCGAGTATGATTTTGTGCGTTTGCGCGTTGGTGTATGTGAGATAACAAGGTTCTTCGACAAACGTCGAGTGCGGCGACATAAAGGAAAATCTGTCGCTGTCGTCGCCGAGTTGAATTTCCATTTTGGAAAAGTCTATACTGTCGCGATATATTCTCGCGGGCGTTCCCGTCTTGAATCTGCGCATAGGCACGCCGAGTTTCACAAGGCTGTCGGTGAGGCGATTTGCCGCGCGGAATCCGCTCGGGCCGCTCTTTTTGACGTAATCGCCTATGATTATCGCGCCGTTGAGATACACGCCCGTTGCAAGCACAACGGCTTTGCATTCGTACTTTTCGCCGTCCGTCGTGGCAACGCCCTCAACCTTGCCGTCTTTGCAAAAAATCTCGCTCGCCTCTTTGTCGAGGACGGTGAGATTGTCGGTGTTTTTCACCACGTCGAGCATAATCTCGTGATACAGAGCCTTATCCTCTTGTCCGCGAAGGGAAAATACGGCAGGACCTTTTGCCGAATTGAGCGTCTTGATTTGCAAAAGTGCTTTGTCCGCCGAAAGTCCCATTTGTCCGCCGAGCGCGTCCACCTCTTTGACGAGATGCCCCTTTGCCGTGCCGCCGATTGCAGGATTGCAAGGCATAAAAGAAACCGTGCCGTAATCGAGGCACAACATCAGCGTTTTTTTATTGAGTCTTGCGCTTGCAAGCGCGGCTTCCACACCCGCGTGTCCGCCGCCTATGACGATAACGTCAAACTTTTCCATATCGGTTTACTGTCCGTATCTTTAATTCTAATCTTTGCGTATATATCGTTTATATAAATTTTATATAACTTTATACTGTTTATATAATTGCTTTCTTATTTGTTTCGTTCGTTTTTGTTTTTTCGTTTTGCGATTGCGGTTTACTTTCCGACGCAGAATCTTGAAAAGATACTGTTCACGACGTCTTGCGTTGCGGTCTTGCCCGTTATCTCGCCGAGTGCGTCGTACGCCCTTCTCAAGTCGATAAGCGTGCAGTCGATTGTGTCGTCAAGTGACGAAATCGCACATTCAAGTGCCGTTTTAGCCTCGTAAAGTGCCGAAACGTGTCTTTCTGACGTGATTATCTCGCCGTCACCAACCTTGCTTTGCTTGTACAAAGCGGCTATTGCGTGCGCCAATTCGTCCACGCCCTCGCCCGTCTTTGCGCTTATCTTAAATTCGTTTTCGCCGCACTTTTTATCAAAATGCGAAACGTCGCATTTGTTGTAAACCTCAAACACGGTCTTGCCCGAAAAATCCCATTCCTTATCGTCGGGGGCGGTTGTGTCCACGACGTGCAATATAACGTCCGCACCCTCGAACGCGCGTTTTGCTCGCTCGATTCCCTTTGCCTCAACGACGTCGTCGCTCTCGCGTATGCCTGCCGTATCGACGAGATTTATCTTCACGCCGTCGCACTCGAAACTGTCCTCGACCGTGTCGCGAGTCGTTCCCGCAACGTCGGTTACGATTGCTCTGTCCTCTTTAAGCAGCGCGTTCATAAGCGAGGATTTGCCTGCGTTGGTGTTGCCCGCAAGCGCAACGTTTATGCCGTGTTTTGCAATGCGTCCGCTCTTTGCGGTGGATATAAGTTTGTTTACGTCGTCGAGAATTTCGTTTACCGAATCGGGCAAAGACGGCAAAACCTCGTCTTCCATTTCGTCGGGATAATCGAGAGTCGCTTCGAGCGTTGCGATAAGCACGCCGAGTTTTTCAAGGATTGCGTCGATACACTTGGACACGTTGCCCTGCATAAGTCTATACGCCGCCTTTACGCCCGCCACACTCTCTGCGTTTATCATATCGATGACGCCCTCAGCATCTGCAAGCGAGAGCCTTCCGTTGAGAAAAGCGCGCTTTGTGAACTCTCCGTTTTTTGCCATAACCGCGCCGCCGCGTAAAAGTGCGTCGAGCGCGCCCTGCATTATGCGGACGCCGCCGTGCAAATAAAACTCAACCGTATCTTCGCCAGAATACGAGCGTCCTTTGGGAAAATAAACGGCGTATCCCTTGTCGCAAAACTCGCCTGCGTCGAACACGCCGTAATTCATATAAAACGGCGTCCATACTTGACGAAGTCCTTTTTCTTGTCCGACGTCGATTTTGTTTTGCTTGTCGCATGCGGAAAGAACGTCTTTCGAGGCGTTTTTGCGTGAAAAAGAGAAAATGGCATCGGCGATGCGAAGCGCGTCCTCGCCGGACACGCGCACTATGCCGATACCACCTGCACCTATCGGTGATGAAATTGCCGCTATCGTACTCATTATTTTCTTCCTTTCGGAATGATTGTCAGAATTTCTTTTTGCTGCCGAAACTCTTGAATTTGGGCGGTCCGGATTGCGCGACGGGTTTTACGAAATCGTCTTGCTCGGTGAAATATCCGCGATATACTCTGCCGTCCGGCGCTTCGGGTTCTTCCTCTCTGGGCTTACGCTCGCGAGTATCCTTTCTGTTTCTCGCATCTCTGCGGTCGCCTTTGCGAGAATCCTTGCGGTCTCTCTTGCCGTCTTTTCTCGGCTCTCTTTCGCCGTTCTTGATGGGGCGTTGGTCTTTGAGTTCCACACCCTTGGGAATGATGACGATGTAACGATTGGGTTCTTCACCCTCGCTTTCGGTGTCCGCAATATCGCTGTCCGCAAGCGCGCTGTGAATGATTCGTCTTTCAAACGGATTCATAGGTTCGAGTGCGATTTTTCTTTGCAAACGCACTGCCTTTTGCGCAAGTTTGAGAGCGAGCGCGGAAAGGGTTTCTTTGCGTTTTTCGCGGTAGTTTTCGCAATCGACGACGACTTTTTTGAAGTCGCATTTTTGCTCGTTGAGGAAGGTGAGCGCAAGATACTGGAACGCGTCGAGCGCTTCGCCTCTGTATCCGATTGCAACGCCGCTGTCGTCGCCCGCAATCGTGATGTAAAGCGTGCCGTTTTTGTCTTCTACGCTCGCGCGGGATACGAGTCCCATACGAGAGAGCGTGCCGTTGAAAAATTCCGCCATTTTGTCGGCGATTGAATCCTTGACGGTGACTTTGACTTTCGCTTTGGAAAAGAGTCCGCCCTTCGAGATGACTTCAACGTCAACTTTGTCTTTTGATACACCGAGTTCCACCAACGCTTTCTCGACCGCGAGATCGACGGATGAAGCCTGTGTTTCTATCGATTTTTCCATTTTATCTCCTATCTTTTTGCAACCCCGCTCGCGCCTTCTCTGCTCTTATCGACGAGTTTTGCGATAAGATTGAAGGTGAGTTGGAACAGAATCGCGCATAACGAACTTGTGAACATATAAAGCGCGAACGCACCCGAATAGAACAGCGCGAACACACCCATCATTATGGGCATAACGTACTGCATCATCTTCATGGATTGTTGTTGCGCTTTGGCTTTTTCCGCGCCCTCGCCTTGTGCGTCCTGTGCGGGCGCAGGGGGTTGCGCTTGAGAGCCCGAAAGCAATTTTGTGGAAAGTAAACTGAGCGCTATGGACAATACGGGAAGAATGAGCAAGCCGTTCCATTTGCCGTCTTTGCCGTAGCCGCCCGTTCCGAGCACGTCTGCCATAACGTCGTTGTACTCGTCGATGGTGATGCCGGTGAGTTTGGACGTTGCCATACCCTTTTGACCGGTGACCGTCGCAAAGTCGGGCACTGCTTGCGCCCAGTTGTCCGAAACGAAAATGTTTTTAATCCAAAGGAAACTTCTTATCGTGACTTGGTCTTCGGAATAATAGACTTCGTAAACGGCGTGTTGTGCGTTTTTCTTTGCCTTTGCGTAAAATTCCGCGCCGGCTTCGGTCTTTGCAACGTCGTCGATGTCGTATTTGCCGTCGCCGTTGTCAATGATTGCGTCTTTCCATTCTTCGCTGTCTTTTGCTTCCCGGATTTGCTCGGAAATAGACGCATTGTAGGTCTTATAGCATTCTTTGTAGTCTTTTGCGAACTGATAGCCGACCATTTGTCTGAATCCTGCGAACACGACGAAGAACACGACGAAAGTCACGATCGTGGGCAAACACATACCCATCGTGGAATACTTCTCTTTTTTGTAAAGAGCCATTTGCTCTTGCTGCAGTCTTTGCTTGTCGTCGGCGTATCTTGCCTGCAAAACTTCAAGTTGCGGCTTCATACGTTCCATCGCCTTGTTGTTCTTTCTGGCGATGACCTTTTGCCAAATGTCGAGCGGCGAAAGGATAAGACGCAATACGACCGTAAACAAAACGACCGTCCAACCGAAACTCGCGACGCCGCCGCCGAGAGCATTGTTTATGATAATCATAAACTTTGCCATAAAGTGGGTCGGTTCGCTCACGGTTTCGCCCGCAACACTGTAAGAGTTGTCGCTGTTGCACGCAACCAGAATGCAGCACAAAATCGCGAGCATAGCCGCGATAAGATATATCTGCAATTTCCGTCTGCGCGGATAACTCATATTAACCATTTAGTTTTTCCTCGATAGTTCTCTCTGACGGGGTCGAAACCGCCTTTGGCAAACGGGGTGCATCTCAAAAGCCTCTCGATTGTCAAAGCAATCCCTAAAAACGCACCGTACTTGCTTATAGCGTCGTACGAGTACATCGAACACGTCGGAGTGTATGCGCAACGATTGCCCGTTATCGGCGAAAGAGTACGCTTGTACAAAAGGAGCAAAAACAAACAAAATTTCTTTATCATTTGAGTTTCCCCGCTCTTGAAAACGCCTGTTCAACCGACTTCGACACCGAGAAAAAATCTTTCTCGGCAATGGACGGATACGCAACGATAACGTACATAAATCCGTCGTCGATTCTGTCCGTAAGCGGCTTTATCGCCTCTCTAAGCAACCTCTTTACGCGATTGCGAGTGACGGCATTGCCCACTTTTTTGGACACGGACAACCCGATTTTCAATCCCTCTTTGGATTTCGCACTCAAAAGCAACAAGTCCCTTGCAGAGGCTTTTTCGCCTTTGCGGTAAACGTAGGCAAACGCCGCTCTCTTTTTGAGTCTGAATTGCTTTTGCATTTCAGATTATGCCTTATGCGCTGAGTTTCTTTCTGCCTCTGTTGCGACGTCTTTTGAGAACGTTTCTGCCGCTCTTGGTGGACATTCTTTCACGGAAGCCGTGAACTTTGCTTCTTTGTCTTTTCTTGGGTTGGTAGGTTTGTTTCATAATGATATTCCTCCGTCTTTTAAGGACTTTTATTTTTGCTATCTACTATATATAAATATATAAATGCTAAACCATTATAAAAAAAAGAAGCAGTCGTGTCAAGCGAAACAAGCGAAAGGGGAATATTTGGATTTCATTTATCCGTTTTGTCATTGCGAGAAGCAATGAAATTGCGACGTGTAGGTCAAGGCGAAGCCGCACGATTCCATCACAACGTGATATCATCGCCTTTTTATTCCTCTACAAGAGTGGACAGCATACACTTTAATTGCAGCTTTCCCCCCCTTCCTCACGTGT
>DKCG01000006.1:0-6094 GCA_002449145.1 Christensenella sp. UBA6880 | reverse complement strand
CAACACTCGGTGCTCGCATAAAAAGGTATCGTTCTCTTGTTATGCCACTCGTTCACGGGCGAAAAAATCCACACTCGCCCGCTCACTTGTACTTATCGTCAAGCTCGACGCTCGCTACGGTCGCCGCCTTGCGGCTCCAATTCCGTCTGCGAAATCACAGATTCCGTGTATAAGTACGCCTTGAATGAGTTTTCGTTTTAAGCACACTTTTTTAAGTGCGATATTGAGATGAAGAACAAGAAAACGCCCTTTTGCGAACCCGCCCAGCGTACTATTCGTACGTGACGGGTGAACAAAAGGGTGTTGACGCAGTTATTCGCTCAATAGCGCCATTACATATGTGAGTGCGCCAAACAGATGTATAACGCGAAAGAGGCATCCAAATGGCAACCCTAATTTACTAATCGTAAATGAGTTGACAGTTGGATGCCTCTGACAAAGTTAGACGCTGTTTGGCACACTCACATTTCTTCGGGGGCGGAAATGCCGAGCAACCCCAACCCACACTTTATCACGTTGCCCACCGCTTTGGTGAGAGCAAGACGTGCGTTGCGAGTGGGTGCGTCGTCAACGAGTATGCGGTGATCGATGTAGAAACGATTGAACTTTTCGGCAAGGTCGACGATGTGGCGAGTGACGTAGCACGGCTCGCGAAGTTTTGCGGCAAGACGTACGGAATCGCCGAAAGTGATGACGGATTTTATGACGTCGTAACCCTCGTCGGAAGTTATTGCGGACAAGTCGACGTTTGCATAATCGACGTCGCCGCCCTTGCGAAGCGCACTTGCGCAACGAGCGTAGGTATATTGAACGTAAGGTGCGGTTTCGCCGTCGAAGTTAAGCACTTTGTCGTATGAGAATACGATGTCCTTTATGCGGTTGTTCCAAAGTGACGAGAACACCACCGCGCCTACGCCGACGCTCTCTGCGATTTCGTCTTTGTTGGGTGCGTTCGGATTCTTTTCCTCGATGATTTTTCTTGCTTTTTCGACCGCTTTGTCAAGCACTTCCTGAAGCCAGATAACGCGCCCCGAACGCGTTGACATGGAGCCGTCTTCCATAGAAACCATACCGTATGCGACGTGTTCCATATCGTTCGCACCCGCAAAACCCATTAGTTTAAGCACCTGAAACAGTTGCTTAAAGTGCAGATTCTGCTGATATGCGACAACGTAGAGGCATTTGTAGAAGTCGTACGTTTTCTTGCGATAATACGCCGCGGCGATGTCGCGCGTTGCGTAAAGAGTCGCGCCGTCCGCCTTGACCAAAAGGCACGGGGGCATATCGTATGCGTCGAGGTTTACGACCTGTGCGCCGTCGCTTTCGACAAGCAAGTTTTTCTCTCTCAATATGTCGAGACACGCTTCCATTTTGTCGTTGTAGAAACTCTCGCCGGCGTAACTGTCGAACTTGATTTTCAAGCGATCGTAAATCTTTCCGACGGCGGTCATCGTGACCTTTTTGAATACGTCGAAATACTTTGTCGCTTCCTCGTCTCCATCCTCGATACGCTTGAACCAAGCGCGAGCCTCGTCGTCCATTTCGGGGTGTTCTTCCGCCTCTTTGTGATAGCGGACGTAGAGTTTGTTGAGGAAGTATTCATCGTTTTCCGCGACTTCCTCGAGAGAAGACCATTTGCGAGTTGCGACGATGAGTTTTCCGAATTGCGTACCCCAATCGCCGAGGTGGTTTATGCCGACGACCTTGTAGCCGAGATGTTCGAAAATACGATAGAGTGCGCCGCCGATGACGGTCGTGCCGAGATGTCCGATGTGGAAAGGCTTTGCGATGTTGACCGAACTATAATCGATACAAATGGTTTTGCCTGCGCCCTCGTCGCTTGCGCCGACATTTTCGTCCGTCGCGCTTTCGAGAGCCTTTTTCGCAAGCGTGTTTCTGTCAAAGAAAATATTGAGATAGCCGCCTACGACTTGGACTTTTTCCACAAAATCGAGAGCCTGAACGTAAGGCAAAAGTTTGTTTGCGATAACGGGCGGCGCAAGGCGCATAGTGCGTGCAAACTTGAAGCACGGCAAGCAAATATCGCCCATTTTCGCTTCTTTCGGCGTTTCGAGAGCAGATTCGACGTCTTGTGGCGAAAGACCTTCGACGGCAAGCGCATTTGTTAATTCTTTTTCAAACATAATAACTCCTATTTTATTCCTCTACAAAAGTTTGACGGCGTGTACCTTAAATCACATATCACCCCTTCCCTTCGGGCTTTCCCCTATTGCTCAAACTTGCGCCATTTCTCTAAAAGATTACACATCGTTCGCAAGAGGGGAAGTCGGCACTCACATAGATAGGGGCATTTCTCTACTTATGCCACTGCGCTTTGTGCGCCAGGCAGTGGCCAACAGACGGCGCAGTCGCTTGTACTGTCCGTCAAGTTCGGCGCTCATAGGCTCGCCGCCGTTGCGGCTCGCGTTCCGTCTTCGAATGGGCACATTCCGTTAATAAGTACGCCTTGAATGAGTTTTCGTTTTATTGCGCTTAATTTGAGTGCGATATTGAGATGCAGAGCAAGGAAGATACTTTCGCACGGCAACCCTAATTTACAAAACGTAAATGAGTTGACGGGCGAAGGTGTCTGACGCCGCTATGCGCTCAATAGCGCTCTCAAACGTTGATGCGGAACAAGACCACATCATTATCCTGCATCACATAATCCTTCCCCTCACTGCGCACCTTGCCGCGCTCTTTGGCGACGTTGAAAGAGCCACATTCGAGAAGGGTTTGATAATCGACGATTTCGGCACGGATGAAACCGCGCTCGAAGTCGCTGTGAATTTTGCCGGCGGCTTGGGGGGCTTTCGTGCCTTTGACGATGGTCCAAGCGCGCGTTTCTTTTTCACCGGCGGTGAGATAACTGATAAGTCCCAAAAGTTTGTAGGACGCTTTGACGAGGCGGTCGAGTCCGCTCTCTTTGAGTCCGTAATCTTCCATAAACATTGCGCGGTCGTCGTCGGAAAGTTCGCTCAAATCTTCTTCGAGTTTGGCGCAAAGCACGATTGCTTCGGTGTTTTCCTCTTTGGCGATACGCTCGACTTCCTTCGTGTACGCGTTGCCGTTTATGCCCGCTTCGTCGGTGTTGGCAACGTAAATGACGGGTTTGGACGTGAGCAAAAATTGTTCGTCCACAAAGCGTTTGAAGTCCTCGTCCATATCGAGATTGCGAAGGGGTTTTCCGCTTTCGAGCCACTTTTGCATAATCACGAGGCGGTCGACGTCCTCTTGATATTTTTTGTCCGCTTTCACCTTGACTTGCGCCGAAGCCATACGGCGTTCGAGGGTTTCCATATCGGCGAAAATAAGTTCATAATTTATTGTTTCGATGTCTCTTTGCGGATTGACCGAACCGTCAACGTGCGTTATGTTTGCGTTGTCGAAACAGCGAACGACGTGTACGATTGCGTCCACTTCCCTTATATGCGAAAGGAATTTGTTGCCGAGTCCTTCGCCTTTGCTTGCGCCCTTGACGAGACCCGCGATGTCCACGAATTCAAGCGAAGTCGGGGTGATTTTCTTGCTGTCGTAAAGAGCGGCGAGTTTTTCGAGTCTTTCGTCGGGAACGGCAACTACGCCTACGTTAGGCTCGATCGTGCAGAACGGATAATTCGCCGCTTGCGCGCCCGCCTTTGTGATTGCGTTGAAAAGCGTACTCTTGCCCACGTTTGGCAAACCTACGACACCGAGTTTCATATTTCTACCTCTTGCACGTTCTCGCGTGCGAATTTCTTTAATACAATAGTTTAGTATAAACGAAAATACAAATCGTGTAAAGAGAAAACGAAAACAAGGGGTAAAAACAATATGGGAATATGGGAAGCGTTGGTGCTTGGTTTGGCGCAAGGGTTGAGCGAGTTTCTGCCTATATCGTCGTCGGGACATCTGTTGATTTTGGAAAAATTCGGAATCGGACAAGAAAACTTGTTCTTCAACGTTATGCTGCATGTCGGCTCGCTTTTTGCCGTGCTTATCGCCCTACGCAAAACTTGGATTCCGCTTTTGCTTTTTCCGTTTTCAAAAAAGAAAAAATCGCAAAGCGGCAATCTCGAAATGCAAACCGTTTTCGGGGGATTGTCTGCAGGCAAAATCGACGGCTATGTCGTGCTTGCGTGTCTGCCCACCGTTGCGCTCGCATTCGTGTTCAAACTGCTTGCGCCGTCCCTTCTCGGCGGCAAACTTTTGGGGTGCGGTTTCGTGTTAGCCGCTATTTTTTTGTATCTCGGCGAAAACTTCAAACCGACAAAATCGACACTTCTTACACCCAAAACGAGCATGTTAACAGGCGTTTTGCAAGGCATAGCGGTTTTACCCGGTGTGTCGAGAAGCGGCGCGACAATATCCGCATTGACCCTTCAAGGCGTTGACAAAAAGGCTGCGACGACGTTTTCTTTTCTGCTGTCAATCCCCATAATAATAGGCTCTGCCCTTTACGAAAGCATCGATTTAATCACCGGAAAAGCGGCTCTTTCAATCTCCGCTTCCGCCGTTGTAGCGGGCGTGATTGCCGCGTTTTTGTCGGGACTTGCCGCAATAAAATTCTTCATTAAACTCATCGAAAAACACTCTATGGCAGGCTTTATAGTATACACTTTACTGCTCGGAATCGCGGTGAGCGTCTATCCGTTTTTCGTGTAAATTCGATGAAAAACCGCGATTTTTTTGATATAAATCGCGGTTTTTTTGAATGTTTTTATGCCGTTTTCGAGCCGTCGGAACGACGTTTTTCGAAAGGTTTATTTCGCCAGTTCGTCGGCGAGAGTTTGGATTTGCGATGCGTTTTCCTTGCTCATCGAGGACATAATTTTGACTTCGGTTTGCGCGAAAGTAAGGTTTTTGCAACCTTCGAGCATACCCTTCATAACCTTCGTCGCAAAAGGCGCCCACGAGCCGTTTTCGATGAACGCAACCGTGCGATTTTGGAAATTGCGCTCGGTGAGATGAAGGATAAATTCTCTCATGGCAGGGAACACGTCGCCGTTGTAAGTGGGGGCTGCAAGCACAAGTTTGCCGTAACGGAACGCGTCCTCGACGTTTTCTGCCCAATCGCTGCGAGCAAGGTCGGAAATCGTGACTTTTACACCCTTTGCTTCGAGTTGCTCGGCAAGCAATTTCGCCGCTTTTTCGGTGTGTCCGTAGACGGAAGCGTATGCAATGAACACGCCTTCGCTTTCAACGCCGTACGTTGACCAAACGTTGTAGAGATTAAGATAATATCCGAGATTGTCGGTAAGCATCGGACCGTGAAGCGGACATATGATTTTGACTTCGAGCCCTGCAATCTTTTTGAAAAGATTTTGCACCTGTACGCCGTATTTGCCGACTATGCCAAAATAATATCTTCTCGCCTCGCACGCCCAGTCCTCGTCCTCGACGTCCAACGCGCCGAACTTGCCGAATGCGTCTGCGGAAAAGAAAACTTTGTCCGTCTTGTCGTAGGTCATTATGACTTCGGGCCAATGCACCATAGGCGCGGTGACGAATTGAAACTCGTGTCTGCCCGTCGCAAGCGTCGAGCCGTCGCCGACGACTATTCTTCTTTCCTCAAAGGACGTGCCGAAATAGTTTTGCATCATCGCAAATGCCTTTTGCGAGGAAACTATCGTCGCGCTCGGATATGCCGTCATAAATTCGACGACGTTTGCCGAATGGTCGGGTTCCATATGTTGCACGACTAAATAATCGGGCGTTTTGCCGTCAAGTACGCTTTGAACGTTTGCGAGCCATTCTTTGCCGAAATGTACGTCAACGCTGTCGAACACGGTGATTTTGTCATCGAAAACGACGTAGGAATTGTACGCCATACCGTTCGGAACAACGTATTGTCCCTCGAACAAGTCTATGTCTTTGTCGTTTACGCCAACGTATTTAATATCGTTTGTTATAATCATATTTGCTCCTATATAAAAATTTTTCTTATCCGTTTGGTGAGATTATTGTATCACAAAAACCGAGAGGGGAACAATAATTTGAATTAATAATTAATAATGAATAATTAATAATTGTGGGTGGGCTTTGCCCACACCCGAATTATATGAGCAAGAACGTCAAACAGTCTGTGTGAGATAAAGAACAAGAAAACGCCCCT
>DKCG01000034.1 GCA_002449145.1 Christensenella sp. UBA6880 | reverse complement strand
AATTTATTTTTCAAGTTCGCTCGCCTTGTACAATGCCCATTGCAATGCGCTGTGTGCGGCAAGGTGTTGTAAGTTGTCTATCTTTGCGTATTCTCGTTCTCGGTCGGTCTTTGCCGTGGCATATCGGTCGAGAGCCTGCTGTGCAAGGAAGATATGTTCCCTGCACGCATCGTATAGTTGTTGTTTATACTCTTGAATTGTCATTGCCACCACCTATTCCGCAATGCGACTCATTTGCTGTATTGCATAATTCGTCCACTTCCCAAATACAAAATCGAGAACGTCTTGTGTTGGTTTTGAATCGTGTATTCCGTAACATTGCAACACTTCTTTGCGCAAAAGTGAAAACTCAATCGTCACAAACGGCACATCGGGCGTAGTGGTGTTGCGAACAAAGAATATTAGAGATTCTTTTCTTCTCATTTTTTGGCCATAATTCATGCGTCCTACGCAGTGATGCAACGCTTCGCCTTCATTCACCAAATCTTCTTTTGTTCTTGCAATCATGACCGTGAAGATATCTTTCATTTCAAGCATCTCATACTGCTTTGATACCTTGCTAAAATCAACAAGTTCTTTAAGGTATTTTTTTCTATTTGAATCCGCTCTGTATTGGTCTATCCTCACTTGATGCCAGTATGCAAAATCTTTTGGAAAAACATTTTTTGTGTCGCGCATGTCTACATCGAGGACTCTACAAGCACGCAAATAGTCGATATATGAGCCCATATATTTGTTTTGCTGTTCGACATAGGCTTTCATTCGCTTAAAATCGCTAACTTTGAAAGTCTTTAAGAATGTCAGCAATTGATTTGGCGACATGTATCTCGTTATTTCCGCAATTTCTCGTGGATCGACTTTGTACTTGTATGCTGTTTTGATTTCGTTTGCGGTGTATCTTTTGCCGTGTGTAAGTATCGCTGCGTTTTTGCAAAACCATTTCGCGAAGTTTTTGTCTTTTTCCAACATCGAAACAATGCTTGAATATAATGCGACGTGCGCAAGACCTGCTTTTGCAAGCATTTCAACGCGCGGATGTTTGAGCCACACTTTTAGATATTCAATCAAATCGATGTTTTGCTCGACACATTGTTTGTATCCCGAATATTTGTATATAGTGTCGTCAAGGTTCGGCATCATCTGCACGGCATATAGATTGCATAAATTATCGGGTACTTTTATCCACGGTGTGTCTGATTCTCCGCCGGCAATTTCGGAAGACCAATCAAACGAATAGCCTGCACAATAGGTAAACTCGCAATCTCTCCTGTATACATTGCCTTTGGTATCGCGCACACAGACTTGTTTACACATCTGTTTTCCTGTCTTCGGATGGTTTTTGACGGCAACTATAACTTTAAGCAATGCGTTTCCTTTTTCCTCAAAATAGGCGTATACGCGCGACAAATTAACTCCTTGATGTTTTTCCTTATCATAAGCGCAGATTTCTCGTATCTTTGCTTTTGTTAGTTTTCTCGGCAACATATTTATACCCCCATAAAATCAAAGATTGAAAAATTGTCGTTTTGCAACTTGTCTTGCGGCTTGCCGATTTTTGCTGTTGCGCTTATCGCCTTTTGAGATGATAGTGTCTTCTCTTTTGTTTTCTTCTCTTCGGGTTCGGCTATATCATCTTCTTCAAAGTAGTGAATAGCCCAACCATAAACAACAGCATCTTCAATCATTGCACAACCGTTTTTCGCCTTCTTTTGAGCCATACTTCGGATGTAAGAAAAGCATGATTGCAAGGTTTTGTTCCCTTGATTGATTTTCATCGCTAAAAAGTCAGATGCGTTTTCTTCAAGATATTTCAAAATTGATTTTTCGTAATCGTTGCTTGCTTTTAGGTTCAATTTGTTCATTATAATTTTCCTCACTGTCTTTTTATATCGAAATATCCGCCCTTTATTGCGTCGCTTAAAGCCTTGATTTTGTCGCTTACAGAATAGCCTTTGCAGTCCATATAAACGAGGATTCCTTCAAGCTTTGCGTTTGTCAGCGTTCTTCCGTTCAGCCGACAATGTTTGATAAATTCCGATAGTATTGGACGAACGTCATCTTCAAGACACATATTGTCGATAATGTCTTCGTAAGACTCACGCGTATGCGCATTGTTATCTTTTATATTTATCTCTTTATATTCGTTCGTACTTTCTTTATACTTACCTAAACTATACTGGGTATCCATTTGGTATACCGTTGGTATACCGTGTGGTATACCGCCCTTAATTTCCGTGTACGCGCCCTTATTATCGAGTGTCAAGGTTTTCAATTCTTCTACGTATGTAGTGGGTTTGTAACGGTAGTTTCGCAGATAGTTATTTATGCGCCAATGTTTGATAACCACCACGCCACTGTCGAAAGACAAAATGTATCGTTTTGCGATTAAAAGCTTTAAGTCGTCTTGCGTTGCGCTTGACTGCCTCATAACGCTTTTGGGATTGCCTACGAAGCCGTCGTCGTCGGCATCCATACCAAGCGCAAAATATAAACATCTTGCACTTAACGGCATATCGAGGAATGCATCGCTTTCGACTATTGCACGCGCAAACATCCTTCGTTCAGCCATTGCTCTCACCGCCTATCTGTAATTGTCCGAGCATAAACTGCATAGAGCGTTTATATCCGCGTTCCGCCGCCAAAATCTCAATAGCACGCTTATGGTTCTCGTTCATCGGTTTTTGGACTTCCTCAATGCTCTCTGCGATAAAGTACCCTGCCGACGTGCTTGTCGCCATAATCGGATATCCCTTTTTGAGAAGGCTTCTGCATGTATTGCGAAGCTTTCTATCGTCGGGCAGTTTTCCGGGCGTTCTCGATGTAAGCAATCCGAGGTTTGAAAGTGTTTTCAACAACTCCTCTTTTGAAACAAACTTATCGGCTCGTTTTCCAAGCAAGAAGGCTTGATACGCTCTGCACAAGATATCGAATACAGTCTTGTCGAAGTTGTCGTCCGTTGCGTCTTTGAGCGCTGCAAGCCTGCGCAAATACTCATACTTCCTCTTGTCCATGTTCCACCCCTTTTAAGAACTCTTGAAACTCTGCAAGTTTGCGTTCCTTTGTTTTGTTTGAGCTTCCTTTTATTGTCACATCAAGGTATTTTTCAAACAAAATTGCAACTTGTCTTCGGATATTCTTTTCTCCTTGCGCGATGCCATCTCTGTAGCCTTTTGACGGTTTGTTGGGCGCTATTCCATATTTTCCCTCGCCTTGTCCGCCACTCGTCTTGTTAAGCATTTGATAGCCTTGCGATGCAAAAGCCTGTATGTATGCCGTTTCGGCTTCGTCAAGATATTCAATTGGCACTTCTTCCCACAACACGCGCCACCCATGAGGACACGTTTCTTTGTTGTATAATCCGTGTTTCTTGATGCTCAAATCTATATGGCTGTCGTATCCGTCAAGATGTTGCGCGATGCGCGTCTGCAAGTGCTTTGCTTGTCCGCCATATCCGTACTTAAAACCGCCTTCATGTCTGACGAAAACGTATATTCCGCTGTTCTCTGTGATTTCACCGAACGCTTCGGTTATGCGTTTTCTGTTTTGAATCTCTCGTTCCTTATAGTTCATCTTCTTGCTCCCATAAATTAAGCATGTCTGCTATTTCGTTTGGCGTTCTCGTTTCGATTCCAAGCTGTTTTGCTTCTTCAACAACGCCGTCTATAAGCCGTGCCATTTCCGCCTTATCGAGCGCGTGTGTGGGTTTCCACACAATCACATCGACACACGGTCTTTTTGTTCCTTTGCTTTCTCGGATGATTTGAAAATATGTAAATGCCGCTTCAAGAGGAACTGTTGCTTCTGCTCTGAATGCACCGAGTTGTGTGCCATAGTCAAAAACCATTTTCCGTTTCACTTCCGACATAGGCAGCTTCATAACTTCGGCTATTTTCCCTACGAGGAGATGAAAGTATGCATTTGCATTTAGGCTTCTTTTCTCTGTGAACTTTTTGACTTCGACTTTTTGAGCAATCGTTCCGTCCAATTTTGACAATTCCTCGATTGCGTTCTTGTCAGCAGTTACAAAAGATACGATGCCCGTTCCATCCGCAAGCTTCACTATTCTGTCGAAAGTGCCTTTGAATTTAATCATTACTTACTCCTTAAAAGGGCAACCCTTCTTCGCCTTCCAACGGCATTAAATCTTCCGATGCCTTTCTATCGTCAAGAATCATTTGCGCAGCCTTTCTGTACATTGCGCTCACCGATTTATCTACTATGTATTGGAGTTGGTTATCGCTCAATTCGCCATACATCTTTCCTTTGGTCGTAGTAAGCCCGTAAGCCTTGTCAATCGTGAGTTCATCTTTGTTCTCGACTTGCTGTTTGGGTTGAATCTTGTGTTCGTCATTTTGCGTATGAGCGCCTTTCTTGCCGTAAGTGAATATCAACATTCCGTCGCCCAAGATTTCAAGTTGCGTTATCTTGCCGTTCTCGTATTCGATTTTGCTGATTTCAAGCCGTCTAAATGTCGGAACGTCTTTGCCTTTGCTGTTCTTTTGCGTGTTACCCTTGATATAAATAAATGGTGCTGTATAGAGTTCTCTGCCGATACCCCAATTGACACACGCACGCTTGAAGCTATCCGATGCTTCGCCTTTCTCTTTCTCCGTGTTGCTTTTTGCGCCGCAATCCCACTTGGTAATCCATTGCTTTTTGTTGTCATCCCAAATTGCCACTCCGCAATACACGCTGCCCTTAATTTCTTTGTGGTCGCGCTGCCAATTCATTTTGCCAACTGTTTCATCGAGAACGTTCTGATCGCACCTTGCGTCTTTGTAAATTAAGATTGTGAAACCGCTTTCATTGATAACATTGACGCGGCACTCCAACTCATCTGCTCTTAAAGGTCTGAATACGTCCATATTTCCCTCTCCTGTTATTTGATTTGAATGTTTTGATTTTCGACGAGTTCTGCTCCGTCTACGATTTCACCGAGTTTCAGTGCGTCACCGATTGCTTTCTTATCGATTTTGACGACCGTTTCGCTCTTTTTGAATGCGTCTGCAAGTTTGCTTTCATCCGTGATATTGACTGCTGTTGATTTTCGGAAGGTGATTTTTGCACGCGCACTTTCAAACGGCATTGCTTCGAGAATGTCTGAAAGATATTGCTTCAACTGCTCTGCTTTGTTTTCTTTGGCTTTTCTGCGTTCTGCAAGTGCCTGCTCTTCTGCTTTGATGTTTTGCGCTTCGGCGTTAAGGTTCTTAATCCAACAAGCGATTCCTTCTATCTTCTTGTCTTTTTCGATTTGAAGCGCGTTGAGTTTTTCTGCATCAACTATTTCTCCTGTTTCAAAATCGATGCATTGCATAATTTGTTGGTCAATTTCGTAAATACTTGCCATTTTTCTCTCCTTAAAATTTGATAATTCCTCTTAATGCTTGTGCCATAATGGGATGAAAGCTTAATTTGCTGTCGGCGATAACAACCGCCATCTGCTCGTTCTCTCCGTAAATACGTTCGAGTTTTTTAAGTTCGCTATAAACTTGGTTGGGATTTCCTTTGATAATCATGTTCATTTTTATTTCCTCTCTAATCTGTAAAAGTCCAAATAGTCTTGGGTATGTAGTTTGCCGCGTTCCGAAGTTCGTGGATTGCGAAGAGATTGTTTGATGTTGCACATAATCTCGCTTGCATATTTTTCCGACTGTCCTAAAAGTTTTGCGACATCCTTGACGGACAAAATGTCCTTACTTAATATTTGCTCACGTTCTTCAAGTGTCATTTTTTCTTTAATTTGTCGCACTTATGCGACACGATTTGCAAAAAAAATATCCATGATCTCTTGGGCAGTTAAAGATAAATTGTTTGCAATACTTGTGACCTCGGCACAAGTAAACGTATTTTTCTCAATTTTTCTATAGAACGTAGATGGATTTACGCCTATATCAACAGAGATTTCTTTGACCGAATGCCCTTTTTCGGCAATTTTGTACAGTAACAATTTTTTGTTTATCATGTTCCACTCCTTGTTTTATTGTTGCATTTGTGCGACACATATAACTTACACCCGCAAAAGCGTTTTGTCAATAGTAAATTCGCATTTTTGCAACATTTTTTGCATTTTTTTGAAAAGTTGTTGCATTTTTGCAATATTATGATATAATACAAATATGGAGAAGAATACTATGATATCAGATAGAATACGCGCTCGCCGCGAAGAGCTTGGATTGTCGGTCGCAGAACTCGCTAAAAGACTTGGTAAAAATCGAGCGACTGTATATCGTTACGAGAGTAACGACATTGAAGATATGCCTTCGAGCGTTCTTGAGCCGCTTGCAAAGGCTTTGCAAACTACCCCCGCTTACCTTATGGGTTGGGATGATAAGCAACCAAAAGCATTTGATTATGCCAACGTTTTCCCGGTCGAACCGTATGTAAAACTGCCCGTTCTCGGAATTATCCGCGCCGGACAACCCGTATGTTGCGATCAAAACAATTATGGTGAATGGGAATTTGCCGATGCAAAATATGGTGACGGACAACATTTTATGCTTCGAGTTCAAGGCGATAGCATGTCCCCTACAATCCCCGACGGCTCGATTGCAATAATTCGTATTCAAGACACGGCGGAAAAAGGACAGATTGTTGCGTTTGCAATGGACGGAGAATATGCCACTCTTAAACGCTATTATCCACAATCTAACGGCACTATTTTGTTGCGCGCGGACAATCCACTTGCAGACAGTTACACGATTACACAAGAGCAACTAAACAACAAAGAAGCGTTTATTCTCGGCGTTTGCCGTAGTTATAAGGTCAATCTATAAGGAGCGGAAGTTATGTTTGATTCACCGTTTGAAGAATTGAATCTTGATGATGAAGTTAAGGACTTGCAAGAAAAACGAAGTCCGAATGTTTTTTACAAAGCGATGAAAAAAGAATTTGATATTCACGCATCGTTGCAGAAAAAACTTCCTCGTCGTGTTCAAAAGATTCATTATACTACCCCGATTCTATTCCTGCCCAAAAGTATGTGGAGAATAGACACGTCTCGCAGTTTTACCAAAATCTGTGTAAACGGTAAAGAAAAAAGCGTTACGCTTTTGAGTGACGAAGGCAAAGAATGTTTGTACACGGCTGAATTAGATATATACACTAATAAACTCGGTGCAATCGAAAAAATTGAATATGTTTCGTTCTTAAAGCCCGGATTGCTATATAGAACGAAGAATGCCGCAAAGTGTATTGGAGATATCATGACATATCATCAAACGACCACGATGACACATCTGCGTTCAATTTATATGGGATTGTTTGAGCCTTATGGTGCAACTCGATTTGCAGCCGACAGCATTATAATGCTCCTATTGCAAGCAATCAGAGATGGACGTGTTGAACTCTCCCATCACGAAGTTGGCTTCGATGGATATATTCAGTACAATTTTGATAATATAAGCGGGGAAAGATATTCTGCCCTCTTCGATTTTCGGAATTTGTACGAAACAGGTTTGAGCGATGAACAATAATTTTAACTACAACATCCAACCGCGAGAAACAAAGAAAGGCACTGTTTACGACGTGTTTTTCTATGTCGTTACGCCCGAAGGGCGCAAGCACAAACGTTTATGTGGTTATAAAACCAAAACACTCGCAAAAAAAGCCTACACTGATTTTATGGCAAATTATATTGCTGTCCCCGTGAAATACAACAGCAAATCGCAAGTATCATTTGAAGATGCTTTCAACTCGTATCTTGGCGCAATTCAATATAATGTAAAAGAAAGCACAATGTATGAAATTACCCACATATTTAAGTTGCATATATGGAATGACTTCGGCGACAAGAGCATTGACAGCATACGGCGTCAGGATATAATTCAATGGCTTGACACGCTTTGGGGCAAAACATACAACGGAAAACCGTATTCACAAAAAACATTGATGAAGGTTTTTAGTTTCTTTTCGTCATTCTATACTTGGTGTGTTGAACACTACTGCATTGAGAACGCGCTTAAAGGCGTTAAAACGCCAAAACGTCGCGATAATAAAGAACCTCGTCAAATATGGACAGAACACGAATTTACGCATTTCATTGACTCTATTGATGATTTGCGATATAAGGCGTTATTCACCACTCTGTATTACAGTGGATGCCGTATCGGCGAGTTACAAGCACTCCGTATTTGTGATTACGATGGCAAACAATTGTATGTGCATTCGACATTCTCTCAAAAAACGCTTGACGGAACACCTTATAGAATTACGGAAACAAAAAACTACAAATCGCGAAATGTTCCCCTTCCGCAAAAGGCACTTAACGTATTGAATGAATGGTTGAATCAAAAAAATAAAGCATCAAACGATTTTATCTTTGGCGTTACAAATCCGCCATCAAGACATGCGATACAGGTTAAAATGGAATCAACCATTACGAAAAGCGGTGTAAAAAGAATACGGATTCACGACCTTCGACATTCGTACGTGTCGCTCTTAATGGCACAAGGAGTAAATTTTGGCGTTATTGCCGCTCTTATCGGTGACACGCTGGATCAGGTGGTAAAAACTTATGCACACCACGTTGAAGCGGATAAATACAAAGCCGTCGCGCTTCTATAAAACAAACCTATTTGAAACCGTCGAGATAATCGGCGGTTTTCTGTTACTCCACTGTTGGTGCGAAATTGGCATAGAATTTGCAAAAAATATGTGACACTATATGTGACAGAACACAGCGGAAACGGGCGGAATACGGGGGAAACGAGAGGAAAAATCAAATAATAGAAAAGTAAAAACCCTACTAAACAGTAGGGTTTTATGAAAAATGGCGGAGAAGAAGAGATTCGAACTCTTGAACCGCTTTTGACGGTTACGCGATTTCCAGTCGCGCGCCCTCGACCAAACTAGGCGACTTCTCCAAAATAGTATTGCTTGTTCTGTTTACAAGTGGGTGGCAGTTGGAAGCCAATGGAAAACAAAACCATTTCCTCCAACTGTTCACGGGGTACTGTTACCCTCAAAACCCAACGTGACGATTATATATCAACAAAGCGGATTTGACAAGCGGTTGAAAGATTTATTTTATTTGATTTTCGAATAATGACCAATCCAACCGAGATTTAGCCAAAATTTGCAACAATTATTTGTAATTGTCTCTTGTTTTGCAACATTTTGTAAAAAATCGTTTTGCAAGCGAAATTTTGCATTGAAAGGCAAAATCTCGCTTGCAAATCCAATTACTTTTTCTTTTCTTCCCTACGCTTGTCGTTGATTAGCGCAAGAGCCTTTTCGTCGATGAGTGAAATGCCCTCGCTCTTTGCGATTTCAACCATTTGAGTGAGCGCGGCTTTAAGGAAAACTCTCGGTATTTTGGTGAGTTTTGCACACGCTTCGTCGGTGAACTTCACGGCAGGGTCGATACGCGATGCGGCGTATTTGACGGAATTGACGTCCCCTTCCTTTGCCTGAATCTTCTCGGGATAGGGCTTTTTGAAGCGAGAACACCAAAAATTTGTGCTGTCGCGATAGCCGTAGTCAACGGGAACGGGCGGATAATTGCGCTTATTCACGCCGTTGATTATGGAATCGTAATATTCCTCTTTCATCCAGATTTTGTCTATTTTGAGGATGAAATGCGCGCCGAATTTGCTCGTGATACCGTTGAAATTGCGGTACGGTGGCTCGTAGCCTTCAAGACAACCCGCTTTGTCGAGATATGCGTCTTCAAGGGAACTGTC
Organism: Christensenella sp. UBA6880; assembly: GCA_002449145.1. Classification (GTDB taxonomy): domain Bacteria; phylum Bacillota; class Clostridia; order Christensenellales; family CAG-917; genus CAG-475. The sequence goes on along the minus strand of DKCG01000034.1, from coordinate 24,292 downwards.
CCACGTACATTCAAACACTTGAAACGCCTCTTTGACGATTTGCGGACGGTCCGATCCGAGCGTGCTCGATTGCAAGGTAAAAATGCAATCTTTCATTTTTTGCTCGGTCGTGTCGCCTGGGAAACCCAATCTGACTGCTTCTTTGAAGAATTTTTTGTCGTCGGGTATGAAGTTGAGCGCGACTTTGCCCGTGCGCAAGATATTTTGCGCGGTATTCGACGAATTCCTGACTTCCAAAATCATTGCATAGTAGTCTTTTCCTGCGATGTAGTACGGAAAGCAAAGCGAGTACGAACCTATGTTCGTTTGTCCGCTTTCCGAAACGGTGGAAGCAAGCACGACGGGCATCGGGAAAAATGCCGACGTCTGATAAAAGTTGTCAACAATGCGCAAATCTTTGAATTCGCTCATATCGTTTCACCTCTGTTACTTAATTTAGATAAAAGGATTTTTACCTTATTATACGATTTAATGGGATTAGAATCCGCAAATCATTTCAAACTTCTCACCGTGTAGCCTTCTTTGGCAAGCATGCGAAGTTGAAGATTGAGTTGGTCGATAAACTCTTTGTTCGACGTCGTTTTGACAATCATACCGATGAGATTTTCGGTTGCTTCGGCGTTGTCAGAGTTTGACAAAATCTTGCGAATACCCCAAATGCCTTCGAGTTCGCTGGGCGTAAGCAGCAATTCTTCCTTTCTCGTGCCGCTCTTTGCAAGGTCGATTGCGGGGAAAATTCTCTTTTCGCTGAGTCTGCGGTCGAGGTGGATTTCCATATTGCCTGTACCCTTGAATTCCTCGAAAATGACGTCGTCCATACGGCTGCCCGTGTCGATAAGCGCGGTTGCGATGATGGTGAGCGAGCCGCCGTTTTCGATGTTTCTTGCCGAGCCGAAGAAGCGTTTTGGGCTATGAAGCGCGCCGGGGTCGATACCGCCCGAGAGCGTTCTGCCCGTCGGCGGAATGGTAAGGTTGTACGCACGCGCGAGTCTTGTGAGTGAGTCGAGCAAAATCACGACGTCTTTGCCCATTTCCACGAGTCGTTTTGCTCTTTCCAAAAGCATTTCCGCCGTTTTGGTGTGGTGTTCGGGAAGTTCGTCGAAAGTGGAATATACCACTTCCCCCTTTATCGAGCGTTGCATATCCGTGACTTCTTCGGGGCGTTCGTCGATAAGCAAAACTTTGAGTTCGATTTCGGGATAATTCTTCGCAATCGAACTTGCAATCATTTTCAAAAGCGTGGTTTTACCCGCTTTCGGCGGCGAAACGATTATACCTCTTTGACCTTTGCCGATAGGCGAAACGAGGTCGATGCAGCGCGTTGCATACTCTCTTGGCGAAACTTCGAGGCGTATGCGCTCGTTTGGATAGATAGGCACGAGGTCGTCAAAGTTCGGGCGTTTGCCAACTTTGTCCGCTTCGATTCCGTTTATCGTCGTAACGCTCACGACTGCGCTCGGTCTGCCCTCTTGCACCTTTTTGCAAAGCGACGTAACGTAATCGCCCCTACGCAAACCGTATTGTTTGATTTTCATTGCGGAAACGTAGGCGTCCATTTCGTTAAATTCGCCGTTTTTCACGCGCAAAAAGCCGTAACCGTCGGGATTGATTTCGAGATAACCTTCTCTTATCTGTTCGCTGTCGTCAATATCGGTGCGTTCTGCAAGGGTATTTTCACGAACGGGTTGATTTTGTGAACGGTACGTGTTTTGTTTTTGATTGAAATTTTGATTTCTGTTTTGTTGATATTGATTCTGATTGCGGAACGCAGGTTGGAATTTGGGTTTTTCAAAGCCTCTGGGAAGCGGCGTATCGCTGTTCTGTTCGGCCGTAGGCGCAGGCGAGGCGGTGAGAACTTCGACATACTGACGCTCGGGCTTGGTTTCGCTCGTTGTTTGTGCGTTTTCAGTCGTTTCAACGGACTTTTTGGGTCTGCCTCTGCGCGGTGCTTCGGGGGGCGTCATTTCGCCGTTTGTGATTTTGTACACCAAATCGACGAGATCGGCTTTGTTGAGTTTCGTTGGTGCGCTCACGCCTACGTCTTTTGCGAGGGCGCGCATCTCGAAAATGCTTTTTGCCTCCAACTCTTGTTTCGAGAATTTTTGCATATATTTCTCCTATATACGAGCCAATGCTCGTAAAAAATTGTATTACGTTATTTAAGTATTAGGATTGAAAGTGTATTTGTCCGTTGCCGACAAAAGTCGGCAACGGCTTAAAATCGAGTGAAATTATTTTGAAAGTTTCTCAAGAACCAAAACTTTTGTTTCTTCGCCGTCGAAGTCCGCCCTGTCGAACTCTACGGTCGTCGAGTCGGCATAAACGATGTTTTCGTCGTCGAAAAGTGACAAAAACTCGTTGACTTTGTCGATGTCGAACTCGCAGTCTTTGGTCTTGTAGTGCATAGGAATCACAATATCGGGCATAATGCGGTCAACGTATTCCTTTGCTTCCTTTGCGTCTATCGTGTAGTTTCCGCCGACGGGAATCATAAGGATGTTTACCGGCATAATGGATTCAACCAAAATCGCGTTGCATTCCTCGCCTATATCGCCCATATGGCACACGTCCACGCCGTCCATACGATATTTGAAAATGAGGTTGTCCCCTCTCAGGTTTCCCTTCTTGTCGTCGTGATAGGAACGACTTGCAAGAATGTGTACGCCGCCGATTTCGTATGCGCCGGCTCTGTTGAGAACGGTGGGATCGCCGCTCACTTTGGACACGCAACAATGATCGCTGTGAGCGTGGGACACCGTCACGATGTCCGCTTCGACGTCGGGCATTTCATATCCGACGTAAGAATTGTAAGGGTCGGTTACAATCTTCGTTCCCGTGCTTTCTTCAAGCAAAAACGACGAGTGACCAAGCCAAGTGATTTTCATTTTTTACTCCTTTTTCGTCAACCGTTGAGCGTTTCCACGAGTTCGCGAATTTTTTGCGACGGATCGAGCAAGTTCGCAACGGATTCATTGACGTTTGCAGCAGCGATTATATACGAGATATACTTCGACAAATCGGCTTCGACAAACCATTCGCATTCTTTGAGTTCGGGAATACGGTAAGTAAGGTTTGTTGACAACACCGCGTCGAAAATACCTTCTTCGTAAGCCTTGTTGAATTTTTCAACGCCTTCCGTAAAGAGCGAGAACGTCGCGGCAAGAAAAACTTTCTTTGCGCCCTTCTCTTTTATTTCTTTGGCGAGTTTGAGAATTGAATCGCCGGTCGCTATCATATCGTCCGCAACAAACACGTTCATACCTTCGACGTTTGCGCCGATATATTCGTGAGCGACGATGGGATTGCGTCCGTTGATGATCGTCGAATAATCCCTTCTCTTATAGAACATACCGAGATCGAGTCCGAGCACCGACGCGTAGAACACGTTTCTCGTCATTGCGCCTTCGTCGGGCGAGATGACCATAAGGCTGTCCTTTTGAAGTTTGACTTCGGGGAAACGTCTTGTGAGGCATTTGAGAATCTGATAGTGCGCAAAATAGTTGTCGAATCCCATAAAAGGAACGGAATTTTGCACTCTGGGGTCGTGCGCGTCGAACGTGATGATGTCCGTTACGCCCATACTTTGAAGTTCCTGAAGCATTTGCGCGCAGTCGAGGGATTCTCTCGCGCTTCTTCTATGCTGGCGGCCGCCGTAGAGCATCGGCATAATGACCGTGATACGTGCGGGTTTGCCCGTACAAGCACATATTATGCGTTTGAGGTTTTGAAAATGCTCGTCGGGCGTGAGCGGAATTTCTTTTCCGAAGAAGGGATAGGTTACACCGTGATTGCCCGGGTCACAGATGATATACAAATCTTTGCCGCGGACGGTCTCGTAGATTATGCCCTTTGCGTCGCCGTTGGTGAAACGCGGACAGTCGGATTTTAGGATAAAGGTGTCTTTATGCAGTTTTTTTCCGAGATGCGATTCGCTAAACAGCGAGATAAGTCTTTTGTCGATGAGTTGTGCAAGTTCTTCCGCGCCGGGTGTGGCGATGAGCGCGATAGGCGCGCTGGGCGTCTCTGTATAGACTGAAAAATCCGGTGTCATTTGTGCCTCCGTAGGTTGTAAAAAAAGTATAACAAATATTTTTCGCCTTGACAATCGATATTAGTCAACAAAAAAATATTATTTTAAGATTAAATGTCGAGAATTTCCACGAGTATCGAGTTCATAACCGCCATACCCTCTCTTTTGAGCGAAACGTAACCGTCTTTTCTATCGAAAAATCTTTCGAGTTCGGCGGGAACGCTCGGCATACGCTCGGCTTTTACGCCCTTTTTCGTGCGCAACGCGAGCATAATTTCTTCCTCGTACGCGGATTTTTCGTCGAGATTTTCTTCGTATTCGCGGCAGATTTTCGCATAGAATTTTGTGCTTTCGACCGCGGTTTTATACTTGTCGAGATTCTTGAAATTTGCAAATCTAACTTGGTTTTCGAGCGGATTTTCGCCGTCCGAAATCTTCAAAAACGAGTGTGCGCCCGCGCCTAATCCGAGATATTCCTCTCTCGTCCAATATCCGTAATTGTGATAGGAAATTTTGCCGTCTTTTGCGAAATTAGATACTTCGTATCTATCGAAACCGCACTTTTGCGCCGTATCGCATGCAATGTCGAACAAATCTTGCGTTTTGTCGTCGCTCGGAACGGATATTTTGCCTTGTTTTATCAACTTTTCGAGCGAAGTGCCTTCTTCCACGCTCAACTCATACATCGAAAGATGTCGAACGAGCGGCGCAAGGGTTTCGACTTCCTCTTTTATTCTGTCCGTCGTATCGAAAGGAAGCCCGACGATTAAATCCGCCGATACGTTGTCGAAATAGCGATTTGCAAGTTTTATCTTCTCGATTGCGGTTTTCGAGTTGTGAAGTCTGCCTATCGCTCTCAAATTGTCGTCGAAAAGACTTTGCACGCCTATGCTGATTCTGTTTATGCCCTCTTTTCGATACGCCTCTAATTTTTCCTCGTCCAGACTTTCGGGATTGCACTCTATGCTGAACTCTTTTACCCCCGACAAATCGAAGTTTTTTGCAAGGTTTTGACAAAGATTTTCGATTTGACTCACGTCAAGCAAACTCGGCGTTCCGCCACCTATATAAATCGTGTCGATTTTCGCGTTGAAAAACGCTTTGCTCGCAAGTTCGATTTCTCGATTTAATGCGGTTAGATAATCGAAAATCGCTTGTTTGTCGTGACAAGCGTAGGAATTGAAATCGCAGTATCTGCACTTCGATTTACAGAACGGAACGTGGACGTAAATTTGCATTTTTTCATTTGAAAACCCCGAAAAATTTGCGTTTTTCGGGGTTTGATATTATTTGTTTGGGTCGACTTTGAGTATGGAAATAAACGCCTCGCTCGGCACTTCCACACTGCCCACTTTGCGCATACGTTTTTTGCCTTCTTTTTGCTTTTCGAGCAACTTTTTCTTTCTCGTTATGTCGCCGCCGTAGCACTTTGCAAGCACGTCTTTGCGCATTGCTTTTACCGTTTCTCTCGCAATGATTTTGCCGCCGACGGTGGCTTGAATGGGTATCTCGAAAAGTTGGCGAGGAATGACGTCTTTGAGTTTTTCGGCAATGCCTCTGCCCCTTGCGTATGCGTTGTCTTTATGCACGATTATCGAAAGTGCGTCGCACATATCGCCGTTTATCATCATATCGAGGCGCACGAGGTCGCTCTTTTCGTAGCCGTCCATTTCGTAGTCGAGGGACGCATAACCGCGCGTTCTCGATTTGAGGCTGTCGAAAAAGTCGTAAATGATTTCGTTGAGCGGCATACGATATATGAGTTGAACGCGGGTCGGGTCGATGTAACTCATATCCACGAACACGCCTCTCTTGCCTTGGCAAAGTTCCATAATAGGTCCGACGTATTCGGGCGGCGTGTAAAGCGTTGCTTTGACTATCGGTTCTTCTATGCTCGCAATCTCGCTCGGATTGGGCAAAGCGGTCGGATTGTCGATTGTGAGTTTGTCGCCGTTGGTCTTGGTGACGATGTACGAAACGCTCGGCGCGGTGGTTATCAAATCGAGGTCGAACTCTCTTTCGAGGCGTTCCTCGATGATTTCCATATGCAAAAGTCCGAGGAAACCGCAACGGAAACCGAATCCGAGTGCGGTTGAAACTTCGGGGTCGAAACTGAGCGAAGCGTCGTTGAGTTGCAATTTCAAAAGAGCCTCTTTCAAATCGTCGTATCTTGCGCCGTCCGCTGGAAAAACGCCAGTATACACCATAGGCGTAGCTTTTTTATACCCAGGAAGCGCCTCTTTTGCGGGATTTTGCGCGTTGGTTATAGTATCACCGACAGCCGTGTCGCTTACGTTCTTTATGCTTGCCGCAATATATCCGACTTCGCCCGAACTCAACACGTCGCAAGGGCGCATACCCGGTGAAAAATAGCCGACTTCCACGACTTCAAACGTCTTGCCCGACGACATCATTTTTATCGTGTCGCCGACTTTGACGGTGCCGTCCATAATGCGCACCATAGAGATTGCGCCGCGATAATTGTCGTAAAAGCTGTCGAAAATCAACGCTTTGAGCGGCGCGTCGTCGTCACCTTTGGGCGCGGGCAATTTTTCGATTATCTGTTCGATGAGGTCGTCTATTCCTATGCCCTCTTTTGCCGATACGAGCGGACAACCGTCGGTGTCGAGTCCTATTATATCCTCGACTTCGAGTTTCACGGCGTCAACGTCGGCGGAAGCAAGGTCGATTTTGTTGATGACGGGCAATATTTCAAGGTCGTTTTCAAGAGCGAGATAGACGTTTGACAGCGTTTGAGCCTCTACGCCTTGCGTTGCGTCAACAACAAGCAACGCGCCTTCGCAAGCGGCGAGAGAGCGCGAAACTTCGTAGGTGAAGTCAACGTGACCGGGGGTGTCGATAAGGTTGAAAATATATTCCTCGCCCTTATACTGATAATACAGCCTGCACGTTTGAAGTTTTATGGTAATTCCTCTCTCTTTTTCGATTTCCATATTGTCGAGAAGTTGCTCGGACATTTCGCGCGCGGAAACCGTACCCGTCTTTTCGATGAGTCGGTCGGCAAGCGTACTCTTGCCGTGGTCGATGTGCGCGATTATGGAAAAATTGCGTATGTGTTTCTTGCTCAACTTGCCCTCTACGTTCTCGAACTTCCGCAATATCGCAAAAATTCGGATTAAATTTTGAAAACTATTGACTTTATTATAATTGAATAATAAAATTTTATCAACAAAATAAAAAGACAAATACGAGGGTTAAGTATGAATTTTCAATGGCTTTTCGACAGACCCATTGCACATCGCGGTTTGCACGACGAACAGTATCCCGAAAACAGTATGCCCGCTTACGAACAAGCGATTGCGCATAACTTCAACATCGAAATCGACGTTCACGTTTCCAAAGACGGCGAAGTGGTCGTTTTCCACGACGATAACCTCAAAAGAGTTTGCGGAATCGACAAACTCGTAAAAGACTGCACTGTGGCGGAACTCAAATCCTATCCCCTTGCAAATTCCGAGTATACGATTCCCACATTCAAAGAATTCCTCGCTCTCGTAGACGGAAAAGTCGGCATACTTTGCGAAATAAAAGGTATCAATCCTTTCAATCACCGTATCGTGAGAGAAACCATAAAGGTTTTGAACGAAGTGGGCTACAAAGGCAACATCGCCCTTCAATCCTTCGATTTCGGCGCGGTTTTGTATGCAAAACGCCATTCCGACTACGCAGTCGGCGAACTCTGCACTTGGTGTTCCCCCGACGGAAAGCGCAACAGATGGTGGGCAACCGACTTTATGGGCAAACTTTGGATAAACAAAATCACTCGCCCCGACTTCATCGCATACGACGTTCGCGCGGTCGACAGAAAACTCAAAGAAAACAAGTGGATTGTCAAATGGGGCAAAAAAGTGCCTATCCTTATGTGGACGATAAAGTCGCAAGAAACTCTCGAAGACGCAACCAAATACGCAAACAACGTTATCTTCGAGCATATGGACGCGGCGCAAATGAACGACTTGGCGGGAAAGTTTATGCCCTTCCGTTGTTTTGAAAAGAATCTGCCCTCGAACAAATAACGGACAGCGCATAAAATAACGCAACCTAAAAGCAGAAAATACATACAGGGTTGTTTATTGACAAAACAATTTCGCGTGTTAATCAATAAGTAAGTTAATTAAATTTGCAATTAGACAAGCAAAAACGGCACTCGATGAGTGCCGTTTTTCAATGCTTTAAATCGATTCTTATTCGACGTCTTCCTTTTTGAGTTTTGCGCCTACTCTCTTGACAAACGCTTTCAAAGTGTTGCCGACGGTTTCGGGCATAGCCTTGATGTCGACAATCTTGGAATTGTTCGTAATCGAATAACTGACGTATGCGTAGTAACCGATGAGGATAACCGTGAATACGCAGAACGTGATGTAGAACGCGCCAGTCGTTTCAAAGTTTGTGATTGCACTTGACAACACGCCGCTCTTGACGAATCCGCTTTGGTTCATAAGTTGAGCGTAGTTGAGGAAGCCGAGGAAGGACATTCCGCTTGTGACGAAGTACATTCTCTTGTCGCCGCTGACCATCGTGAAGATGAACGCAAGCGCGATTGCGAGGAACAAATAGGTGTACGTCACTTTGATTGTGAACACTGCGATAACGGCGAACGTGAAGGACGCAAGAAGCAAGAGTTCTTGTTTGTTGCGGTTCTTGAAGTAAAGCGAGATGACGTACGCTTCGAGCACCAAGAGGAAGATAAGGTTGAGGATATTGACGCTTTGTTGCGAGGACTTGCCGTTCATACCCACCATACCGTAGAGGTTAAACGCGTTCTTTACGAAGTATGTGACGTTGGTCATTTGCCCCATCATCATCTTGAATCCGTAGAAAGCGTCGCCTGCGGCGATTTGGTGAATCGCGCAAGGAATGGTAAGCGCGTAAGCAAGAACGAAGCAAGCGGGCAAACCGAACACGATTTTCGCTCTGTTCGACGTAAACTTCTTCTTGTCGTCGTTATCCTTGATGTACATATACACGAAGTAGGCAACCACAATCGGGGCAATCGCCATCGCTCTCAAGTCGAGAACTGCGGCGAGAGTCATAACGAAGTAGGTCGAGATATACTTCTTGTTTATCATAAGAATGAGTGCGCCCAAGACGAGAGCAATCAAAAGGCTCTCGAAGGTTGCGCTGTGTCCGCTCACCATAAGCGCGAACGGCAACATTGCGTAAACGCTTGCGTAAACGGTTGCGAGTTTGTTTCCGACTTGCTTTTTGCCGTAGAAGTAAATCATTGCGACGACTGCCAAATCCGCAAGTACGTTGATAAGGCGAAGCAAGATTGAAAGCGAAGCGTCGTCCATACCCTGTCCGATGAATCCGAGTATCGACAAGATGTAAATCACGCCCGGCGAATACGTCACCGTGGTGTTTGCGGCAGCCATCTTCTCTGCGAAGTTGAACACGCCGTTGTTTACGCCGAGATACTTTCTTGCGATATTGAGCGTATTCGACATTTCACTGCCCATACCGTACATAGTGAGCAAAATCACGAGGCGAAGCGCGGCGGCAGCTAGAAGAATCATAGACACGATAAACGCGTCGTTTTGATACCACTTTTTCGTTAGCACGTCGGACTTTTTGTCGTAAACCGCTTTTTTGCCGAAATCGACGAACGCGTCTTTTCTTGCGTACAAGCGTCTGATAAGGACGTACGCACAGCAAAGAAGCGCAACGCCGAACAAACTCATAAGCACCGTGAAGCAAATGCCGTTGACGTCGGTGTTGGTGTAAACGGTGGTCGCTTTCTTGAAGTTGGTAAGTTCGTAACCTTCCGCCACTTCACTGACTCTCGATACGTTCACGTTGTCAAAGTAGACCGTGCCTTTGCAGTTGTTTTCTTTCGAGCCGAGGCAAAGCGCAATCGTGAGATAGTCGGTGTTCTTGGGTTTGACATAGAAAGTGCAAGTCACAAATCCGTTGGCGGTCTTTTGCGAATGCGTTACAAACTTGTAGTCGACGTTTTCAAGGAAAGCGACGTATGCACCTTGCTTGTTGGAAAGGTCGGAATCGATCCTCATATCGACGGTCACTTTGTAAATCTTGTTGACCTCGACCTTGACGGATTGTTTGAGATAACTGTATCCCGCAGACTTGTTTTCGAGTTTGAGAACGTTGTCGTTGCTTTCGGAATCCGAACGTTGAACTCTTGCAAAAGTCACGCTCGAAGAAGACGTCGTCCAACCCTCGAACTTGTTTTCGGACGTAAAGTTTGAAAAGTCGCCGTTTGTGACGAGGTTTACATCCTCTTGTGACTCAGCGTTGTTGCAAGCCGTAAATGCGAAAAGTGCCAGTACGAATACCAGCACTAATGCACTTATGAAAATTGTTTTTCTTTTCATTGTGTTCCTCTGAAAAATCAAGCAAGCGATTAGACTTCTTTAAGTTTTGCCGCTTTGCCGGTTCTTTCTTTCAAGTAATAGAGTTTTGCGCGTCTGACTTTGCCGTGGCGAACGACTTGAATGCTGTCGATCTTGGGCGAATGAAGCGGGAACGTTCTTTCAACGCCGACGCCGCATGCGATACGACGAACTACGATTGTTTCGCGGATGCCGCCGTTCTTTCTTGCAATGACGATTCCCTCGTAAGTTTGGATACGTTCTCTCGTACCTTCAACGACTTTGACGTTCACTCTGACGGTGTCGCCGATTGCGATTTCGGGCAAGTTTTGTTTCATACCCTCTTTTTCGATTGTGTCGATAATGTTCATTTTTGACCTCCTGTATTTGCGCGATGTTCACGACAAGCGTCTCTTGTTCGGCGGAACATCCGAGTCACGCGTGTTATATTATCATAAATAAATTTATTAAACAAGCAAAAATTCAATATAATTTGACATTTAATCAAATTTTTGAATTTTTACATTATTTTCATATATTTTCCGCACTTTTTCGGCGGTTTTTCGCAACGATTTTGCGCAGTTTCGATTTCGTATCGCTTTTAGGTTACTTGCGCGGATATTTTGCGTCGTTCACGCAAAAGGCGTTTTCGATATGGCGGATTCCCTCGTCGTCGATTGCGACGATGTCGAATCGCACGTTCGTTCCGCTTATGCGCTTTTGCACCAAATACGACTTTGCGGCGGTGACGTATCTTCCCGCCTTGTACGCCGTCACGGCTTCTTCTGCAGAGCCGAACTCTTTGCCGTATCTCGTCTTGACTTCCACGAAAACAATCGCTCTTTCACCTTTTTCGAAAGGCTGAATTTTCAAGAGTTTATGCACCTTTTCAACGAATCTGTTTTTGACGTTTCGCTTGATTAGATTGCCGTTTTCGTCGGTGTAACACTCACAAATCAAGTCAACTTCGCAATCACAGTATTTTGCGTTACGTTCAAGGATTTTATACCCTTCTTTTTCAAGGTAATCGGCGGCGATTTTCTCGCCTACGTCGCCTGCGAATCTCGTGTTCATTTCACAAAGTTTCCTATAAAGGATTTTCTATGAATGGGCTTTGCGCCGTATTCTTTCAACGCGGCGATATGCTTTGCCGTGCCGTAGCCCATATTATGCTCGAAGTCGTACTCTGGATAGACTTTTGCCATTTCTTCCATATATCTGTCTCTCGTCACTTTTGCGACGATGGAAGCGGCGGCAATCGAATACGAGAGTGCGTCGCCGTGAATGATTCCGAACGTCTTGTACGGAATGTCGAGTTGAAGCGCGTCCACGATAACAACGTCGGGCTTTACCGAAAGCGACATAATTGCGTCACGCATACACGCTTTTGTTGCGTTCAAAATGTTCATTTCGTCGATTTTTTCGGGCGGATAGGAAACCGTACTCACCGCAACCGCTTTTGAAAGTATCACGTCGTACAACTTTTCGCGCTTGCCCTTGCTCACTTTCTTGCTGTCGTTCACGCCAACGATGAGGTCGTCCAAATCCATAATAACGGCGGTGCAAGTCACGGGGCCCGCAAGCGGTCCTCTGCCCACTTCGTCGATACCGCAGATATAGCGATAGCCTTTTTCGCGCAGTTGGTTTTCATACGTCATCAAATCTTTCGGGTCAACCATAATTCTTCCTTCATATTGCCTTTATATTGCCTTGTCTATTGTGTTTTTTCCTGATGTATATTGAGTATCTATCGTTCGATTATTTATCGGAAAGCACAAGTTTTTTCGGTTTTTCGAGCATAATTTTGCCGAGTTTGCCTTTTCTGAACTCGTCGATGATCATCTTTGCCGTGCGCTCGTAATCGGGTTGATTGCCTTTGAGTTTGAAGCCGCGCGACATAGCGATTTGCTCGAAAATATCAATCGTTTCCTCGCTCAAAACGTCGAGATTGTAGCGAGTTTTGAGAGAATCGGGATAAAGCGTTTTCATTTCGCCGATAAAGTCGAACGCAAGTTCGCTTACGTCGAGAATATCCTCTCTGATAGAGCCGATATACGCAAGGTGGTGCGCAACTTTTTGGTCTTCGAACTTGCCCCAAAGCGTACCGGGCGTGTCCAAAAAGTCTACGTTGTCTATGGAAAGCCATTGCTTACCACGCGTTACACCGGGTCTGTCCCCCGTCACCGCTTTCGCCTTTTTCACCATAGCGTTTATAATCGTCGATTTTCCGCTGTTGGGAACGCCGACAACCATTGCTCTGACGGATATATTTGCGCCTTTTTGTGCGTATTTTTCGATTTTATCGGCAACCACGCGTTTGAGTCCCGCAACGATTTGCGAGCAATCCCCCGACGTGCCAATCGCCTTGACGTACGGTTTGCCCTGCTTTTCAAATTCCTTGCACCACAAATCGAGGTCGCTTTTTTCAACGAGGTCGCACTTGTTGAAAACGTAAAGCACCTTTTTGCCTTGCAAAAGTTTGTTGAAAAGCGGATTATCGCAAGAATAAACCGCTCTTGCGTCGATGACGTAAATGAGCGCGTCGACAAGACGAAGATTGTCTTCCATCATTCTTATCGCTTTCGTCATATGACCGGGAAACCATTGTATGTTCATAGCGTCCTTCTTTTTGCCTATTATTTCGTTATCGTTTTTTTTTGCCGACCATAATCGATTCGTACAATCGATTGTAAGTGTCAAAATTTGATTGGCACAAATCGATTGTTATAGCCGAAATCGGTATTCTATCGGCATTTTTTTGTTATACTCGCAATCGATTTGCCGACTGCGTAACGCAAAACGAAAAGCGCAAAGCAATGCGATTTCGCTTTGATTATTTTCGTCGTAAACTTCAAAAAAGCCGTCGATTATCGACGGTGTTTTTTCTTCTTTTTGGGCAAATACGCTTTCAAATCCGCGTCTTTGAAAAGGTCGGGACGGTTTTTCATCGTGATTTCGAGAGATTTTTCCTCTCGCCATTTCGCAATGTCCTTGTGATTGCCGCCGAGCAACACTTCGGGTACGCTTCTGCCTCTGTAAACTTCGGGGCGAGTGTACTGCGGATATTCCAAAAGTCCGTTTGAAAAACTTTCCTCGCTCGTGGATTCGTCCGAACCTAAAACGCCGTCGATGTATCTTGCAACTGTGTTTATCACAACGAGTGCGGGCAATTCGCCGCCCGTAAGCACGTAATCGCCTATGGACAGTTCCTCGTCAATGCAGATGTCGAGCGCGCGTTGGTCAACTCCCTCGTAATCGCCGCAAAGAATGAGTATTCTGCCCTCTTTTGCGAGGCTTTCCACCTTTTTTTGACAAAGTTTCGTTCCTCTCGGCGACATATAGACGCGCCACGCTTCGTGAACGGGGTCAACCGCCTCGATTGCGCTTACGATGGGGTCGGGCGTCATAACCATACCTGCGCCGCCACCGTATGGCGTATCGTCGGTTTTGAGATGTTTATCTTGTGAAAAATCGCGTATATTCGTTATTTCAACGCCGAATTTACCCGAATCGATAGCCTTGCCTAAAAGGCTTTGATTCAGGACGGAAAAATATTCGGGAAATATCGTCAATACGTCAAATTTCATATCAGTTGTACACGACCACGCGCGGGAAAATCATATCGTCGAGAACCATTTTGCCGTTTTCGAGGTCGACTTGCTTAATCAGGTTGCCGATTGCGGGAAAACTGAGCGATTCTTGACCGTTTTTGACAACGTATACGTCTGCCGAACCGTACTGCAACACGTCGCAAACTTCACCTATAACCTCGCCTGCCACTACGATGTCGAGCCCTATCATATCCACGATATAATACTTGCCGTCGGGAAGTTTGGGAAGGTCGTTTCTGTTTGCGGTGATGAGTTTGTTTCTCAAAAGTTCGGCTTTTTCGACGGTATCTATGCCCTGCAAAGTGACGTAACCCACCGCGCCTTCGGGCGAAATGTGTTCCACCGCGTATTCGATTCCGTCGATTTTGAGTTTTTTAAGGCGGGAAAACCGTGCGGAATCAGAGGAATATATCTCGATTTTGAGTTCCCCTTTCAAGCCGCGCGGTTTAAGCACCTTGCCTATTGTCAATTCAGATTTCATCTTTTTCTTCGATGACAACATTGTATCTCACGTTGCTCTTTGAACTTGCGGATTTGACGAGCGTGCGGATTGCTTTTGCGATTCTGCCTTGCTTGCCGATAATCTTGCCGATGTCCTTTTTGGCAATCGTGATAACGATGTCGTTTGCATTGTTTCCGTCTCTTTGTTCGACGGTGTAATCGCCGTCGGGAACGAGAGAGGAAACAAGATATTCGACCAGTTCAATCATTGTCGTCACCAATTACTTCTTCTCGACGATACCTTGAGAAACGAGCAAGCCCATAACCGTATCGGTGGGTTGTGCGCCTTTTGCGAGCCATTCTTTTGCTTTGTCGGCGTCGATGACGATTTGCTTGGGTTCGGAAACGGGATTATAGAAACCGATTTGGTCGATATATTTGCCGTCTCTTGCTTTGCGAGAATCCATTGCAACGATACGATAGAAAGGTGCTTTGGTTGCGCCCATTCTGGTGAGTCTAAGTTTAACCATAATAGTTAATCCTCCGTTTGTAATTAAGATTTTATTGATATATTTCTATATTTTTGCGATTTTTAGAATACTTCGTGCGGTTTTTTTATCAGAACAAGCCTTTAAGACCTCTCAAACCTTTAAGTCCGCCCTTTTGCATTCTTGCCATCATATCCTTCGTCATTTCAAACTGTTTGAGCAGTTGATTGACTTCTTGAATGGAAGTTCCGCTTCCTTTGGATATGCGTTTCTTTTGCGACGCTTTGATGATTTCGGGGTTTCTTCTCTCTTTGGGTGTCATCGATTGAATGATTGCTTTCGTCCTTTCGATTTGCTTTTCGTCGATTTGCGCGCCTTGTTTGAGTTTGCCCGAAAAGCCCGGTATCATCGACATCATATCTTGAAGATTGCCCATCTTCTTCATACTGTCGAGTTGTTGCAAGTAGTCTTCGAGGTCAAAAGAATTTTCTTTGAGTTTCTTTTGAAGTTTCACCGCTTCTTCTTGCGAAATTGCGGCTTCGGCTTTCTCGATGAGCGTAAGCACATCACCCATACCGAGAATTCTCGACGCCATACGTTCGGGATGGAAAGGTTCGAGATCTTCCATCTTCTCGCCCGTACCGTTGAATTTGATTGGTTTGCCCGTCACTGCCTTTATGGAAAGTGCCGCGCCGCCCCTCGTGTCGCCGTCGAGTTTGGTCATAATCACGCCGGTGATATCGAGTTTCTTGTTGAAAGTATCCGCAACGGTGACTGCGTCTTGACCCGTCATACTGTCAACCACAAGCAAAATTTCGGTGGGTTTGACGGCGTTTTTGACGTTTATCAACTCTTGCATAAGGTTTTCGTCGATATGCAAACGTCCTGCCGTGTCGATAATCATCGTGTCGTAGCCGTTTTTGAGCGCGTACTCGACGCCTGCCTTTGCAATCTTCACGGGATCGACTTGCCCCATATCGAAACATTCGGTGTTAGCCTTTTTCGCAACGACGTGAAGTTGTTGGATTGCCGCAGGTCTGTATATGTCCCCCGCAACCAAAAGCACCT
The DNA here is from genome assembly GCA_002449145.1 of Christensenella sp. UBA6880. Classification (GTDB taxonomy): domain Bacteria; phylum Bacillota; class Clostridia; order Christensenellales; family CAG-917; genus CAG-475. Next base: position 8,304 of record DKCG01000034.1, on the reverse strand, counting down.
TTTTGTTTTGCTTTTTGAGATACGTCGCAAGTTTGCCGCACATCGTCGTCTTGCCCGCGCCTTGCAAACCGCACATCATATAAATCGTGGGTTGCTTGTCGCTTACGGCGAGTTTCTGATGCGCACTGCCCATCAGGGCGCAAAGTTCCTCGTTGACGATTTTGACGATTTGTTGCGCAGGGGTCAAGGATTTGAGAATATCCTCGCCGAGTGCCTTTTCGCTCACTTTTGCCGTAAAATCCTTTACGACGTTGTAGTTTACGTCCGCTTCGAGCAAAGCCACGCGGATTTCACGCATCGCTTGCTTGATTTCCAATTCCGTCAACTTGCCTTTGTTGCGAAGTTTGGAAAATATATGGTTCATTCTGTCGGATAAACTTTCAAAAAGTGCCATTTATTCCTCCATTAACAACCGAAGTTGCTGAGCGCAATTTTTTGCAGTTTGGTTATCGACCTTTTCGAGCGAATCGATAACTGCGTGCATTTTTTTGTCTTTCTCGACGAGACGAAGTTTTTGTTCGTACTCGCAAAGGTGTTTTTCGCCCTTGTTTATGCCGTCGAGAACGGCTTGACGAGATATGCCGACGATGTTCGCAATTTCCCCGAAAGACAAATCCTCGTCATAGTGCATAACGAGCAAATCGTTTTGTCTTTGAGTCAGAAGCGCACCGTAGTAACTTCTGAGCGTGGAAATTTCAAATCTATCCATATCACCCTATCAAGCATTTTAACTTGACACTATCATACTCCGAAATAAAAAAGGTGTCAAGTATTTTTGCAAGACACCTAAAAATTATTTTATACAATTAAATTTAATATAATTATCCCAAAATCGTATCGTTGCGATTTCGATAATCTAATGCAGTTTTTTGATTTTATTAGAGCAACGCATTGATAAAGTCTTTTGCGTCGAACGGAATCAAATCGTCGATTTTTTCGCCGACGCCGACGTACACGACGGGAAGTCCGAGTTCCTCGCTTATCGCGAGCACCACGCCGCCCTTTGCCGTTCCGTCGAGTTTGGTGAGGATAATGCCGTCCGTGTCGATGTCCTCGCTGAAAATTTCCGCTTGCGACACAGCGTTTTGACCCGTCGTTGCGTCGAGAACGAGATATTTGCGGAAGTCCGCGTTCGGCAATTCACGCTCTACTACGCGGCAAATCTTTTGAAGTTCCGCCATAAGGTTCTTTTTGTTGTGAAGTCTGCCGGCGGTGTCAACCAAAATCACGTCGTTACCCTTTGCTTTTGCCGAAGAAATCGCGTCGAACACGACAGCCGCGGGGTCTGCGCCCTCGTTGTGGCGGATAACTCTAACGCCTGCGCGCTCGCCCCACACTTCGAGTTGTTCGCTTGCGGCGGCTCTGAACGTATCTGCGGCAGCGACGACAACCGAATGTCCTTGCTCTTTGAACATATGCGCGAGTTTGCCGATTGCAGTGGTTTTACCCACGCCGTTTACGCCCGAAAGCAATATGACAAGCGGATATTCGTATTCGGGAATATCGTAGTCGATGTCCTCAATCATAAGTTCGGCAAGAACGCCTTTTGCGTCTTCGGGTTTCTTGATTTTGCGTTTGAAAATCTCGTCTTTGAGTTCGTCGATGAGATTTTCGGTTGCGGTTATACCTACGTCTGCGGTGAGCAACGCTTCTTCGAGATTCTCATAGAACTCGTCGTTGAGTTCTCTTGCCGAGAAAGCAAAAAACAATTTCTTTGAAAACGCGTCTTTGGTTTTCTTTATCCCTTGTACGATTTTTTGAAAAAATCCCATAGTCCACCTTAATATATTTTATAACTTATACTATATAACTTTAGAATCATACGGTTTCGCAGCCGCACAAACGTTGCTCGTAGACAGGCGGAGCCGTAGTTTATGAAACGACAAAGAATTGTTGTGAGCATCCATTTGTGTCGTTGCAACTGCCGAGCCGCCTCAAAGTTGCAACCCATTACGTCACAAACAAATGCTCTGATTTGTTTGTGACAGGACGTTTGCGCCAAAATATTTGTCAAGCCATCTTGAAAAGATGGGTGACAAGTGTTTTGCATCCGGCGCAAAGAGTTTCCTTTGCGCACGAAGTGCGCCAAAACAAGCAGACAATCTTGCGAAACTGCGGCTCGATTCCTTGCCCGTCTTATTTTGATAGCAAAGATTTTCTGCGCGTTAGTGGCAAAATAATCTAGCAAGGCTCTCGGCAATACGCAAACTTGCGTGTTGCAGTTGCCTTTGCGCTGATTTTCTGTTTTGCACTCGGCGCAACATTGTTGCCTTTGCGCACGAAGTGCGCTTTTACCAAACAATCGTGCGTGCGGAACTGCGGTTTGAGTTTTTATCCGTGCTTGGACTGATAGCACACGCACGATTGTGCGGTTAGTGGCAAAATAATCTAGCAAGGCTCTCGGCAATACGCAAACTTGCGTGTTGCCGTTGCCTTAGCGACGATTATTTTGCGTGTTTCGCCGCTTCCTCAAACTCAATCGAAACAATCTTCGTTACGCCCTTTTCTTCCATCGTAACGCCGAAAATCGTGTCTGCGTGGCGCATAGTCGGTTTTCTGTGCGTGATGACGATAAACTGCGTATAGTCACTGAATTTTTTGAGAAATTCCGCAAACAAGTTGACGTTGGCGTCGTCGAGTGCCGCTTCGATTTCGTCGAGTACGCAGAACGGCATCGGTTTGAGTTTCAAGATTGCAAACAGAATCGAGATTGCCGTCAACGCTTGTTCGCCACCGCTCAAAAGACTGATGTTTTGCAGTTTCTTTCCCGGGGGTTGCGCGTAGATGTCGATACCCGCTTCGAGCACGTCGTCCGTATCTTGCATATTGAGTCGCAACTCACCCTTACCACCGCCGAACAGTTGTTGGAATACGTCCTTGAAGTTCTCGCTGATTTGGTCGAATGCGTCCGAGAACTTGGTTTGCATTTCGCCCGTAAGTTCGTTGATTATCGTAACGATGTCGTCGTACGCCTTTTGAATGTCGTCGCGATAGGTTGTTTGCTCTTGCAATCTTTCCTCTGTTTCTTTGAGGGTTTGAAGAGCGAGCGGGTTGACGTCGCCGAGTCGGTTTATTGACTTTTTGAGGTCGGATATGACCGTCAACGCACCGTACGCCTTAAATTCGGGGTCTTTGAATTCAACCGCGCTTGCGTACGTCAAATCGTATTCTTCGAGGATATGTTGCTGTTGCGTACGCATTTCGATGTCCACGTTTTCAAGCATATTCTCGTCGCGCACTTTCTTTTCGTTGACCGCCATTCTCTCGTCGGTAATACGAGTTTTTTCTTGGTCGAGCGATACGATTTCGTCGGATATGGTGCGCTTTCTCACGTTGAGGTCGGCGATTTGCTTTTCCAAAGCGGCGATTCGAGCCTCGTCCTCTTTCGAGAACGTCGTCTTTTCGGGCGCGTTGGTGATGTTGTCGAGGTTTTGTTGTTCGAGTTTCAAAGCCGCGATAACGTCGAGTTTCTCGTCTTCGAGAGTTTCTCTTTCACGTCTATAACGGAACAAATCCTGATCGCAAGCGTCCAAAATACTCTTATGCCCCGCAAGTTTGACTCGAATTTCGGTCACTTGCTCAGCCATCACTTCTCTTTCGCTCTTTTGCTCGCTGCTGACGTTCTTTGAACTTTCAAGCATAGAAGTATATTCTTCTTTCTTTTCGGCAACGACCTTTTCGAGTTCGTCGATAGAACTGATTTTTTCTTCGAGTTCCTTGATTCTCGCCTTGACGATTTCGTATTCTTCGGCGTTTTTGGAAATTTCCTCTTGCAAGGATTGCGTAACTTCGTATGCTTGTTTTGACTTGTCCTCGTTGAGACTGTTTTCGATACGAAGTTCGCTTATCTCTTGATTGAGTTGCTCGATTTTATCGGTCAAATCTTTGAGTTCTTGCTCGCGTTCGGCGCGTTGATTGTTGAGAAGCGCGATATTGTTCTTGATTTTTTCGAGATTCGCTTGCGCTTGTTCGATTTTCTTTTCTTGTGCGAGCAAACCTTGAGTTTGCGACCTTCTCGAACCGCCCGTAATTTCGCCGCCGCGCGAGAAGATTTCGCCGTCGAGCGTCACGATTTTTATGGATTGATTGTATTTTTTGAAGATTCGGATTGCGTTGTCGATGTTGTTTACGACCACCGTACCGCCCAAAAGCGTTTGCACGAATCCGTCGAATTTCTTGTCGTATTTAATAAGTTCGCTTGCTAGGCCGTAGCAACCGGGTTCGGTGAGTACGCCTCTATTCTCGCCCGTAAGCGGACGAGGACGGCAAGACGTCAACGGTCTGAACGTAACGCGTCCGTAACCTTTTTGTTTCAAGTAGTTGATGAGGTCGCTTGCGTCGCGCTCGGTTTCCACCAACACGTTTTGCATCGCGCCGCCCAAAGCGTACTCGATTGCCGCCTCGAAGTCGCTCGGAACGGTGATGACTTCCGCCAAAACGCCCCATATCTTCGAGCCTATCACGGGGTCGTGCTTGCTGTCTTGCATAAGGCGTTTGACGGCGTCTTGGTAGCCCGAATATTCGTTTTTTATGGATGTCAAAAGGTTGAGGTTGCCTTGCGCAAGACCGAGTTTCGAGTTGAGGCTCACTATGTCCTCTGCGTAACTTTGAATGGCCTCTTGATTTTCGAGTTTCGTGGACAAAGCCTCGTTATACTCGCTCATAAGCGCGCGCATACGTTCCTTCGCGGACTTGACTTTTCCGTCGTAAATGGCAAGATTGGTAAGTTCCTCGTCAAGACGAGCCTTTTGCTGATTTACGAGCGACAAAATCGTCTTTGCTCTCTCGTCGTTTATGCCCTTTTCGGCAATGAATCCCGAAAGGTTGGATTTGAGCGCGCCCAAATCTTCGATTGCCTTGACGTAATCGATATTGCGCGCTTCGAGGTCGGTTTCCGCACCCGCGAGCGATTTTGAAAGCGAAGCGTATTTTTGTTGCAACGCCTCTGCTTCTCTGCTCGTTTGAAGGTAAATCTCGAACTCGGCTTCTTTCTTTTCTTCCGCCTTTTGAATAAGTTGACCCGACACGGTGAGTTGACCGTCTATTGACTGCAATTCGCTGTTAAGACGCTGAATTTCGCCTTGAGTATGCTTGATTTTCTCTTGCAAAATTCCCGCCGCGCCTTCGAGTTTCGCCGCATCGACTTTGAGCGCGATAAGTTCGCTGTTGCTCTCGTCGTAGAGTCGGTCGATACCCGCGGATTCTCTTATGCAATCGTCGTATCTCTTTATGCACTCGTTGAGTTGCATTTCTTTGACTTTGAGGTCTTTTTCGCTCGCCGCCAAACGGTCGTAAATCTTTTGTTTTATGCTCTGATTGTTCTCGTAATTGTAGATGTAAAGATTGACTTCGTTCTTTTTGAGGTCGTCTTTGAGCGCAAAGTATTTTTCGGCGGTTTCGGCTTGCTTTTTGAGCGGATTTATCTGCTTTTGAATTTCGTCGATAACCTGATTTGCCGTTTCGAGATTGACGGCGGTTTTTTCGAGTTTTCTTTCCGCTTCCGTGCGTTGCGCGCGGAATTTGGAAATGCCCGCCGCTTCTTCAAAAATCTGACGGCGGTCGCCCGGCTTTGCGGACATAATTTCCGCAACTCTGCCCTGACCTATAATCGAATAACCTTCCTTGCCGATACCGGTGTCGTGGAAAAGCGAGATAATATCGCGCATACGCACGCGGTTGTGGTTTATGTAGTACTCGCTCAAACCGCTGCGGTCGAGTTTTCTTGTGATAACCACTTCTTCAAACGGCATAGTCGGGAAGATATGCTGATTCGAGTTGTTGAAAACGAGGGAAACTTCGCAATAGGACATACTTTTACGCTTTTCAGTGCCGGCGAATATGACGTCTTGCATATTCTTGCCGCGCAGTGATTTCGCGCTCTGTTCGCCCAAAGTCCAACGGATAGCGTCGGCAACGTTCGACTTACCGCACCCGTTCGGGCCGATAATCGCCGTTACACCCTCTTGAAAAGGGATTTCGATTTTATCCGCAAAAGACTTGAAGCCTCTCGCTTCGATTTTGACGAAATTTAACAAAATCGTATACCTAACCTTATTTTAATACTTATACATAATAACATATAGAAGCGGCGTTTTCAAGCGGTTTTTCTTATGTTTCACACAAGTTTCACACCGCCCGTGAAACATCGACCGCAAATTTTTAAGATTTTCGTTTTTAATCAGGTTAGAATATTGAAAAAGTCACAAAACGACGTTTGTGACTTTTTGTGAAACGTTTTCGTATTATGCCGCGTTTTCGAGAAAATCCGACGTTTTACTTTGAATTTTTAAGCGAATTTTTGAAAAATTATTTTTTCATCACGCCTTCGAGCGCGACTTTTGCGGCATTTTGCTCTGCTTCCCTCTTGCTCTTGCCCTTGCCTACACCTGCCGTGAACGTGTTGATTTTCACTTCTACGACGAAAGTCGGATTGTGCGCCGGACCTGTGCGCTCGACTTCGCTATACGACACCGAAACGTCGTTTCTCGACGCAAATTCGTTGAGTCTGCTCTTGTAATCGTCCTCGCCGAAATGTTTGCATTTGCCGTTGAACAAATCCGCGAGTTTTGAAAGAATAAACTTCTCTGCAACGTCTATGCTCTTGCTGTCAAGATAGATTGCCGCAATCATAGACTCGAACAAGTCGGACATAATTTTGGCTTGCGAACTGATATACGCGACGTTTTCGCCTTTGCCTACGATAAGATAGTTTTCAAGTCCGAGTTTCTTGACTTCTTCTGCGAGCGGCTCTTTGGACACGATTGTTGCGCGGATTCTCGTGAGCGCGCCCTCGTGTGCGTTCGGATTGATTTCTATAAGGCGTTTGGCAACGATGAAGTCGAGAATACTATCCCCTAAAAATTCTAACGATTGATAGTTTTCAAGCGCGTTTTTGGAAGCCGAACCGTGCGTAAGCGCACGTTGAAGCAAGGACTTGTCCTTGAACGTGTATCCGACGATTTTTTCTATTTTTTTTATGTCTTTTTCTTCCATTCTTGTTGAAAAGTTCAGTTGTTTTTGCGTGTTTTTCGCTATTTTTTTGCGTGATTTTCGACGATAATTTTGCAGTTTTGCGCTTGATTATCGCTTATTTACGGCGTTTGTTCGTTTGATTTTTGATTGCGTTACCGCTTAGTTTTCGGCGGTTTCGAGTTTGTCGAGCACGCTCATGCCGCTTGCGATTTTGTCGCAAATCTTGCTTTCGGCAAGGGATTTTGCTTGCAATATGCTTGCGGTGACGGATTTCGCTTTAGACGCGCCGTGCGACTTGACGACGACTTTCTTTACGCCGAGGAAGCACGCGCCGCCGTGAGCGTTGTAGTCCATTTTCTTTTTGACTTTCACAAATACGGGTTTGAGCATAAGTGCGCCGAGTTTGGTGCGCAATCCGCCCGAATACACACCCTCTTTTATGAGCGAAAGCATAGTGTTTGCCGTGCCTTCCGCGGATTTTAGAGCGATGTTGCCGTTGAATCCGTCAGAAACCACGACGTCGAAATCGCCGCTTAAAATATCGCGCGCTTCGCAGTTGCCCACGAAATTGATTCCTTCCGTTTGCGCAAGCAATTTGTGCGCTTCTTGAGTGAGTTCGTTGCCCTTGTGTTCCTCAACGCCGTTGTTGAGAAGCCCCACTCTCGGATTCTTTACGCCGAGCATAGCGGTTGCGTACGCGCTTGCCATAATGGCAAAATGAACGAGATTCATGCTCTTGCAATCGACGTTTGCGCCGCAATCGCAAAGCACTACGCCGTTGCCTTTGAGAGTGGGAAGCACGGGCGCAAGCGCGGGACGAGTTACGCCCTTTATGCGACCGACTTTGAGATACGCGCCCACAAGCACCGCACCCGTCGAACCTGCCGAAACGAATCCGCCCGCCTCGTCGTCGTGCATAAGCGCGTCGAACGCCTTGACCAAAGAACTTTCTTTCTTCGTTCTTATCGCCGTCGTGGGCGTATCGTCGTTGGTTATCACGTCTTTTGCGTCGATTATGTCCAACCTATTCTTGTCGTATTCTTTGCACTCGCAAAGAGATTGCTCGATTGCGTTTTGGTCGCCCACAAGCACGACTTTGAGATTTTTGTCTTGATTGAGAGCGTCAACCGCTCCCAAAACGATTTGCAAAGGCGCATTATCGCCGCCCATAGCGTCAACAATGATTTTCATAAATCACCTATAATATATTGATGTGATTATTATAACAAGAACTTAAACAGAATACAAGAAGATAATGTATTTATAAAACGCACAAGTTATTTTCAAAAAGAATAACCTTGACAACAAATAAAACTTCCCCCTTCCTCACGT
>DKCG01000031.1 GCA_002449145.1 Christensenella sp. UBA6880 | reverse complement strand
TCATAATTCTTTTCTCCTTTTTACCAGCGATTCGTATCGTCGAAATCAACGATAGTGGGGTCGAGAGGTTCTTCTCTCAACACGGTTTGCATATAGCGATTGACGTCGTTGCGCATATCTTTTCTCGAAGCCTTTGTGGGGTTCATAAGCGCGTGGTATACCCAAACGATATGGATGCCGCGTTTTCTGCCCTCTTCTTCGATGAGTCCGTGATAACCTGCCATAGACTTGCAACCGATGTGCTCGTACATAATGACCATATCCGCGTTGTATTCTTCGCAGTATTGCCAAAGTTGCTCGACGCCGACTTCGTAACCGCCGTTAGAGTGGTTGCGCATAATCATATTCATATTGTACTCGCCGAGGTCGAGCATCGCTTGTTCGTGGTCCTCGTAGTTGATGGGCTTGGTGAGCGTGAAAGAAAGCATATCGCAAAGCGTCACGATACCCCAGCAGTTTGCGAGCCATTGATTGAACGCGGTGTAGTATTGAGCGTGAACGCCCCATACGATTGCGCGGTGACGGATTTCTTTTGCCGCCAAAACTTTGTTTTCGTAGCCTTTCTTTGCAAGGTCGGTGATTTCTTGGTCGAGTTTGAGGAACGACGCGTCGCGTCCCGAAATGACCATATACTCTGCGTCGCGGTAAAGCATAATGTTGTTGCCGCAGATTTGAGGATAAGGCGTTTTGTTCATTTCAAGCCACGTGTCGAACAAAGCGTTTTGAGCGTTGTAGGTCTTGCAGTTCTTCGCAAAAGCGTCCCAGTCCCACTTTTCGCCCGTGTGTTCTTCGATAAACTTGATTGCCGCAACCACTTGATCGCGAGAGTACGGAAGAACGGACGCTTGTTGGTGGCGCATAGGCGCAGCCATCGTGAAAGAGGGAAGATCGTCGTGTCTGTCTTCGATTTGGTTGCCCATAAGAGAGCCGTCGCAAGTGGTGTTGCAGTGGATTGCGCATACGCCGCAGATGGGGAAGTCCTCGTCGATTGCGCAGCCGAGTTCGGCGCAAGGCATCGGGCATACGTCGGACGGAATTTGGAATTCTTCGGAAACTTCGATGTAGTGAAGAACGCCGTCTTGCGCGATTGTAGAACCAGTGTAGATTGCAGGCACTTCTTTGGATACGAATTTGAGGTTGGGGAAGCCCATTGCGACCACCATCATACCGTTTTCGTCCATAATGACGACCTTTTTGTTGAGTTCGTCGTATTTGCCGTGCTTGTTGCCGATACGCTTGTCGCACTTAAAGAGCGTATCCATAGTTTGCGTAAGGTGTCCGACGATACTGTCGTATTGCTTGTGACCTATGCGAAGTTGAGGACCGCGTACGCCTTCGAGGTGACGGTCGATATAGTCGAAAGCCGCCATATAGTTGCCGAACCATCTGTAAGTGAACAACGCTTTAATCGTGGTGGGTTTCATAATGAATTTGCCCATAACGAGAAGGTTTTTGAGCCAGCAACCGAAGTCGTACATCGTGTCTTTGAAGCCGCGCCATTCTCTGCGAGTGGACGTCTTTTTGCCGGCTTTGTAGAATTTGCCGAGTTTTTCGGAATTAAGTTTTGCGCCCATACTCAGTGTTCTCCTTTTTCATTCTGAATTTTTTTGATTTCCATAGCCTCTACGAACGCTTGGATTCTCGTGCGAAGTTGTCCCGATTGACCCGCGTTGTAAGGACGGTCGATGGAAAGCACCTGATGACCGTATTCGTTTTGCAAAACCGCGTGCATAAAGGGTCTGCCATAGCCCCAGTAGTCGCAGAATTTGATTTGTTCGATGATGATACCGTCAGCCTTGTATTCCTTTGCGATTTTGTCGATGTATGCGTGACGCTCGTTCACCTTTTCGGTGTTGAGGAAGCGCGGGCATTGACCCGATTGCATATAGTATCTGCAAACTTGCGTGAGTGCGTCCTCGTCGTCGGTGAGCACGATTTCTTGTCTGCCGGGCAAAGAGCCGAAGCAGTATCTGTCCGCAACCACGACAAGCCCCGTGTCTTCTGCGAGTTTGATGAAACTCGGGTCGTCGATTTCGCTTCCGACCATTGCCACGCGGGCACGATACGTTCCCACGGGGTCGGGGACTCTCGTTTTGAGTTCTTCCGCCGTTTCTTCGAGTTTTTCGACGAGAAGGTCTTTGGGGCAGCAGTACGTCGCAAGACAGAAAATCGCAAATTCGTAACCCGTGATACGGGGCGATTCTTCTTTTCTGTACTCGCCGATTTCGGTGATAAGACGGGAAATTTTGTTTTGTTCCTCAACCGCTTTGCGAATCGCGGCGTCGCTCACGTCGATGCCGAGATGCTCGTGAAGGGGCTTCAAGCAATGTTCTTGCATTTGCAAAACGTAGTGCTTGAGGGTCACTTCGTCGCTCTTCATAGGAACGTCGCAGTAGGACGCGAAAAATCCTTCGTGCGGACAGCAGCCGAGATGTTCGATGTTTTCGGCAAGTCGGTTCATCATTGCGCACGCTTCGGGCGCGATGATTGCGTCAAGGAAGGAAAATCCTCCTTCGAGCGCGCGTTCGAGGATTGCGCGGCACGCTTCGCAGAAAATGGGACTGAGATAGTAGTTGCCCATTTCCGTACTCGTTGTTCTCGGCGCGCGCAGTCTTACCGAAAAAATGCCCGGCAAGTTGAGCAGAGGTTCGGGAATCTGATAGCAAACGTGTCCGATTGCCTTTCTTCCCGCATCTTGCGCCTGTTGGATGAGTTCGTTGTTGGAATTTTCCAACAAGTTCTCAAAGTAGATGAGGTGTTTTAGATCTCTCACGGTATATCTCCTATAAAATATGTATTTCTTTCAAAACTTTCCTTGCGCCGACGCACAGAGGCGAGTCGGACGGCAAAGAAAACACGTTTTCGCCCTTTGCGTCCATATCCGCAAGCGCGAAATCGGCAGGAACGTACGCAAGTGTTTTAAGTCCTTCGACTTCGGGTTTTTGTGCAAGCGCTTCCTCGCTCATACGATTTTGCACCACGCCGATTTCGTCGTACATCACGAGGTCGGTTGCGACTTTCGCAATGGTCGCAACTACGTCGCGCCCCTTTTTCGACTGGTCGGTGACGAGCAAAAGATGAGTCACTTTTTCCATAACTCTGCGGTTTATCTGTTCTATGCCCGCCTCGCCGTCGATCACTACGAAGTCGTAGTGTTTGGCAATGAGCGCGATGACGTCTTTGAGATACGTGTTTATCTTGCAATAGCAACCCGCGCTTTCGGGACGACCTATCGCGATAAAGGAAAATCCCTTTTGCGTGCAAATGGCTTCGTCAACCGAATATTCCGCGTTCCCGAGTATTTCGAGAGGGGATATTTTGCCGTTTTGGGTCTGCTCGGCGGTTTCCTTGCGCATGTCGTCGATGGTTTTCGTCGGTTCGACGCCCAAAGCGGTGGACAAACCTATCGCGGGGTCGGCGTCTATCGCGAGTATTTTTTTGTCGGGGAAGTTTTCAACGAGAAGTTTTACGATTACGGCAGAAAGAGATGTCTTTCCGACGCCCCCTTTTCCCGCAACGGCAATGATTTTCGCTTGTCCGTCCATCGTTCAACCTCGAAAGAAAGTATATTGCAGTCGCCCAAATCGCAACCGCCGTGCGTACGCATATGATTCTTATAGAACGCGTATGCGTGCTTGCGCACTTGCGTGCGCGTAAGGCAACACAAGAATTTTAACAGTCTAAAATCTAAAAATCAACACTTTTCGACACAAATCGTACAAAAACGCGCTGTAAAAATTCGCCAAACGGACAAGTGTTCGATAATGTTGCGAGAAAACTTAAAAAACGAGCAAAAAGAGACGTTTTTACCGTCTCTTTTTGCAATTTGCGGATATGCTGCAAGTTTGAGTTTTACACGATTCTCATTGCCGTGATATTTGCGCCCGTGAGGTTTACGCTTTCGCCCGAAACGTTGTAAAGGGAAATCGTCGTTCCGTCCGTCGTTGCGTTGTACAAAATGGTTTTCGATACGTTTGCGGCGTTTGTCGTGGTTGCGTAGTCGGTGATAATCTCATTTGCGTCCGCCGCGCCGTTCACGTACAGTTGAACGGACAGATTGCCGTCCGCGCCTCTTTCGCCCGTCGCGCCGTAGGTGATTAAATACGTTCCTTGCGGCAGAGTTATCGCGTTAGAGGCAAGCGACATCGTGGTCGTCGGGGTGGTGACGGAATTTGCGAGAGGGATAATCGCGCCCGAAGCGACGGTTTGCGTTCCTCCGTAGGCATAGAGTGCGTCTTGAAGCGCGCTCGTGCCTGCTTCGCCTTGCGGTCCTTGCGGACCGGTTGCGCCGGTTGCGCCCGTCGGACCTTGAATACCTTGCGGCCCTTGTGCGCCTTGCGGACCCATCGGTCCCATCGGACCGGCAGGACCTTGCGGACCTATCGGACCTCTGATATATTCCACCGAATTTTGCGAGCAAGTCGGTCTTGTCCGGCAGCAAGGATTGAAAAAGTTGAAAAACATAAGCGTCCTCCTTCAAAATTTATGTAAAGGCAACCGAGATAACATACGAGTGTTTTGTAAATCGTTTTTTCAAGGCTTTCGGCGGGTTTTGAAAGGCGTATTTTTCCGTATACCATATGCAAGCAAAAAAAATTGTGATACAATGTAACCAAGCGCAAACGAATGCGTATATTCTGTGTAAACATTGCGCACGCAAGTGCAAAAGGAAGTACGGTATGAAAGAAAGATTCAAAAAGTATCTCGAAGAACATTTCAAAAAAATCGCGCCTACGCAAGCGGCTATGGAATACCGCAAAGCGTTGTTGCGTCAACTTCTCGACAGAGAGCAAGAGTTGCGCATAAAGGGCGTCACCGACGACAACCTCATCTTCGATATGGCTGTGTCCGAACTCGGCGATTTCGACCAGACTTTGGCTAATTTCGAGCAAAGACAAATCAAGAGCGGCGAAGTCAAACGCAAAGTCAGCGCGACAAGCATTTGCGCGGCGGCAATCGTTGCGCTTTTGACGATTGTGTACCTTATCGTCGGCGCGGTTGCGAAAATCTGGCACCCTGCTTGGCTCATTATGGTGGGCGGCGTGTTTGCGGGCGTAAGCGTATTGCTTATTTACGGCGCGGTCAGATTCGCGGCGAAAAAGAAATTTATTCCTGTCAGAATATTCGTTGCTATATGCGAAGTTCTGCTCACGGTTTTCGTGTTCTTGCTCTTGCAACTCGTGTTCAAACTCAACGGCGCATGGATGAGTTTCCTCGCAATGGTAGCGGTGCTTTTGGGCGTGGATACGGCAATCGCATTCGGCACGAACAGCAAAATCAAGTGGTTTGAATTGCCCGTATTCATCGAAGTCGCGGCGGCTATGCTCTACGTCATTTTGGGTATCACCGTTCAAGGCATCTGGCACCCGGGCTGGCTTATGTGCCTTGCGGGCGTGGTGTGCGCACTCGTGCAACTCGTTGTCGTCGTAGTCAAGAAAGTAAAGGCGAAAAACAAGAAAGAAAAAGCCTCTCTCGAAGACAAGAACGAGAAGGAAGATCAAAAATATTGGACTGAATGGGACGATTAACATATCGTTTTTGACAGATAAAACGTCGATTTTGACGAGTAGGAGAGATTTATGTCAACGACAATAAAGGCTGAAATGTGGGATAGAATGCAGTTTCTGTTCCGCAATTATTACGACAGAATGGTGCACGCGAAACTCACTTACGAGGGCAGTTTCGATATGAATATACTCAAAAACGTCGTGCTGTATATGATTGAAAAAGCCCCCGTTCTTCATTCGAGTTTCAACACCACCGTAATCGAGCCGTACTGGAAAGAAGAAAAATATACCGTCGACGACATCGTGTCGTACGAAAAGGTCGAGGACGCGGACGAAGCTGCGGACGAATGGCTGTTGGGCGTCATTCCTTACGACAATAACGTGCAGGTCAAAATCGCCGTGTTCGAGGATGACAAGCACTCTATTCTTGCGTGGCGCAACAACCATATGTGTATGGACGGCGGCGACCTCAAATACTTCCTCGCAACGCTTTGCGAAAACTATACCAATCTCAAAGCGGGCAACTATTCCGCACTTCATATGAAAAGCGGTTCGAGAAGTTTCGACCAAGTGTACTCAAAACTCGAAGGCGACGACTTAAAGCACGCAAAAGGACTTTACAAAAACATTTCCAAAGCGCAGGACAAAGTTGCGTTTCCGTGGAGCGAAAGCGTACCGGAGGACAGCAACCAAATCGTAAAAAGAGTCATCGGCGAAAATGACTTTGAAAGAATGCGCGAATTGTCAAAGAAGATGGGAATCACCGTCAACGACGCGATTATGGCAATGGTTTTCCGTTCCCTTTACGAACTGTGCGGTCTTAAAGACGACGACAGCCTCACCGTATCTTGCGCAATCGACCTCAGAAAACATATCGTCGATGGCGGATTGCAAGGCGGTCTTACCAACCACACGGCGTGGATGGCTGTTCGTACGCTCTCGAAAGGCGACACTATGCAAGACACAATCGTCAACATAATTCGCTCGACAAAAGGATATAAGCGCGACAAGTTTATGGGTCTCTATTCCTTGCCGCTTTTGAAACTCGCATACACCATTTTCCCGCACGATATCGCAGAGTTTGCAATCAAGGCGGGATACGACAACCCGCTCATCGCGGTCAGCAATATGGGCTTGCTCAACGCCGAAAAACTCACCCCGAACGGCTTGAAACTCGTCGACGGATTCATTTCGGGCGCAGTGAAGTACAAACCCTTCTTCCTTATGTCCGTGACGACGCTCCTCGGCAGAATCACGCTTTCTACCGCAATCAGGGGCAATCAAAAGGACATCGACATAGCAAATCATTATTTTGATTTGATGATGAAGAATCTCAAAGAATTTAACGCAATCGAACTCTGAATCGCCAAGCAGCGTCTAACTTTGTTAGAGCCATCCGCCCGTCAACTCATTTACGCATAGTAAATTAGGGTTGCCGGTCGGAAGCCTCTGCCTTGTTATACATCTGCTTGGCGACCCAGAGAGCCGACTGCTTGAAATAGGATTGAATGTAGGAAAAAGCCGCTCAAACGAGCGGCTTTTTCCTACATTCAACTCGTAAGTACACGAACGAACACTTATTCGAAGTCTACTTATAAACGGAATGTGCTAATTCGTAGACGGAATTGGAATCGCAAGGCGGCGACCCATTGCTCAAACGGCGTTGCGGTGAAAGCAACAAACGAAATTTATTGCTTGGCACCGCAACGCCGTTTGAGCAATGGGTCGCCGCGCAGAGAATTTGTGCTATCAGTTCAAACACGGATAAAAATTCAAGCCACAGTTTCGCCAAATTATCTGCTTGGTGGGTGCGTGCTTTGCACGCAAGCGGATTATTTGAACGGCGATATGGGCGCGACGCGTTAAACAACACATTCGGTGAATGTGTTGTAGCCAAAGCGAACGAGGCGGATTGCCTCGCAAACGCCGAAGTCCAAACACCTGAGGAAAGGGGAGTTTTAATTTAGAGTACACGCCATCAAACTTTTGTAGAGAAATAATTAACCCCGAAGGGAAGGGGTGATGTGTGATTTAGGGTTCGCGCACTACACTTTTGTAGAGAAAGAACAACCCCCGTGAGGACGGGAAAAGTTTTAATATTACTTAAAAAGCCGCTCGTTTGAGCGGTTTTTTCCTATGTTATTATCATAACAAATAATTTGCTTTATGAAACGTCAAATCTCGCGGACGTAGGGCGAACATTTGACTTTCGGCATAGGCTCGTCAAGGTCGAAGTGCGAGGCAAACGACTTGAATATCGGCACTGCCACCATACATTTGTCCAAAAGTTTCGAGAACGCGCTTATAAGCGTGCCGTTGAAAATCGTCATTACGAGCGTTCCCCAGTTTATGCCCACGAATTTTTTGAAGAATACGAGCGTCATTGTCGTGCCGAGCGCAAGCATAAACAAATCGAAACAAGTTTTGAAAACGGCGGTTTTTATGCGATATTTTTTGCTTATTCCCATAAAGAACAAGTCGTACACTTCGGGATACAAGTATGTTTTCATAAACAACGCAATGGAAAACGCAGACATAGTCACGCCGAGAATAAACATTACGATTCTCGCCCAAAGGTCCATACTTCCCGGGGGTGTTATCGTCGGATTGAATAAGGGAATGAGCCTAAAAAGGTCCAAAACCGCGCCGTATATGAGGCAGGTGACGAATGAGGACAGATAGGAAAGGCGAAATTTTTTCATTATTATGCAAAACAGCACGAAAAGTATGCCTTGCAACACGTATTCCGCTTGTCCGAAGGTGAGATCGGGCACGACGAGGCTCAAGATGTATGCGGGGGCGACTATCATCGATATGCCGAAGTCCACGCTCGTGAGCATAGCGACGGAAAACGCAAGCAGAATTATTGCCGCAAGATAGACGACTTCGCTGGGAAGTTTCAACTTTTTCATAATACCTCAAAAGTGTTTTTTGCCATAAAAAAACACAGCGCGTAGCGTTGTGTGGCGAAAAGGTGACGTCCGTCCGGAAAAGTCCACATAAGGTTTTCATAGAGTTTATAGCACACTTTTCAGAATAAGTCAACGGCGGATTTTTTGCGATAATAGTCGAAAAGCGTCGATTTTGGTTGTTGCACAAGTGTAGGATATGTGATAAAATATCCTTATAAATATCATCTTAAAGGGGTGTACATTATGACATTTGCGCAATTTTTGTTCGTGGCAATCGACAAGATGTTCGACGGCTCGCAAAACAACAAGAAAATGCTTCGCTTCAAAGACGTGAAGTTCGAGATAGAAACGGATATTGCTTACGGCAAGGACGACGCCGAAAAACTCGACATTTACTACGTCAAAAAAGACGGAAACGAAAAATATCCCGTGTTTTTCTACATTCACGGCGGCGGATTCGTGGCAGGCGACAAACACTACCGCAGAGGTCTTGCCAAATGGGCGGCGAACAAAGGCTTCTTCGTCGTGAACGTCAACTACGGTCTCGGCCCGAAATATCTGTTCCCCAAGGGAATCCAACACCTCGTCGACGCACTCAACTGGGTGGGGGCAAATGCCGAAAAGTACAACCTCGACCTCGACAATATGTGCGTATCGGGCGACTCTGCCGGCGGCTATTATTCGGCAATGCTTGCCTGCGTTTCCACAAACAAGGATTTGCAAAAAAGATTCGGCGTCAGCACCGACCTTAAATTCCGCACCGCTATGCTCGACTGCGGCATTTACGACATCGGCGAGGCCCTCGGACAAAAAATGCCCTTCAATCTCACGGACAAAATCCTATTCGATTTCAGCGGAATCCACGTCAAGGAACTCGACAAATACGAATATTCCGACGTTCTCGCGCCGTTCGGCTTCGTAAACGAGCAATTCCCGATAAGTTTCATCACCTATGCGAAAAAAGATATGTTCTGCAAAGGACAAGGACAAAAACTCGTCAAAAAACTTCAAGACCTCGGCGTACACGTCGAGGAACATCACAGCACCAAGTTCTTTGACAACCATTGCTATCCGCTCAACTGGAACAAGGGCGCGGCAATCGAAAACATCCGTCTTTGCGACGACTTCCTCAAACGCGTCGTCGAGAAAAGGGTTTAACGCCGTTTGTCGATAAAAACGGAAAAGAACAAATACAAAAAAACAACACCGTATGCGTTGATTTTCGGCGCATACGCTTTGATTTTTGACTATAAAAGAGGATAAATTTATGGCAAAAGATAAAAAGGCGATTTTCAAGCCGAAAGCGCAAGAAGTTGCGCCGATTGACGACAAGTATTCGCAAGAGGAAGTGGCGGCGGCAGAGCAACTCGTGCAAAGCGAAGAAAAAGACAAAAAGATGTCGGCGGTGCAGACCGCAAGCGCAATATGGACGTTGATTTGCACGCTGTATTCAATAGTGTCGGTGTGTACGTTCGTTGCAAAAAAGTGGGTGGATTCCACCTACACTTACATATTGATTCCGTTGCTTGCGGTGCTTATAATCGTGTTTATCGTGCTTGCGGTGCTTACCTTTAAGGACAAGAAAAAACTGAAAACGAGCATAAAGACATACAAGAAAATTTTGGGCATATTCAAGGCGTTCGTAAACGTGTTTTTCCTCGTGCTGACCGCCGTGTCTATGGCAGGTCTTGCGACGGGCGAAACGAGCTTTGTCAAGTGGATTGTATTCGGTGCGACGTTCCTCGTCGCACTCGTGCAACTCGCGCTTAAAATAACCAAGTTCGTTATGAAGCAAGTGCGCGCGGCGGTGGGCAAAAAGTACAAAGTGGAAGTGCAACGTTTCGTTGACGGAAAGAAGAAAAGAAAGACCGTCGCCGATTCCGTGCAAGAACAGGGCTACAAGCAATAATTGTTTTAAAGCACAAAAATTCATAGAGATTTTTCAAAACGCAATTTTGCAATAAAATAGCAATAAACAACGTTTATACATGCAAAACCGATGCGTAAAGCGTCGGTTTTGTGTTTTTGATTGTGAATTTATTGATTAGATTACGTGTGTTTCGATAGGGGCATTTCAACGCTTGACAAGGCGCGTTTAATTGTATATTTCAATTTTGCAACGAGTGCGGTTGCGACGTAGTTTCGAGTTTTTACGGGTTATTCGATTGCAAAAAATCTGTCGATAAGTTCCCACGATTTGTCGAGATACACGCCGCTTGCATTTGCGGTCTTTTCGTTGAAAGTGCGGTTTTCGAGGCTCTCGTTTTCGGTGCAAAGCGAGTAGTACGCGCTTGCCGTTTTCGACGAGAAAAGCATAAACGGAACGGGCTCGCTCGTATGCTTGCGCAAGGACACCGGCGTGAAGTGGTCGGGAAGTATGAGCATTGCAAAATCTTCGCCGTTTTGCGCAAAGTGCGACACGATCGGCGACACGATTTTTTCGTCGATAAGTTCGATTGCTTTGACTTTGCCCGAAACGTCGCCTTGATGTCCGCACTCGTCCGTCGCTTCGATGTGAACGAAACAAAAGTCCTCGCCGTTTTCAAGCGCGTTTATCGCCGCTTGCGCCTTGCCGTCGAAGTTGGTGTCGAGCGTTCCGGTTGCGCCCTCGACGTCGATCGAATCCATACCGCTGCCGATGGCTATGCCTTTTAGCAAATCCACCGCGCTTATCATCGCGCCTTTTTTGCCGTATTCGTCCTCGAAGTTCGGAATGGACGGCTTCGTACCTTCGCCCCAAAACCATATTGCGTTTGCGGGGTTTTCGCCGCGTGCTATTCTGCGTTGGTTGACGGGGTGGTCTTTCAAAAGTTCGTACGAGTTTTCGATAAACGCCGTAAGGTCTTTGCCGAGTTCGCCTTTGGGCAGATATTCGCCTATACGTCTGTCGCTTATTTCGTGCGGCGGCGTCAGGTCGTTGCCTGCCTTTGCGTGCGAAACTATGAGGCAGTTGCGATAACTCGTGCCGACGTAAAATTTGAATTTGTCCGAAGAAAGATTGTCGACGACGCAGTTCATAAGTTCGCGCGCTTCGTCCGCGCTTATCTCGCCCGCGCTGTAATCGAGCATAATTTTGTCCTCGAAAGGCTCGTCTTGCGAGAGCGTGACGAGATTCGTGCGCATAGCAAGGTCGTCGGCTTTCATATCTATGCCGATTGAAAGCGCTTCGAGGGGACTTCTGCCCGTGTAGCAAGCGCGTGCGTCGAATCCGAGTACGCCGAGATTAGCCACGTCGCTGCCGGGTGCGAGTCCGTCGGGAACGGTTTTCACAAGTCCGATTTGCGCCGTTTGCGCCAAAGCGTCCATATTCGGCGTGCGAGCGGCTTCGAGCGGCGTTTTTCCGCCGAGCGATTCGACGGGATAGTCTGCCATACCGTCGCAAAGTATCAAAGCGTATTTCATTTGACACCCCCTTTGCGGTTATGATAATTCTTTCACTTGCATTTGTCAATTTTATGTGTTAAGTTATATTAATAAGCAAAAGTTGTATGGCATAGCCATACGGAAAGGAAAATTTTGGCAAAATCTGTTGACAAAAACCTCAAAAAATTACCCCTAGGCGCGATAAGACCGCAAGGTTGGTTGCTCGACCAAATGCGTTTTGCAAGCAATCTTCAAAAGCGTATCGGCTCGCTGTCGGGACTTGTCAAGGACGGGGAATGGAACGGCGGCGAAAGTCTGCCTCGCTACGTCCGAGGTCTGATTTTGCTCTCTTGCGCTCTCGACGACAAAAACCTCAAAGAAAAAGTGTCGAGTTTTATGTCGCTCATATTCGCAAGCGCAAACGAGGGCGGCGATTTCGGACCTAAAAATACGTCGTCGCTCACACCCAAAATCGAGGCGGTAAAAACCCTTTTGACCTATTACGAAGCAACGGACAACGAGCGCGTTTTGCCGTTTTTGAAAAAGTTTTTCAAGAGCCAGTTTAACACATATTCGGTGAGTTCGAGTTGGTACGATTCAAGAGCGAGATTGCTTGAAGAAATAGGCGCGATAGAAGCCGTTTACAGAGAGACCGACCTTGAGTGGTTGCAAGACTTGGGCGAGAAACTTCGCGACAGTTCAAACGACTGGTTCAAACTCGCAAACCGCTTTCCGTACAAAAAGCCGTATCAGCGTTATATCTCGCAAACGGTGCTTAAACATATACAAAAACAAGTTTTAAGTGTCGATTATGCAAAAGACGGCGCAAAAAAGCATAAGACGCTTTCGCCCGAATACGTCAACAATCAGTGGCACAAAAAGAAGCATAAAGTCGCCGTGGAAACGAGCGGCGTAAACCTTGCAAAGGCGATAAAATATCCTGCCGTGTACGGAAGATTTATCGGCGACGACAACTTGAAAAACTTGTCGCTCAAACTCGTTTCCGCACTCGAAAAGAGACACGGAACGCCGCTGGGTATGTTTTCTTGCACGCCGAGAATCGCGGGCGCGAAAGGCGTTGGCGCGGTTGACGTCGAGGCGGGCGTAGAGATGCTCGAATCCCTTGTCGAGGTCGTGAAAGAAACGAGAAGTTACGAACTTGCGGATCTTATCGAGCGCATAGTTTTCAATATGGTTGCGGGTGCGAGTTTCGACGATTGTTCCGCCGTTCAGGATATGGTTTTCGTCAATCAGACGGAAGCCTCGCAAACGAGAAAATTGCCGTATGCCGATGAAGACAACGCGTTCTACACCAAGAAAGCGTCGAGGGGCGCAATCGCGCTTTTGAGCGCGTATCCGCTCTTTTTGCAAACGGCGTGTATGGTCAAGGACGAGCAACTCAACTTCATAACCTATGCGCCTTGCACTATGGACGTGTCCGTCGGCGGCTTTAACCTCACGATTTCCGAGCGTACGGGCTATCCGTTCAGAAACGCGGTCGTGTTCAAGGTGGAACAAGCGGACGGCGAACCCGAAGTCAAAATCAATTTCCGCGTGCCCAAAAACACGTATATGCAACTCATATCCGGCGGTCAGATAGTGGCGAGCGGAAGCAAAGAAATTTCCGTCAAGTGCATACTCAAAGCAGGCAGCACGTTTATGCTCAAAATGAACATTCCGCTCACCGTCGAGGAAAACGCGGACGGCTCGCGCAGTTTGTTCAAGGGCAATCTGCTTATGGCTCTCAAACTGCCTTGCGACG
Source organism: Christensenella sp. UBA6880 (assembly GCA_002449145.1). Lineage (GTDB taxonomy): Bacteria > Bacillota > Clostridia > Christensenellales > CAG-917 > CAG-475. The sequence continues at coordinate 1,085 of DKCG01000031.1, read as the reverse complement.
TCACGCAAGATTCGAGCGACAGGCATACGCTTATCGTAAAATGCTCGAAAAAGTGGAATATCGCACCGCTCTTGTCCAAAAAATCGACCAAAAAACTGTTCGAGGACGAAAGGGTGGTCGTGCACGATATATCGGGCGTGCCGTTTGCGCAGGAGCAGCCGCCTTTCGAGTTGAAAATCCGTTCCAAAAACGTGCTTAACTGGGATTACGACACGAGCGGATTCGAGTCCTTCCCGAAAAAGTGCAGTTTTTCCGAGGAAAGTATGGAAAGAACCTACGTTCCGTTCGGCTGTACGCTCACGAGGATGGCAAAATTTCCCAAATGCCCCAAATAAGAAGGTGAAATATGAAAACGCTTGAAAAAAAATACTCGAAAATAGAAAGGGTCGTGGCAAAAGGCAAGTTTTCCGCTTGCGTGTATTTGCGCACCGTGTTTCTTGCCGTGATTTTGGGCGGTCTTACGGCGGTCGTTTGGATTTTTAAGGATAAAATCGAGAGCTTGTTCACCAAAACCGAGCCTGCGCAATATCTCACCGACGACGTTATGCGCTGGGTGCTTCTGGGCGTCGGCGTTATCGTTCTTGCAAGTCTGCTCGTCGAAACGATCTGCCTCCATTCAAAAGAACTCGTACTCACGCCCGACAAGGTCGTTTTCAGAGAGGGGATTTTGAGCGTTCGCACCGTGGTCATCCCTCTTTGCGAAATAAAGATGGTCGAAACCAAGCAAAACGCCCTCGAACGCCTTTTGGGCGTCGGCAAAATTCTCATCGTATCCGACGCGCAACAACCCTATCTCGTCAAAAACGTCAAGTCGCCCGACAGATTGTCTCGTCGCATTATGCGCCAAGCCGCCGACGTCAACGAGTCGATGAGGTTTGGGGGTAGAGGTGGGATTCCCCAAATTCGTTTAGTCGGCAGCCCCAAATAAAACTGTGCCAAATCGCGCCTAACTTTGTCAGCGCCCCTTGTCTGCCAACTCATTTACGCTTAGTAAATTAGGGTTGTCATTCAAGGGGCGCTTTCGCGTTATCCATCGATTTGGCACAGTTTTATGCAGTTGTTCGAAGACGGAACACGAGCCGCAA
>DKCG01000009.1 GCA_002449145.1 Christensenella sp. UBA6880 | reverse complement strand
CTCTTAATCAGTGGGTCCAGGGTTCGAGTCCCTGAGGATGCACCACAAAAAAGCCTCTAAACAGTAGATGTTTAGCGGCTTTTTTCATTTTTCGCTACTGCTCGAAAAATCCGCATTTTGACATCAAATTAAGGAAATTTTGATGTCAAATTTGATGTCAAAAATTCGATTTTTTTTGATGTCAAAATTTTGGATACCAGTCGCCGTAAATATCATAGATATTTTGCGCCACTTTGCAATGTTTCGCCACTTTGCAAAAGTTTATAAATCGATTTTTATTATGATTAACATTTTGAAATGCGCAATCGCACATATGACCACTTCGGCACAATAAAATAAACTAATCTAATATACCGAAGCGGTCATATCGCCATGCGCTATAACGGCGCAACAAATATGAGACTTTCACGCTTTCAATTACACATATGCAATAAACGCAATTTATGAAAAACACTTTGCATACTTTGATCCGAAAACGAAATGCGACGTTCCGTACAACTTTTTAACATAGTTATTCATTCGCACTCTATAATTGTTCGGTATTCCAAAGCCGTTCAATAACACCCCGAATCTGTCTGCCATATACATATAAGCAAACGCATTTGCGTCAAGTTCTCTCACGTCTCCGAAATAAGCGTTATGCTCGCTATTGTTGCGAATAACTCTATCTGCTTTCCATTCCTGAACGATACTGTCATTCTCTCTCGGCTTTTTTGCCGTTACTTGCCGAAACTGATAATAATGGCGCATTTCATGAGCGACGATATGTATTAGCCTATATACCCGATTTTGGTCGTCGCAATCGCGAAACACTCTTTGGAATTTTTGATAATCATAATATATCGCACTTTCCACCCCTCTATTTCCTTGGGCAAAAATCATAATCGTTGCCGTATCGAACTGCGTCTCGAAAATGTTTGGGGCTTTTGAGTAACCAAATATTTTCAAACAATCGTATATCGTGTTTTCGACAACGTTTATAAATTGGCGTTTTCTCAATTCCGGATTGCCTCTTCTCATATATTTTCCTCGCTTCTCGACCTATTACGTTTGAAATCCGAAATCAATTCTTCCGTCCTGTCTCGTTTTATATTTTGCTCTTGGATAAGATAGCGTTGCAAGTATCGCAATAAATCCACATTTTCAACGATGATTTTTTCTGCCTTTGCATAGCACTCGTTCGCAATTTGCCCAAAGATTTCATTGAGCTTTTCAATGAATTTTGGACTGTACGGAAGTCTTCTGCATCTATACTCGTCATACAAATAGTCAAATCCGAGCATACCCGTTTCGGACATTCTGAACAACAAATCGTTTATTGCAGACAAATCGGAATATGTATCGTCATACGTTCTGCCGAAAATCGCCTTTTCTGCCGCAATACCGCCAAAAAGAACACTTATGGCATTTTTGAAATCATCAAGGCAATAATAATCCTTGATTACAACATCATCGTCTTCGTCATAATCGTCTGAATCTTCGTCGTCGCAATCGTCATCTTCACAGTCATCGCCCCAATCGTCTGAGACGTCGGATATTACATTTGAAAAAAAGTCGTTGCATATGTTTCCTTTCTGCAAATCGAGCATATAGTTGGCATTGTTACAAAATGTGTTTGCGACAATAAAATATCCGAGGTTATGGCAACTCGTTATTCGCTTTTCTTCTTCGTTTTTTTCACGTTGAATATCTTGCAAACTTATTTCGCTGATTTTTTTGAAAACAAGCGATTCGGATACGTGATTGTTTTCATCGGATTCCAAAATACATTCGTTTTCAAGCCGTTTAGGCAACGTTAAAATTGAAAACTCAAATTAAAATATAAAATCGATTAAGAGACAGACATATGAAAATCAAGCAACAAAAACAGTTAAAAGAGTTTTTTGATTGAAAAATTTGGGGAAAGCAAGGGCGAAACGTTGCTTTCAAAGCAAGAAAAGACATCGACAATGAACGAAAGACCCAATCTCGACACGCGGCTCGACGGAAAGACGTTCCGCGGTTACTATTATTTGAAAGAGGAATTGATTGATTTCTGTCACAAACACGGTTTGCCCGTCACGGGCGGGAAAATCGAACTGACGGACAGAATCGCGCACTTTCTCGACACGGGCGAGTTGCTTCCGCCCTCTAAAAAAGAATCGCGCGGCAACGGCGCGGGCGAAATCGACGAAAACACGATTATCGAGCAGAACGTCGTGTATTCCGAAAAACTCAGAGCGTTTTTCATTGCAAAAATTGGCAAAAGTTTGAACGACGCGATTGCGTGCCGGAAGTACAAAAAGAGTTTGCAAGGTCTCAACCGCTACGAACGCGCCGACCTCGTCGCTATAGAACGCAAAAACGACTGGTTGGCGCAAACCGCTTTTCAAAAGGATTTTTTCTTATCGCGCATTAATCCGTCCCCTCTGACAATACTATTATAGATAGAAAGAAACGTCTATAAAAAAGAGGTGGACAATGAAGAAAGGAAACAATTTGCAACTCAAAAATCTGAACGTCGTATACGGCGTTGCATTGATTGCGACCGGCGTGCTGTTTTGCGTATTGCGCTCGTCTTTCGTGAGCGCGATGCTGACGGTTGCGGGCGTGCTGGCGGTAATGGCAGGCGTGTTGAATCTCGTGTGCAGAAAATGGGTTGTCGGCGGCATCGAAATCGCACTCGGCGTGGTTGTCATAACCTGCGGTTGGACGGTTGTCGACGTTGCGCTGTTGGTGCTCGGAATCGTGCTGTGCGTTTACGCAATATACTCGCTCGTTACGCAAATATCGATGTTTAAGCGTGCAAATACGAGGGATAAAGTGTTTATTCTGCTGAATCCTATCGTAACGTTTATCGTAGGCATATTGTTTATCGTGGCAAAATGGTATATGATTGACGCGGTGTTTATCGTGCTCGGCGTGGTGGCGATTTTGGAAGGAATAGCGCTTATGTTCAAGACGGATTCGGCGGAAAACTCCAACGAAACGGCGGCATAAACAATGCGGGAAAACATCAAAAAACGCCGTTTTTTCGGCGTTTTTTTGATGTTTTTTCAATGAAAATATTGTGATTTTTCGCTTCACTTCAACAAGTTTTCGGCGTTGTCGAAGTTGCGTTGCACCGCTTCGAAAACGTTGGCGAGTCGTCTGCCATCAACGAAGCAATGGTTGACGGTGACGTTCAAGACCATAACGTACTTGCCGTTTTCTATGCGGTACTTATCCCACGCGATTCTCGGACAAGAGGATGATTCGACGTTGTCGTCGGGAAGCGGATGCGTGAACGATTCTATGCTCAACCACGGCAAACAAGTGATGTAATAATCGTCGTAGTCGCTCGAATCGTTGTACTCGTTGTCAAACTCGGTTTGCGCTTTTTTCTCGTCGATGATTTTGCGAGTTTGCTCGTAAAATCCCTTGTAGTCCTCAATCATTTTGAAGCCCGCATTGGCGAATTTGCCCGAGTCCGTCATAACGGTAAAAGTCGGGTTGATGACGTCGTAAAGGCGGATTTCGCCTCTCACCTCGCGCATACGCATTTCGGGTACGGAATTGAGCGCTTTGGTCACGAGATAAAGCGTGTTGGCAAAAAAACTCGTGCCGTTTGCTTTGGACGCTTTCACCACTTCGCCGACGTCGACTTTGACGTTCATTCCGTAGCAAGGATTTGCAAAGGTCCTGAACCATTTGTATTGCGAGGGATTGTCGAGTTTCTCGATGCTTATCGTTTGGTACATATAATCCTTTTGCCCGCTTTGTCGGGCATTTCGTTACTCTTGTTCGTCGAATCTCAAATACGCTTCTTTCAAGATTTTGGCGCAGTTTTCGACGCCTATCGCAGACGTGTTGAGAGTGATGTGATAGTTGCTTGTATCCCCCCATTCGCCGTCCGTATAATAGCGATAGTGTCTTGCTCTCATACGGTCGTTTTCCTTGATGAGTCTTTCGGCTTTTTTGGGGTCGTCTGTGCGTTGAAAAACTTTTATGACCCTTTCCACCCTCGACGGCATATCGGCGTGGATAAACACGTTGAGGCATTTGCACTTGTCTTTAAGCACGTAGTCCGCACAACGTCCGACTATAACGCAAGCGCCGTTTTTGGCGATTTTTTCGATTGCGTCCGCTTCGCAAGCGTAAATTTTGGATTCGATATTTTCAAAATTGTTTACGAGGTTTCCGCCCCACATACCCGACGTAAAAGCAAACGAGGATAATCCTTTCATTTTCTGCTCGTTTTCTTTGATGAACTCTTGAGCAAAGCCCGAATCTTCGGAAGCCATAGCGATGATTTCTTTGTCATAGAACGGAATATTGAGTTCTTCTGCAAGCAATTTGCCGACAAATCTTCCGCCGCTGCCGTATTGCCTCGATATTGTGATAATCGTGTTCATAAAACTCTCCTTCCGAGCGGAAAACCGCTCGCTTATCTACATATTTATTATCAATCATTTGCGCAAATTCGTCAATACGCAATTTGCGAAAAATGCACATTACTTTTTTTTTGTCTGCCTTGCCACATGATTTAGTTCTTAGTTTTATTGTCGAACTTTAAGCATATTTTTAATCGATTTTCAACTTTGCATTTTTCGCATTACCTAACATTTTCTTGCGATTGCTTTTGCGGTTGGAGCACAAGGCGCAGGCGATTGACTTTTCACCGCTTTGAAACTATAATTGTCACATCAATATCGAGAGGTATTTTATGCCATACACGGTGTATCTCAAAAAAGGCGAAGAAAAACGCGTGCTTCAAGGTCACAGTTGGGTGTACGCAAACGAAGTTGCGCGCGTAGAAGGCAAGGATAAAAACGGCTCGCTCGCAACCGTGCGCACGCACGACGGAAAGTTCGTCGGCAAAGGTTATATAAACCACCTTTCAAAGATTCTCGTTCGCATTTTCATTCGCGACGAAAACCAATCCGACGACGAAAATCTTTACGCCGAACGCATAAAAACCGCAAACGATTGCCGCACCTCGCTCGGCTACGACGATTGCTATCGCGTGGTTTTTGCGGAAGCGGACAACCTGCCCGCCCTCATCGTTGACAAGTATTCGGACTATCTCGTGTGCCAGTTCCTTTCCCTCGGCATAGACAAGCAAAAAGACAAAATCGTCGATTGCCTCGTAGGTATTTTCAATCCCAAAGGCATATACGAACGCAGTGACGTTGCCGTGCGCTTAAAAGAGGGACTAGACGAGCGCGCGGGCGTGATTTACGGCGAAGTTCCCGACAAAATCGTCGTCACCGAGAATGGCTTGAAAATGTCCGTGGATGTGAAAAACGGACAAAAAACGGGATATTTCCTCGACCAAAAAGAAAACAGATTCGCAACTCGCAGATACGCAAAAGGCAGAGTTCTGGATTGCTTCTGCAACAGCGGCGGATTTTCCGTCAACAGTGCTCTCACTGCCGACGAAGTTATATCCTGCGACATCTCGAAAACCGCGCTCGACAACGTGAACGAGAACGCGCGCCTCAACGGAATAACCAATATAACCACCAAGTGCGGCGACGTGTTCGACGTGCTTCGAGCATACAAGAACGACGGCGAAAAATTCGATTTGGTCATTCTCGACCCGCCCGCATTCTGCAAGAGCGCAAGCGAGGTTAAGGACGCGTACAGAGGCTATAAAGACATCAATATTTTGGGTATGAAACTCGTAAAAAGCGGCGGCTATCTCATATCCTCGTCTTGCTCGCACTATATGACGTTCCCCTTGTTTGAAAAAATGCTCGTCGAAAGCGCGAAAGAAAGCGGAAAAATCGTGCGCACTGTCGAGATAAAATCGCAAGCCCCCGACCACCCGTCCCTACTCTGCGCCGAAGAAACGCAATATCTCAAGTTCTTCGTTTTGCAAGTTATGTAAGTTTCATTGCATTTTCAAGATATAAAGCAATAAAAAATAAACGCGCCGATACGGTGCGTTTATTTTTTATAAATCTTCCGCAACCCTCGCAATGCGAGGATATCATCCACGCATAGCGTGGATATCATACGAACGAAGTGAGTATATCACCGTTGCGAAAGCAACGATATCATTACACCAAAGGTGTTATGCGACGGCATCGTCGCTTTTCGTATCGGTTACAACGTGTACGTCAAGTTGATTGAACGGTATCGTTATGCCGTTTTGGTCAAATGCTTTCTTGACGTTTTCAAGCATATCGAAATTCACCGTCCAGTAATCCGCGTTCTTGCACCATACTTTCGTCGAAATGTCTATGCTGCTTGCGCTCTGCTCGGATACGCGTATAGACGGTTCGGGGTCTTTGAGTATGAGTTCGTTTTGCGCGCATACGTCCGCGATAACAGCCTTTGCCTTTTCAAAATCGTCCGAATACGAAATCGAGAATTTGAGGTCTACTCTGCGCAAATCCTTTTCGGAAAAGTTTACGATTTGGCTTGTGGAAAGGTTGCCGTTGGGCAAATACACGACTTTGTTGTCCAACGTGCGCAATCTCGTATGACAAATGCGAATGTCCTCGACCGTGCCTTCGTAGCCGCACGCCTGAATGTAGTCGTCGTCCTTGAAAGGTCTTGTGATGAGGATAAGCACACCGCCCGCAAAGTTTGAAAGCGTACCGTTGATTGCAAGACCGACGCCGACACCCAACGAGGCTATAAGCGCGGTGATTGCGCTTGTATCGATTCCCACGTAGCCGATAAGCGCGATGACGACAAGCACTTTGAGTGCGACTTTCACGACGTAACTGACGGTTTTGTAAATGGTTTTGTCGATTTTCTTGTTCTGCGCGACCTTTTTGTCCGCGCGTTTTGCGATTTTTTTGCAAATCCAGTTGATAAGTGAAAAAGATACGATCATAATCGCGATTGCGATAACGATTTTGATACCCGTGTTTGTGAGCCAGTTTTGAACGGTTTGCCACACTTGTTGCCAGTCCATATTACATCTCCTAAAAACTTTTGTACATAGCGCACTTTTGCGCTTCGTCAAGTGATTATACCCTCAAACCGCCCTTTTAGCAACATAAAAAACAATCAATTTTTCATCAAGAAACGCTTTTTGCCTGTCTTGTATATTTTTCGTTTGACATCAAACTTTTTTCGTGTATAATAGAAAGGAATTGAAATCCGAGGAGGTGAAAAAGATGTCAACAGTTAGAGTCGGTGAAAACGAAAGTTTGGACAACGCAATCCGCCGTTTTAAGAGAAAATGCGCACGTGACGGCATCATCGGTGACCTCCGCAAAAAAGAGGCTTACGAGAAACCCAGCGTAAAACGCAAAAAGAAAGCGGAAGCGGCTCGTAAGAGAATGTACAAATCATAAACCACAAATTCTCGCATATATTGCGAGAAGACGGAGGTATGGCTCAGTTGGTTAGAGCACACGGTTCACATCCGTGAGGTCACAGGTTCGAGCCCTGTTACCTCCACCAACATCCGAAAAACCCTACTAAACAGTAGGGTTTTTCTTTTGTTTGTGTAGTTATCATTGCTCGAAGGTGCGTTCCGCACCGCGCAAGTTACAATATAAATTCTATAAAAAAGCGTGCGAAAAGCACGCAATTTGGCAACGGGACGTTGCAGAGATAAATTCGATGCGAATATCTCGAAAACGGTTATTGATTGTCTTGGGCGTTTTTGGCTTCGCGGACGGCTTTGGCAAGTTGTCCGGCGCACGAAGTGTCCTTAAATCCGCACTTCACGTCGCCGAGTTTGCGCTCGATTTCGTCAACGGTCATTCCCTCAACCAAAATGGGTATTGCTTTGAGGTTGCCGGGGCAACCGCCGACAAAGTGTACGTTGGTGATTACGTCGCCGTTGATGTCGAACGATATTTCTCTTGAACAAGTGCCTTGCGTGCGATAATTGTAGTGCATTTTATCCCTCTTTTTTTACGATTTTATATGATTTTCAGTGATTCTATTGCGGCAAATTCGATTTTACCGCTTGTTCGGATTCCATTGCATTTTACTATGCAAAATCCGTTCGGTCAACGATATTTTTGCGTTTTTACAAATCAGTCGAGGTCGTATTCAATCAAGGTTTTGCCGCCTTGCAATGTTTTGACTTCGATTTTATGTTCGTCCAAAACCGCATACGAGCGTTCCACGCCTTCGGGTGACAAACCGAGTGCGCCGACGCAAACGTAAATCACGCCGTCTTTGACTTCGAGCATAGCGCGGTGGAAGTGTCCGTAAAATACGACGTCGCCCTTCTTTGCGTTCTTAGGCGGCAAATCGGGATTGCACTTGTGACCGTGCGTAAAGAACAGCGTACGACCGTACCATTCGCGCGAGAAGTCCTCGCCGATGGGAAAATCGCTTATCATTTGGTCCACTTCGCTGTCGCAGTTGCCCTTGATTACGGTGATAAAGTCCTTGGATTCGTTGAGCATCTTGGCAACCGTCATAGGTGCGTAGCCTTCGGGGAACGGGTTGCGCGGGCCGTGATTGTATATGTCGCCCAAAAGAACGACTTTTATGCTCGGATCGCTTTTGCGAGCCTCGTTTACAATATCGAGGAATCGTTCTATGTTTGCGCTCGAACCGTGAATGTCTGAACCGATGTAAAGTTTCATATCGAGCCTCCTTTTTATCGAAACGAGTATACCACACCGCCGCGCAGTAGTCAAAGAGTAAGCGGAATTTGTGGCGGAAATTGCGATATTTTGTCTTGCGAGGTTTGCATATATATGTTATACTATTGTAAACTATATGGAGGAAAATATGAAAACAGTCAGACTTCGCACACCTTTCGAGGTTGGTTCAACACCGCTCGCGGAATATCCGCGTCCGCAATTTGCAAGAGATAGTTACGTCACGCTCAACGGCGAATGGGATTACGCCATTTTGCGTAAGAGCGAGAGTTTTAACGGCAAATATCAAGGCAAAATCCTCGTTCCGTTCTCACCCGAATGTTTACTTTCGGGCGTTCCCGAAGGCACGAGAGTTACGCCCGACGACGTGCTTTACTATCATCGCACGTTCAATCTCGACGCAAACTTCGTCAAGGCAGTCACGATTTTGCACTTCGACGCAGTTGATATGATTTGCTCTGTCAAACTCAACGGCATTTCCGTAGGCGAGCATATCGGCGGCTACGTTCCCTTCTCTTTGGATGTTTCGGCAGCGGTCAAAGTCGGCGAAAACGTCATCGAAGTCGTCGTTACCGACCCCTGCGACACGAGTTATCACACCCACGCAAAACAATCCTCTAAACCGGGCGGGATCTGGTATACGCCGCAATCGGGTATCTGGCAAAGCGTATGGATCGAGAGTATGGACGAAGTGTACCTCAAAGACGTCACCATCGTTCCCGACATCGACACCGACACTATCAACTTCAAATTCGACAAATCCGCAAACGTACCCGTTGACGTAATTATTATGGACGGCGCAAAAGCCATTTTCAGCGGTCAATTCGACGGCGATACGGCAAGCATAAAACTCGAAAATTACGAACTTTGGTCGCCCGAAAACCCCAAACTCTACGATGTGGCGTTCAAAGTTGGCAACGACATCGTGAAATCCTACTTCGGTATGCGCAAATTCAGTTGGGTCACCGACAGCAAGGGCTTCAAGCGTATGGGCCTCAACAACAAACCCTACTTCCACACCGGTCTTCTCGATCAGGGCTACTGGTCGGACGGTATGCTTACCCCGCCCTCTAACGCCGCTCTCGAATGGGACGTCAAGATGGTCAAATCTATGGGCTTCAATATGCTCAGAAAACACATCAAAATCGAGCCTTTGCGCTGGTACTACCATTGTGACAAAGAAGGCATTTTGGTTTGGCAAGACATTGTCAGCGGCGGAACGAAGTACAATTTCTTATATATAGGTCTTTTGGCAACGCTGTTTGAATATCACATCAAAGACGACAACGAATCGGGTTACAAGAAACTCGCGCGCGCGGACAAAGAAGGTCGCGACGAGTTTGAAAACGAACTTCGCGTCACGATGAATCACCTCAAAAACGTCGTATCCCTCGCTGTATGGGTTCCCTTCAACGAAGGCTGGGGACAATTCGACTCGGTGCGCATAACCAAAGAAATGAAGAAAATCGACCCCACCCGCCTCATCGACAGCGTAAGCGGCTGGAACGATCAAGGCAAAGGCACGTCGGACACCAAGAGTTTGCACATCTACTTCAAGCCTTTGTTCGTGCCCAAGAACGACGATCGCTGCTACATTCTCAGCGAGTTCGGCGGATACGCAATCAAGACGGAAGGCCATATGTACTCGCCCGACAATCAATTCGGCTATCGTATCTACAAGAAGCCCGAATCGCTTGCAAAGGCAATCAAGAAACTCTACGAAAAGACGATCGTTCCCAAGATCGACAAAGGTCTTTCTGCAACCGTGTACACGGAAGTGAGCGACGTCGAACAAGAAATGAACGGTCTTGTCACCTTCGACAGACGCGTCATCAAAGTGCCTGTCGACCTTATGCGTGAAATCAACGCGCAACTCGTCATCAAAGACTGACAAAAAACATCGCTATTATGCGCTTCGTTTCTTCGGAAGCGAAGCGCAATAATATTGCAAATTTTCAATTTTAACGATACGAAAGGTGAAACTATGAGCCTCGCAGATCAAATTTTTATCGAAACTTGCCGCAATATACTCGACAACGGAATCAGTGACGAAAACCTCGAAGTGCGCCCCAAATGGCTTGACGGAACGCCGGCGCACACCATAAAGAAGTTCTGTATCGTCAACAGATACGACCTCGCAAAAGAATTTCCGATTATCACCCTTCGCCGCACCGCTTTCAAATCCGCAATCGACGAGATTCTCTGGATTTGGCAGAAAAAGAGCAACAACGTGCACGACCTCAACTCGCATATCTGGGACAGTTGGGCGGACGAAACGGGCTCTATCGGCAAGGCGTACGGCTATCAACTCGGCAAAAAGAGCATTTATCCCGAGGGCGAATTCGACCAAGTGGACAGAGTTCTTTACGACCTCAAACACAATCCGCAATCGAGGCGCATACTCACCAACATTTATAACTTCGAGGACTTGCACGAAATGCACCTCTATCCTTGCGCGTACTCGATGACTTTCAACGTCACGGGAAACAAACTCAACGGCATTTTGAACCAAAGAAGCCAGGACACGCTCACGGCAAACAACTGGAACGTCGTGCAATACGCCGTGCTTCTTCATATGTTCGCGCAAGTGAGCGGACTTGAAGTCGGCGAATTCGTACACGTCATAAGCGACGCGCACATTTACGACCGTCATATCCCCATCGTAGAGGAAATTTTGAAGAATCCGCAATACCCCGCGCCGACTTTCAAAATGAACAAGGACGTAAAGAACTTCTACGACTTCACCGTTGACGATTTCGAACTCGAAAACTATCAGTACACCAAACTCGACAAAAAAATCGAAGTTGCGATTTGAGTTTTGGCAAAACCAACGTTAAATATAGCAAAAAAACACGCCGAAAACGGCGTAAAAACAGCATAAAAGCGCGTAAAAAGCGCGTAAAAACGCACGAAAAACGCCGTTATTTTTCAAAAAAATGAAAACTATTTTTGCAGTTGACAACAAATGGGGACTCGGCAAGAAAAACGACTTGCTGTTTTCTCTCAAAGAAGATATGCGCCATTTCGTCGCACACACGAAAGGCAAAACCGTCGTTATGGGAAGCAACACGCTTCTCTCTTTTCCGAACGGTATGCCGCTCAAAAACCGCACGAATATCGTGCTAAACCCCAACGGCACGGACGAAGACGCAAAAGCCAAAGGATATATCCTCGTCAAATCCCTCGACGAATTGTTTGCAACGCTCAAAAACTACGACGGCGAGCAAACCTACGTCATAGGCGGCGCAATGATGTATCGCACGCTTTTGCCCTACTGTGACACGGCGTACGTCACCAAAGTTGACGCAGACGGCGGCGCGGAAGTATTCCACGAAAATCTCGACGAACTCGACAACTGGCAACTTGTCGAACAAGGCGAGCAAATCGACGACAACGGCTACAAAATCCGTTTCTGCACTTATAAAAACAATAACGTAAAAGAGTTTTAGATTATATCCCTTAATCGAAACTTCCCCCTTCCTCACG
>DKCG01000029.1 GCA_002449145.1 Christensenella sp. UBA6880 | reverse complement strand
CTAGGCTGGTGGATTTTTATTAATAAGTTCACGCAAAATCGACTGATTTTGTAAGTTTGACGTCAAATTTTGGTGACGTTCATCTTTGCGACGGCAAGGTCGGTTTTGTTTTGGAACAAACCTTTGTCGCTTGCGCCGACGTAATCGTCGCCGAGATATTCTTTGACGTTGCCGAACAGATTGATTTGCGGAACTCTGCCCACGAATTTGCCGTTTTCGACGAGCAAAGCGACTTGGCAAGGCGTTGCGAAATCGCCGCTCGTGGTCATATCGCCGCCCGACGCGTCGAGAATGTAGATTGCTTTTTCGTTGCCGAGCAAATCTTCGATTCTGTCCGCGGTTTTGCGCATAACGAGACCGGAACCGCCCGTTACGGGAACGGAATCGTACGCCGCTCTCGAACAGAAAACGCGGGGAAGGTTGTACGTGCTTGCGATTTTCTTGTTTGCAAGCACGCGCGCGAACGTGCCTTTGTCGACTAGTACGTTCTCGTCCGTCTTTGCAAACGAGCCTTCTGCGTCGAAGAACGCAAGATTGAGATTGTTAGTTCTGTCGAGTTCGAGAGTGAGTTTGTCGCTCAAAATGCGTTGTCCGAGTTTGTCCTTGAAAAGGGACGCGCCCGTTGCGTAACTTTCGCCCGCAAGATGTTCTATACAGTTGCCGAAGAACAAGGATTGTTCCGCAACCACGGTGTATTTGCCATCTTCGAGGGGAACGTCGTTAAGATACGCGTCGCAAAGGGCTTTGATGTCCGCAACCGTCTTTTGCTTGTCGTATTCGTCAACGGCAACCGCATACGCAAAGTCCATAATGTTTGCGCTCGCCTTGCTCTTTATGCAGATGACGAGGTCCATTTCGTTGCCCGCATAGTAAAGAGAGGTGTTTTGGCTGTTGCGATAGGACGTTTCGCTCTCGTGATACTGAATCTTGTTGCTGAAAAGGAAGTCGGGGACTTCGGTTTTGAGCGTGGCAAGCAAATCTCTTGCGACTTTCACGAAATGTTCGGTGTCAACGATATGCTTTCTCGAATCGACGTTTTTCGTTTCGTTTTGAGTGAGTTGGCAGGGATATTCGATTTTCGAGGACAAGTTTTCGACGGCTTGCGCTTCGAGAGCGTCGATATTTTCGTCGCCGATTTGTCCCGCAACGCCGATATAACCGTCTTCGTATACGCGAACGGTGGACGTCGTTTCATCGACTTTGCGCAGAGATTCGACCTCTGTGGCAACCACGTTTATAGAAAGAGAGGAAGTTTTGTTTACGATATATTCTTTTTCCATAGCGTTCTCCTTATTGTACGTTCATTTCTTTCACGCGTACGAACGGACCGCCGTCCAGAACGTGAAGGGGGAATTGTTCCATTTTGCCGCAGCCGCCGAAAACGCCGTCCTCGAATACGGTTTCGTCGGACAAGCCGTCGATTTTCATAAGGGTCTCGAACACGTCGCCCGTTACGACGGAAATCTTGACGGGTCCGCCGAGTTTGCCGTTTTTGATTTCGTATGCGATAGAGGGCGCAATCGTAAACGTAGAGCCGCCCGAACCGTGCGAAACCGTGTCGATAAAGTAGCCCTCGTCAATGCCTGCGACCAACTCGTCAAAAGTGCTGTTGCCCGGTTCGATGTAAGTGTTCGTCATTCTCACGATAGGCTCGAATTTGCAATCGATTGCTCTTGCGTTGCCCGTGAGTTCTTCGTCGAGAGCCGCCGCTGTCGTTGCGCTGTGAAGTCTTCCGCACAAAATGCCGTCTTTGATGAGGTAGGTTTTAGTGCATCTCGTGCCCTCGTCGTCAAAGGGAACGTAACCCGAACCGAAGTCCGCGCCCGTATCGACGATAGAGAGAATATCGCTGCCGACTTTCTTGCCGAGCACCCACTCTTTTGCCATTTGTTCGTCGCCGAGCATAAAGTCCGCTTCGCTCTTGTGTCCGAAAGACTCGTGAGCGAACATACCTGCCGCCATAGGCGAGAGAATGACGGGATATTTGCCTTTTTTGCAGGGTTTTGCGTTCTGAACGAAGTTGTCCGCGTCCGCCATTTTCTTTTCGATGTCGGCTTCAAAGCCCTTAATCTCGTCGAAATATGGCTTTGCGAGTTGATATACCGCTTGTACGAAGTCGCCGGGGGCGGCAAGCACGCCTACCGCCAAAATGCCGCACATCTGATAATCGTATTTGATGTCCGCGCCCTTCGAGGAATAGAACTCGTAGCGGCTGTTGCGGTCTTGATAGCCGATTTGCGACATCGCGAGGAATTGGCTCTTGACGTGGGGCAGTATGCGCTTGCAAAGTTCCTTTTTGTCCTCGACGGAAACGTTCCTTACGTTGCGGTCCTCGAATTTGTATTCGGTTGCAACGTTGACTTGATAACGTTTTACGATGGGGTGATTTGCAATATCGTCGCAAGGGGTTGCTTGCGCGTACAGATTGTCAAGTTCCGATTGAATCTTGTTCGTGTCCGACGTCGAGGCGTAAAGCCAGATTTGACCGTCGTATACGCGGATAAAAGCACGTTTTTCGTTGCGTACTCTGCACGAGTCCAGCGCGCCGTTCTTGTAAACGATAGCCGTCGTGAATCTGTCCTCGATGCGCACGTCCGCATAAAATTTTGGATTGAATTTATACATAATCGCTCCTTCTTTAATTGATGGTTTCATTATAAAGCCGATAGGTTAAAATGTAAAGACATTTTAGTTGTCACTCGCGTACATTTCGGTTGTCATTTTTGCGGTAAGTCGATGCCATTCAGTGTGTTATTTCGTTTAACACGGTTATTTCAAAACTCTGACCGTCCGAAAGCAGTGTGAGCATAGATTTTTTGATTTGGTTGAAACCGGTTGCGCTTGAACCCGAACCGATCGTATCGGCAAGTGTATAACAAGTGAGAGAACCGTTTTGTTCTACATACCAGATTGCGATATAGTATCGTCTTGTCGGCACGTATTCGATAGCAATTTCTATTTTGTCGTTGTCGTCGGCTTCGACGTTTTCAAAATTTTGATATTCCTGGTTGTCGCTTCCCGCAACATAATCATAGTCGGTGACGTATATGTTGAATTTGCCTTGTTTTACGTTGTCCGGAAGAGCGGATACGTTGAAAATCAAGGTTTCGTTCCACTTTGTCGTGACGATGTCTTCCGCAACGGTGAGCGGAACAACAAGATTTGCGGTTTGAGATGACGAGTTACCGTTTTGAAGATTTATGAGCAGGAACGTTTTGCCACTTTCGATTTCATCGGTATCGATATAGATTTTCAATGCAGTAATGACGTTGCTGTAACTCGACGTTTGCGTTTCCGCAGATATTGCGCCGCTTTCGGCGAGTTCGGAATAGGAATTCTTTACGCTCGATCCCGGAATTACCGCTTGATTGGTGGATTTAATATCCCAGTTCAAAATCGTCATATAATTTGCATTCAACGACACCGTGAGCGAAATAGTCCCGTTGTTTTTGGCAATAGTCGTAGGATTTAGGGTCAGATATGTGGCGAAACCGTTTGGGTCGATAAGAAGTTGTTGATATTCTTTCAATTCGACGGCAACTACGACGTCTTCGTTTCCCATAAGGAAATCATATGTGTTTTCCGAACGTTTGGTTGCTTCTTGTCCGTTGTAGGTGACCTTTTCGACGTATTTGTCTGTAACTTTCAAATCCACCGTGACAGTGACGGTTTCTGCAAATTCCGCTTGCGTTTTATCGACGGAAACAGAGCACTCGTCGGTAGATTGTGCGGAAATGCTGTGCTTTGTGGCAGTCTGTTCGGGTTCTTCCGTGTCCCCGCACGCAGAAAGTGCAAAAACGCCGAAAACCATTATAGCAACAATAGAGAGTAAAAGCGCTATATTTTTCTTTTTCATATCAGTTTACCTTCTTTTTAAGTGCAGTGCACTAAATTTTTATTGTTGAAATTTTAATACAATTTGTTTGAAAAATCAATATTTTATTCTTAAAAACAACTTAATTTTGCATAAAATAATTTTAACTTTGCATTGTGAGTTTTAGCCGCGAAATGAAGTGCATTGTTCGGATATTCGGACGGGGGAAAATTTTTGACGTAGTGTATGCTACTTTATCATATTACCGCAGACGGGCGTATCGTTGCGTGTATAATATGAATTGTCAAGTTATTTTTTAGAAAAATTTACGTAGGATTTCAAAAAAGTTGAAAAAAGTGGTAAAATCCACGACGAAATGCCTATTCCGTCAATCGCGATTGACGGAATAGGCGGTATAACTTGCTTGTCAATCAAATTCCGAGAACGCAAAAATAGTCGTCAAATGTGACGACTTGTTTGTATTACAAAACCACCGG
>DKCG01000036.1:243-22179 GCA_002449145.1 Christensenella sp. UBA6880 | reverse complement strand
GCGCAGTCGCTTGTACTTTCCATCAAGCTCGGCGTTCGCTTTCTCGCCGCCTTGCGGCTCGCGTTCCGTCTACAAATCGGCACATTCCGTTTATAAGTATCCCTTGAATGACAACCCTAATTAAAAGACCGCAATATAAAACCTCGATTTTGAGATGAAGAACAAGAAAGAGGCATCCGAATGGCAACCCTAATTTACTATGCGTAAGTGAGTTGACAGGCGGATGCCTCTGCCGCAGTTATTCGCTCAATAGCGAGGTTTTACAAACGTGATTGAGGATATGCGCTGCTCTTCCAAAGGCCTATCCGCCCTATTCGTCGGAACACTCGCTATGTGGTCAACGACGTCCATTCCTTCGACGACTTTGCCGAACGCGGCGTATTGTCCGTCAAGAAATTTTGCGTCGGCGTGACAGATGAAAAATTGAGAGGACGCGGAATTGTAAAATTGCGAACGCGCCATAGAGATGACGCCCCTTTCGTGCGAAACGGGATTGTTTACGCCGTTGGCGCGGAACTCGCCTTTTACGGTTTCCTTGCTGCCGCCCATGCCCGTGCCTTGCGGGTCGCCGCCTTGAATCATAAATCCGGAAATAACTCTGTGAAAAATAAGTCCGTCATAAAAATGTTGCGCAACGAGTTTTTGGAAATTCTTTACGGTGAGCGGTGCGGATTTTTCATCGAGTTCGACGATGATTTTGCCGTCGTCCGACATCTCTATCTGAACGGTATTCGTTGTTTCGTTTGTTTGAGTATATGCCATAAAACACCTCTTTATATGTTCGTTTCGTATATGTAAACCGTCGTTTCGGTTACAAACTGTTTTTTATGATCGCGGTTGCGACTGCCTTTGCGCTTGAAAACGCCCATTGCAAATTGTAACCGCCCGAGTCGCCGTCAACGTCGAGAGCCTCGCCTATTGCGTATGCGTTTTTGGCTTTTAGCGACATAAGGTCGTCGTCAAATTCCCTTACATTCAAACCGCCCGACATCGCTTGCGCAAGCGACGAGTCGCCAAGACCTTCTATGGTGAATTTGTAGTTTTTTATCGCGTTTGCAAGCGCGCCGATTTTGCCTTGCGCGGGGTCGGCCATATCACAACCCGCCGCCCAAATTATCCGCTCTTGCACGCGGCTGTGGAACGTACCCAAAAGCAATTCGCCGACGGTGTAGCCGTTGTTGCGCTTGGTCAAAATATCCTCGACTTCCGCTTTCGAGTATTCGGGCATAAAGTCAACCGTGAGCATATCGCCTATTTTGGCTCTGCCCCTTGCAATCTCGGTCGAGAGATTGAACGCCGCGATTCCGCTCACGCCGAAATCCTTGAAAAGCACTTCGCCCGTTTCGTAACGATAGCCTATGCGCACGCCCGCCTTGACCCTTACGCCTTGCAAACCTTTGAGCGGTTCTTTGTTGGTTTTTATGGGAACGAGGGACGGCGTCATCGGGCGCACGGTGTGTCCGAGCGACGTGTAGAGGGACGTGCTGTCCTTGCCGAAAGTCGCCGGTGAACCCGTTGCAAGCACTACGTTAGTTGCAGAATAGCAAAACGATTGATTGGGTTTGTCGTCGTTTTTGACGACGCCGCTTACGTTGAATACGTCGTTGAATTGCTCTATGAAGTTTGCAAAATGCGACGTGAAAACTTGCACGCCGTTGCGCTCTACCGCTCGGCGCAATACGTCGAGTACGGTTGCCGCGCTTTCGCTGTACGGATATACGCGCTTGTCGATAACTTTGGTGATAAGCCCCGCCTTTTCAAACGTCGCTATGGTGTCGTGCGCGTCGAATCTGTCGAGAAAACTCTCGACGAAACTCGGCTTGTTGTAATGCACGATGTTCATATCGAGGTTGGTGAGATTGCACTTGCCGTTGCCCGTCGCAAGCAATTTTTTGCCCACGCGGTCGTTGCTTTCCAAAATCGCGACTTTGAGCGTAGGCGGAAGTTGGCTTGCCAAAAACAAACCGCCCGCGCCGCCGCCTATGATTATAACGTCAAACTTTTGCGTATTCATATTCTTACTTTACCATATATACGATTGAAAATCAATTTCAAAATGCTGCGCCGCCCCGCTTTTCGCATTATTAAAGGAAAGCGGATTCTCTGCAAAAAGTTCCGTCACGCAAAATACTTTTCAACGATATCGAATATATCGTCAATGCTCTTTGCCTTGCCTATTTCCACTCTAACCACCTTTGCGTCGCGACCGCCTTTTGCGTAGTAGCAAAGTTGAAGTTTCATAACGTTTGCGACGGTGAAATCGCACATATACTTGCGAAGCACGGCGATATGCTCGAAAATATCGGCTTTTGTGTCATGCTCGCCGTCGCCGCCGTTAAGCTGTGAAAAAATCCACGGTCTGCCGAGTGCGCCTCTGCCTATCATAAATCCGTCCGCGCCCGTAAGGTCGCGCACTTTGGCAAGGCTTTGAAAGTCGGTTATGTCGCCGTTCGCTATGATGGGAATATCGATTGCTTCCTTGACGGCTTTGGTTATCGTATGGTCGGCTTCTCCGCTGTAAAACTGCTCTCTGTATCGAGGGTGAACGCACACCGCGCTTGCGCCGCCCTTTTGAGCGGCAAGCGCACATTCGACAGCAACGGGTTTGCCCGATTCAACGCCCGCGCGCATTTTTACGGTCACGGGGCGTTTTGCCCCCTCTTTGACCGCTTGCACGATTTCGGTTATCAAATCGGGATTTTTCATAAGCGCGCTTCCGTCGCCGTTGTTGAACACTTTTTTGACGGGGCAACCCATATTTATATCCACGATTTCAAACTTTGCAAGACGCTCGTCCTTTGCGGCTTTGTACATAAATTCGGGGTCGCTTCCGAACAGTTGCACGGCGCACGGCGAGGAATAATCCTCTCTTGCAAGCAACTCTTGCGTACCCTTGTTGCCGTAGCAAAGTCCTTTTGCGCTGACGAGTTCGGTGTAAGTAAGTCCTGCGCCGTACTTTGCGCACATATGGCGAAAACCGACTTCGGAAAAGCCGGCTATGGGTGCAAACACGATGTTGCTTTCAAGTTGTACGTCGCCTATTTTAAGTTGCATAATGCGGTGTTTATCCGCGCAAAATCAATGCTTAAACCATTTGTTTTGCGATTTTGTGCGATTATATGCGCTTCGCTTTTTTCGGTTACGCGTTTTCGTTTTCTTGTTTTTCGCGCTCTTTGACTTTGTTCCAAATCGCGTCGAGTTCGTCGAGCGTGCAGTCTTTCATCTCTCTGCCGCTTGCCTTGACTTCGCTCTCGACTGTGGAAAATCTGCGCATAAATTTCTTGTTCGCCTCGCGCAAAGCAAGTTCGGGTTCTACCTTGTAAAAGCGCAACGCGTTGACGACGGCAAAGAGCAAATCGCCGCCTTCTTCCATTCTGTGCGCGTCGTCGGCGTTTTTGAGTTCCTCGGTTTCTTCGGCGATTTTTTGATATGCGCCGCTCACGTCGTCCCAGTCAAAGCCGACCTTTTTGGCATACTTTTGTATCTTTTCCGCATAGAGCAACGCGGGAAAATTTTTGGGCACTCTGTCCATTTGGTCGGAAGCGGATTTGTAGTGTTTTTCTTTTTTCTTCGCCGCTTCCCAAAATACGAGCGCTTCGTCGGCGTTTGAGGCGTGATTGCTTCCGAATATGTGCGTGTGACGGTCGATGAGTTTTCTGCAAAGTCCCGTGATTACGTCCATATAACTAAACTCGCCCTCTTTTTGCGCTATCTCGGCGTGGAACACCGCTTGCATAAGCACGTCGCCGCATTCCTCTTTCATCGCCGCAACGTCCTTTTGGTCGATTGCGTCAACGAGTTCGTAGGCTTCTTCGATGAGGTTTATGCGAATACTCTCGTGCGTTTGCGCCCTATCCCACTCGCAACCATCGTCGGCGCGAAGTCTGTGCATAATCTGTTCCAAATCCGAAAAATCGAATCTCTTGCAATCTACGAGCGATACGGACGGCGCGATTATCACGTCCTCGTCGCCCTTTATTTCGGACACGGAAATCGTTTCGTCCTCGCCGTCCTTTTCTACGGTGAGTTCGACCTCGCCGTATACGTCAAGAAGTTTTGCTTTGACCTTTTCGGCGTTTTCGCCGTCGATACCGTCAATCACGAGCGGCATGCGCTTGTTGAAAAAAACCGTAGACAAAAAATCTGCGGCTATGTAACGCTGATACGAGCCTTTGAGAACGTCATCGAGTTTCATTGTTGTACTCCCAAAATCTTATTGTCCTATGCAACGCCCAAAGCAATTTCTTGAGCGGAAGATGCGGAATGTCGTCTTTGCCGACGAGGTTGAATAGGAACGCAAGCCAGACGTACACCACCGCGCAAACCGCGAATCCGACCGCGAGCGAGGCGACGTCGTTTTTGATAAGCGAGCCGACCGCGATTCCGCATAAAGCCATTATAACACCCGAAAGCAGATTTAGACCAACGTTTTTTTCAAGTCGAAGTCCGCATATTTTGTAATAGGATACGAGCGTGCAAAAATACGCGACGACGGGAAGTGCGAGCGAGGCGATTGCCGCGCCGTTTATTCCGATATACATTGTAAGAACTACGTCGAGTACGATTTTGACGATTATGCCCGCGATAAGGCTGAAAACGGCGTATTTGGTTTTGTCCACCGCTTGAAAAAGGGAAACGTATATCTGCATAACCGACAAGAACACGACGTTTGCCGCACTTATGCGAAGCACGTTCACCGCAACTATCGTGTTTTGCTCGGAAAGCGCGGGATAGAGCGCGCCGATGACATTTCTTGCAAACACGGCAAGATAAAACGCGAACGGTATGCCCAAAAGATAGGCAAGGCGCACGCAAAGACTGCTTTTGAGCATAACGCCGTCAATATCTCTCGTCGCTCTCGACGCCGACACCGACGGAACGACCGCCACCGCAAGCGACATAATCGCAACGACGGGCATATTTATCAGCGAGTTGACGGGGCCCGATATTATGCCGTACTGCGCCGTCGCGACGCTCTGCTTAAGACCGAACGCTTTGAGCATATTGACGATGATTACGCTGTCGAAAAAGTTTGCGAGCGGCATAAGCGCGGCAACCGCCGCAATGGGAAGCGCGACTTTGAGCATTCCTTTGAGTTCGCCCCTCGACACCTTTTCAAATCTCGCTTTTTTGCCGAAACGCGAACTTTGTGCGGCGTTATCCCGATTTTTACCGATCTGCGCACTCGTTTCGCTTTGCAAAACGCCGTTTTCACTGCCCGATTGCAAATCGTATCCTTGCAACGAAACTTGCGAGAGCCGCTCTCGCTTTTCCTTTTTCGAGCGGAAAAGATAGGTTACGCCCATATACGCCGCCGTGACTATTTCGCTTACGGTCACGCCGAAAAGCGCGCCGCATACGGCATATATCACACCTCTTTTTGCAAGCGCATACGACGCGCCTATTCCGACGGCGAGTTTGACGACTTGCTCGACGACGTTTGAAAGCGCGGTGGGCAGCATATACATCTGCCCTTGAAAATAGCCTCTAAATCCCGATATTACGCACACGAACGTTATCGCCGGCGCGATAATCAAAAATCCGAATCGAGTGTCGGCGTTGCCCTGCCTTTTGGCAAGAACGTCGGAAAGCGCGCCCATAAGCAAGCCGAACGCAAGCCCCAAAACCAAAAGCGCGCACATAGCGACGGCAAAATACTTTTTGACGTTTTCGCCGAGCGCGCGTTTTTCGGCAACTGTGCGAGAAAGCGACGTGGGAATACCCGCCGTCGCAAGCACCATAAACAACGCGTATACGGGAAATACGAGTTGGTACATACCCATACCTTCCGCGCCGAGAATGTTTGTGAGCGGAATACGGTAGAGCGCACCGAGCATTTTTGCAACGACGCTGCCGACGAGCAAAACCGCCGCGCCCGAAAACATACGTTTTTTGTTTTTTGCCTTCTTTCTCATTCCGTCAACGACGCCGAAATAAGGTCGGCGCAAAAACGCAAATAATCCTTGTCGGAATCTTTTGGGGATTCGTCTTTCATAAGCATAATCGCACCTACGAGGTCGCCGCCCGCAACGACGGGTTGAACGATGGCGCAATCGCGGGGACAGTCCACGTTGTCGAATGCGTTTGAGAGTGCCGACTTATCGAGCGTTTCTTCTTTTCGTCCTCTTATTCTGTTTGAGAGCGCGTCGGATATTTTCGCGCCTTGAAATTGCTTTTTGTTTTTGCCTTCGGCAACGACCACTTCGTTTGCGCTCACCGCAACGGCGTCGCAGTCCTTTGCTTCTGCAAGTGCTTTGACAATCGCTTTGCAAGATGGCAAAACGCTTTGAAAACCGCTGTATCTTTTGAGGGTCAAACCCTCGTCGTTTGCGGATATTTCCATTTCGTCGCCGACTTGAAGTCGCATTGTCTTTCGCATTTCTTTGGGGATTACGATTCGACCGAGTTCGTCTATTCTTCTTACGATTCCAACTGCCATAAAGCCTCCGTTTCACATAGTATAAGTCAAACTTCCGCTTATATTCTCGCAAAGGAAAATTTTGTAATAAAACGCAAAACGCGCGCTTTATGCGTGCGTTTCGATAAAATAAAGTGTATTTTCTGCTATTTTACAAGCAATTTGCTTTCGTCCGCTATCAGACGTAAAATTGCTTCGGCTTGGGTTTTTCAATAACTCTTTCAAGCACGAAAGAAGTGTAGTCCACTTCCTCTATAAAGTCGCGCGGAAGATATTTCACTCGGTTGAATCTTTCAAAATGCTTGAAGTGCGTGGGAAGACTCACGGGGGTTGCCACGTCCAATTTGTAGGATATTTCCTGCAACATCTTTTGGAAATTCGACGGCGTGAGCGAAAGTTCGCTCTCATAAATCACGTCGCGCAAAATCTTGTCGCCTTTCATAACTTTTGCCCAAATTTTCATCAGTATTCCTCTACTATCTCACCGAAATAAAACGTATGCAAATCCTTTTGCGGATACCATTTTTCAACGTCTTTCAAGTCCATATTCGCCATAGGCACAACGCCGATGACCTTGCACTCGAAGTACCTTTGACAGCCGCCCACGACATAGCCGTCCACTCTTTTTGCCTTGACTTTTTCAAGCGAACATTCCGCCCACTTGTCGTATTCGCGACCGCTTTTCGTGCCGCAGAATCTGATTGCGGAAAGCATTTCGCCTTGCTTTGGAACGCTCACCGTAAACGTTGCGAGTTTGTCGATAAACTCTTTTGTGAAGCGGCTTTCTCTAACCGGCGCAACGAAGACCTTTTTGCCCCACATAACGCCTACCAATCCCCAACTCATTGTCATAACGTTGTCGCCCGAACAAAGGAACGCGCCCGTGTTGAACGCCGTGTTCAGGCAAGATAATTCGTCGAATCTGTGCATTGTTTTTCCTCTTGAAGTCTATTATATGCGGATTTTCAAAACAAAGTCAAAACATACGATAAAATGTTTTCGAGCGATGTTTTTCGATTGCGTTTTCTTTTTGGTTATGATAACATACTTTCGATGGTGTCGGCAATACCCATCAATAAAAAAAACCGAGGTGTATTTTGAAAAAATCTCTTGTTTATATGGCAAGAGCGGCTGTTATTGCCGCTTTGTACTTTGCCTTGTCCGTAGCATTCAGCGCAATAGCGTTCGGTCCGGTGCAATTCCGCATATCCGAAATTCTCGTATTGCTTCCTCTCATCTTCCCCGAAGCAATTCCCGGGCTTGCAATAGGTTGTTTTTTCACCAACTTTTTCTTCTCGCCGTTCGGCGTGTTCGATATGGTTTTGGGCACTCTTGCAACGCTTATCGGCGCGGTGGGGACTTATCTTTTGCGCCGCCGCCCCATACTTGCGACGCTTCCGCCGATAATTGCGAACACGCTTCTCGTCCCCCTCATATTCGTGCTTAACGACGCGTCCGCAATCTACTATATCGCGATGTTCGAGATACTCGCCTCGCAAATCATAACTTGTATCGTTTTGGGATTGCCCTTCACGTTCGCGCTTAAAAAAGCGATGATTGCTGCGCATATCCCCCTTCCTCATTCCTCGAAGCACGACACCGCCCCTTATCGCCGCATATTGCCGAGCGAAAACGAGGACGACGAGGACTGAATATTCTATATTGCATATTGCCAAGCATTATAAAAAGAGCCTTGCAAATGCGAGGCTCTTTTCGTTTAGTTTTTTTTGTGATTTTTCGGTTTTATAAACCCGTATATTCGTTTTTCAAACGGTTTATTTCGTTTTTCAAACGATTTTATTTTGCAAGCGGGGTGTAGAACACTTTGCCCGCGTAGGGTTTGAGCGTATCGCCGAACGGCTCGTCGTACACCGAAAGAATTTCGGTTGCGCCGCTCGGAATATACTTCTTGACGCGCGAGGCCTTGACGGTCTTTTTGCTGAGGTTGATGACGACGGTGAGTTTGCTCTTGCCGTCCTCTGCAATCTTGTCGTAGACGAAAAGTTGTCTGTCGTTCGGCAAATACATCTTGAACTCGCCGTAAACCGCCGTATCCTTGTACTCTTTGCGAAGTGCCATTGCCTTTTGGTAGAAGTACCAGATTGAGTTTTCGTCCTGCATAGCCTTTTCGACGTTGACTTCGGGATAATTCGGGTTGACGGTGTACCACGGCTCGACGGTCGAGAAGCCCGCGTTCTTATTTCCGTTCCATTGCACTGGCGTACGAGCGCAGTCGCGAGCGGCGGTGTGAGCGACTTTGAGGATGTGCTTGTCGCTGAAACCGAACTTTCTCATAAGGTCGCGCACGCAGAACGTCGAAACGTCCTTAAATTGCGTCCACGGGTCGCTTCCCTTCGGATACTTGTCGAAGTAAAGCGCGGTCATACCTATTTCTTGTCCTTGATAGACGAAGTGCGTGCCCGAAAGGAACGTGTACGCCATACAAAGAGCCTTGCCGCTTTCCACTCTGTATTCCTCGCTGCCGTATCTCGAAATGATACGCGCGTGGTCGTGGTTTTCGAGGTAGTTTGCATTCCACGCTCTGTGGTAGAGTTTGGTTTGCCACTCGTTGAACGTCTTTTTGAGTTTGGGAAGGCTGAACGGCGTATGCACCCATTCGACGAGAATACAATCCGCGTTCATATGTTGGAAAGAAATCATCATATCCAACTCTTTTTTGTTCTCATTGACATAGGCGAGTGCGGTTTTGGTGTTCATAAGCGGCGCTTCGCCGACTTGGAACGCGTCGTACTGCTCGATAACCTTGCGGTATTCCTGCAAATATTCGTGGATATGCGGACCGTTGTTGTAGTGTTCCATACCCCGCGAAGCGGGCATAAGCCAGTTGCCGTTGGGCAGACCTTCCACCTTGCTGATTTGGGTGATGACGTCCTCGCGGAATCCGTCAACGCCCATATCCAGCCAGAATCTCATAACGTCTTTGACTGCCTCTCTGACTTTCGGATTGTCGTGATTGAGGTCGGGTTGCTCTTTGGCGTAGAGGTGAAGATAGAACTCTCCTCTTTGCTCGTTGTATTCCCACGCAGACCCGGGGAATGTGGACATCCAATTGTTGGGGACTTTCTTTCCGTCCTTGCCCCTGCCCTTGCGCCAAATGTAAAAGTCGGTGTACGGCTCGACTTTTGCGCAACTCTTTTTGAACCAGTCGTGTTGGTTGGACGTGTGGTTGATAACCAAGTCCATAATCACGCGCATACCGAGCGCGTGCGCCTTTTCGAGCACTTGTTTGAAATCGTCGAGCGTGCCGTATTCGGGATTGATATTCTTGTAATCGGCGATGTCGTAGCCGTAGTCCGCTTGCGGCGAAACGTACAAGGGCGAGAACCAAATCGCGTCGCTTCCGAGGCTCTTTATGTATTCGAGTTTCGAAAGCACGCCTTTAAGGTCGCCTATTCCGTCGTCGTTACCGTCGCAAAAAGAGCGCGGCCAAATCTGATAAACGGACATCTCTTTGAACCATTTTCTTTCTTCCATAATTATCACCCATTAAGCAAAAACGAGGGTTTAAGCCTCGTTTTTGCAATTATAAACGTTAGTTTTCGCTATTTTCGGTCGTTTCAGTCGATTCCGTCGTTTCTGCGGATTCTTGCGCTTGTTCGCTTGCGCCGTCTTCCTTGACGATTACGTTGCCGTCCTCGTCGTATTCGACTTCTTCTTCCTCGTCTTCGTGCGGCGTGAGTGCGATTGCCATAACCTTGAACTTGTCGTCTTTAAGTTTCATAATGCGCACGCCTTGCGTAGCTCTGCCTATCTTGCTGATTTCGTCGGCTTGAACTCTGATGATTACGCCGCTGTCGGTTATCATCATAACGTCGGTGTCGGCGGGTATGACTTTGAGGCTTACGAGAGTGCCCGTCTTGTCGTTGAACGTGCCTGCCTTGACGCCCTTGCCCGCTCTGTTTTGGATGGGATAATCGTCAATGCTCGAACGCTTGCCGTAGCCGTTGGACGTTACGGTGAGGATTTCGTCGCCGGGGTGTACCACGTCGAACGCCACGAGGGTCGTATCGCCAGAAATGTTCATCGCCTTGACGCCCATTGCCGTTCTGCCGACGGGGCGCACGTCGTTCTCGTTGAAGCGGATGCTCATACCTTGGCTCGACGCAACCAAAATCTCGTCGTTGCCGGTTGTGATAACCGCGCCGATAAGTTCGTCGTCATCGTTGAACTTGATTGCAATCTTGCCGTTGCGCTTGATCGAATCGTATTCTTCGAGCGGCGTCTTTTTGATAAGACCTTTCTTGGTTGCGAGCATAAGGAACTTGTCCGCCCTCTCTTCGGGCATTTGCAAGAACGCCTGAATCTTCTCGCCTTGTTCGAGTTGCAAGAGGTTTACCGCCGCCCTGCCGCGCGCATTGCGAGTCGCTTCGGGAATCTCGTACGCTTTGAGGGTGAACACTTTGCCTCTGTTGGTGAAGAACATAATTCTCTCGTGCGTATTCGAGGTGAATATTCTTTCCACGAAGTCTTCGTCCTTCGCCTTGTGTGCCGTGATACCCATACCGCCTCTGTGTTGAGCCTTGTACTCGGAAACGGGCATGCGTTTGATATAACCGCCGTGGGTCATAGAGATGACCACGTCTTCTTTTTCGATGAGGTCTTCGATGTCGATGTCGCCGTAATCGTAGGTGAGTTCGCTCATTCTCGGCGTGTTGTATTGCGCCTTGATTTCGCTCATTTCCTTGACGATGATGTTCTTGACTTCCTCGTCACTGGAAAGAACCATATTGAAGTAGGCGATTTGCTTGTCGAGGTCTTCGAGTTCGGCGTTGATTTTTTCGACTTCGAGACCCGTCAAGCGTTGCAAACGCATATCGAGGATTGCCGCCGCCTGCTTGTCGCTAAGTCCGTAGTTCTCGATGAGTTTTGCGATTGCGTCTTGTCTGTCGCGCGATTTCTTCAAAAGTTCGACGATTGCGTCGATATTTTCGAGCGCGATGTGCAAACCGAGCAAAATATGTTGTCTTTCTTGCGCTTTTTCGAGGTCGAAACGCGTTCTGCGCACGATTACGTCCTTTTGGTGAGCGACGTAGCATTCCAACATCTCTTTGAGGTTGAGAACGCGAGGTACGCCGTCTACGAGTGCGAGCATTATCATACTGAACGTCGTTTGCATCTGCGTTTGCTTGTAGAGTTGGTTGAGAAGAACTTGCGCATTGACGTCCTTTTTGAGTTCGATGACGATACGCATACCGTGTCTGTCCGTTTCTTCTCTCAAATCGCTGATGCCTTCGAGGCGTTTGTCTTTGACTTGGTCTGCGATGTTTTCGATGAGTTTCGCCTTGTTGACTTGGTAAGGAATCTCGGTCACGACGATACGGCTCTTGCCGTTTGCCATTTCCTCGATTTCCGCCTTTGCGCGAAGCACGCACGCGCCTCTACCCGTGCGATACGCTTGCTTAATGGAATGTCTGCCCAAAACGAGCGCGCCCGTCGGGAAGTCCGGTGCGGGGATATATTCCATAAGGTCGTCCGCGGTTGCGTCGGGATTGTGCAAGAGCGCGATAGACGCGTCTATAACCTCGCCGAGATTGTGAGGCGGAATGGATGTTGCCATACCGACCGCGATACCGTCCGAACCGTTTACGAGCAAGTTGGGGAATCTCGAGGGCAACACGACGGGTTGTTCGCGCGTGTCGTCGAAGTTGGGATAGAAGTCAACCGTCTTTTTGTCGATGTCGCGGATCATTTCGAGCGCGATTTTGGAAAGACGAGCCTCGGTATAACGATAAGCCGCCGGCGGATCGCCGTCGATGGAACCGAAGTTGCCGTGACCGTCTACGAGCGGACAGCGAATGGAAAAGTCTTGCGCCAAACGCACCATTGCGTCGTATACGGAACTGTCGCCGTGAGGATGGTATTTGCCGAGCACTTCACCGACGACCATAGCGCACTTACGATAGGGCTTATCGGGGGTCAGACCGAGTTCGCTCATAGCGTAAAGAATACGTCTGTGAACGGGTTTCAAACCGTCTCTTACGTCGGGGATTGCACGGGATACGTTGACCGCCATCGCGTATGCGATAAAGGATTTTTTAAGTTCGCCGTTTATTTCCACGTCCTTGACGGTCGAGTTGGCTATATGTTGAATATATTCGTTGTTTTTATCGTCTCTTATGTTCGCCATAACTGCCTCCTTATACGTCGAGATCCGTCACGAGTTTCGCGTTCTGCTCGATAAATTCGCGGCGAAGTTCGGGTTGCTCGCCCATAAGTATGGAAAAGAGTCTGTCGGCCTCGATCGCGTCGTCCATCGTAACTTTCAAAAGCGTACGTTTTTGCGGGTCCATTGTGGTTTCCCAAAGTTGTTCGGGGTTCATTTCGCCGAGACCTTTGTAGCGTTGAAGTTCGCCGCTCTTTCTGCCGAACTCGTTGTAATACGCTTCGAGGCTCTCGTCGTCGTAGAAGTATTGCTCTTGCTTGCCCTTTGCGATCTTGTAAAGAGGCGGCAACGCGATAAATACGTGACCGTTTTCGATGAGCGGACGCATAAAGCGGAACAAGAACGTGAGCATCAAAATACGAATGTGGCTGCCGTCCACGTCGGCGTCGGTCATACAAATGATACGATTGTAACGAAGTTTGCTCTCGTCGTACTCTGCGTTGATACCGCAACCGAACGCGGTTATCATCGCCTTGATTTCCTCGTTTTCGAGAACTCTGTGCAAAGCGGCTTTTTCGACGTTGAGAATCTTACCTCTCAAAGGAAGAATCGCTTGGAAACGTCTGTCGCGACCTTGCTTTGCGCTTCCGCCTGCCGAATCGCCCTCGACGAGATATATTTCGCAGTTTTTGGGGTCTTTGTCGGTGCAGTCCGCAAGTTTGCCGGGAAGCGTGGTGCTTTCGAGCGCGCTCTTTCTTCTCGCGCTCTCGCGCGCCATACGCGCCGCTTCTCTCGCTCTTTGCGCCGTAATGGTTTTAAGCACGAGTTCCTTTGCTTCTCTGGGGTGTTCCTCTAGATAAGTTCCGAAACCTTCCGTAACGCCCTTTGCCACCGCTTGGCGCATACTGCTGTTGCCGAGTTTGGTTTTGGTTTGTCCCTCGAATTGCGGCTCTGCGAGTTTTACGGAAATAACCGCCGTAAGACCTTCTCTGACGTCCTCACCGCTCAATTTTTCGCTGCCTTTGAGGATTCCCGACTTAGAGCCGTAATCGTTGATAATCTTCGTCAACGAGGCTTTGAAGCCGTCAAGATGCGTGCCGCCTTCCTCGGTGTTGATGTTGTTCGCAAACGCCAAAATCGTGTCAGAATAACTGTCGTTGTACTGCATTGCGACTTCGATTTCGCTGTCGACGTACTTTTCGTCAAAGTAAATGACTTCGGGGAAGATGGTTTCTTTGGTCTTGTTCATTTCCTCTACGAAAGACACTATGCCGCCGTCGTAGCGGAACACCTCTCTGCGCTCGGGTTGAACACGCTCATCCGCAAGTTCGATGGTAAGACCTTTGTTGAGATATGCGAGTTCGCGAAGACGAGTCTTCATCGTGTCGTAGTTGAATTCGAGCGTTTCAAAGATTTCCGCGTCGGGATAGAAGGTTATCGTCGTGCCCGTATCGGTTGCGTCGCCCACGACTGCCAAAGGTCTTTCCGCAATACCGCGATTGAAACGAATACGGTAAAGTTTGCCGTTTTGTCTGACCTCTGCGACGAGCCATTCGCTGAGCGCGTTGACGCAAGATACGCCCACGCCGTGCAGACCGCCCGAAATCTTGTAGCCGCCGCTGCCGAATTTACCGCCCGCGTGAAGTTTGGTCAAAACGACCTCTACTGCGGATTTGCCTTCTTTTTCGATAATGCCGGTAGGAATGCCTCTGCCGTTGTCCGTAACGCGAATCGCGCCGTCCGAGAGAATTTCCACGACGATATGCGTGCAGTAGCCTGCGAGTGCTTCGTCGATTGAGTTGTCAACGACTTCCGTCACGAGATGGTGCAAACCTCTCACGTCCGTCGAACCGATATACATACCGGGACGTTTTCTGACAGGGTCGAGTCCTTCGAGAACCTGAATGTCGCCGGCGTCGTAACTGTGTTTGACTTCTTCTGCCATTTTTCCTCCTACATAAAATATATTTTAGTAAATAATATATTATTATTTCAATAATAATAAGTGAGAATATTATAACAAGTTATAAACAAAATATCAAGGGTTTTTGTCAAAATTTTGCGGCAGAGGGTCTAAAACGCGCCTTTTTCGGCTTTCGGGCGTTTATCGAGCAAACCCCTGCGCCGTCGAGCCAATTCGCGATTTTATGCGGTTTGACGACTTTATATCGCTTGCCCTCTCGGCGTTTTTGCTTTACTATATGGAATATGAACGTAAGAGAATCTTTGAAAACACCATCCAACACCGACGAACTCAAACAAATCTACAAGGACAACGGGCTCGTGTACTACACGCCCAAAGAGGAACTTTTCAATTCCGTTTCCCACGCACTCGGCGCGCTGGCGGCCCTCGTCTTTATGATTTTTATGCTGCTTAAAGCCACCACGCACGCAACATACGCTTCTGCGGCGCTGTCTTGCCTTTTGATAGCAATCGAGTTCAGCGTGTCGGCAATCTATCACGGCGTGTCGGATATGCGCAAAAAACTGATGTGGCGCACTCTCGACTTTCCCGCCGTCAACCTCAACGTCATTGCCTGCGCAACGGCAACCTGCCTTTTGTACGGCAACGTATACGGCTACGTCGCGTTCGGCGTGTCCTTTGCAATCGCAATCGCAATCTTCGCGCTGTGCCTTTATCGCTTCGATATATTCAGAAAAGTG
The DNA here is from genome assembly GCA_002449145.1 of Christensenella sp. UBA6880. GTDB lineage: Bacteria > Bacillota > Clostridia > Christensenellales > CAG-917 > CAG-475. The sequence continues at coordinate 6,973 of DKCG01000036.1, read as the reverse complement.
TCCGTCGCCTCAACCTTCGTCATCGGCGGATTGATGTTTGCGGCGTTCTTCACGGCGTATTTCTCACCCAAAGGCATTTCGCAAGCAACGAGTTTCGTCTATCTCGCGGGGCTCGTATCTTGTCTGCTCGGCGCGGCGGTGTTCGGCGTGCATAAACGCTACGTCCATTGTTTATTCCACATCTTCGTACTCGTCGGTCCGATACTGTTCCTCGTTGCAACTTATATGCAAATAATCGCGTAAAACGAAACGCTTCGCAAATACGGCGCAATGCCAAACGGCGAAGCGTTAATTTTGCCCGTATAGTATACTTGTAAACCGTTTTACAGTAGATTTTTCTATCTTCCGTTTTTTACAACGTCGAATTTCGATGTGGATATGTTTATATGTGGAAACTTTGTTTGACGTGAAACACCACTAAACAGAGGCATTTTCGGGTGTAATATCCTTGCTCGAACGCACGAGAAGCGTACTTCTCCACAACAAATCACCACACAGTAAACACAACGTCCCAATTCGGTTAAACTGTCTTATGAACAAATATACAAATGCATCAAACACCGGCTGACAGCATAAACCAACAATCGCAAACGATAAAACGAACGCAAACAACCGCTTCGATACCCAAAAACGACAAACCAAATATCTATTTTTCTGTTTTTTACACAAATATACATCGCCACAGCCTAAAAAGCGCATAGAAAACCGTCGGATAAACACACGAAAAAACACATAAAAAACAAAGATTTTCTCAGCATATTGAAAAATATAGAATAATTGTGAAACAGCAATATTTTTATAGAAAAATTGAGAAACAAAACACTGTCAAAAATTCGGGTGAAAGAGCAAAATTTTTTCTGTAAATTTTTACAAGGTGAAAGGTCGCAAATTCCTCAAATCGACCAAAAAGCGGGCAAAAACCCTACTATTTAGTGGGTTTTTCGCGGTTTTCGTTTCACGTGAAACCGACACCGAAAATCAAACCGTTCCACGTGAAACATATATTTTTAATACTCATCATAGCCCCGTCCGATACCGCTTTTCACTCAAATTACATACATAAAATATCATCGTTTTGACCCTAAAATCGCGCGTAAATATAGGCATTTTTCGCCCCATATTACCCTCAAATTATCGTATGCAAAACACCAAAATATCGCACAAATCGAAGCCACTTTATACCGCACTCACAGCGCCCACAACACCACTCAAAACCATCGAAACACCACCGCACCCACAACGCTCACTTGCTTCTAAAAGCCATATATCAGTCACATCGAACGTTGCCGTTCGTCATTGCGGAACGCTGTTTTACGGTTATCCACATTCTCGGGTTTTCCAAAAATTTCAAACCTGCTCTTTTACTACTATTTAGTGGCATTATAGCCACATTTTTATGATTGTTACACGTGAAACAATTATAGAAAATTGCATATAATCGCCGCAACCATTGCTTATAATTTGATTTCGCGTTAGTATTATCACACGGCAACGAATTGCAAATATTTGCGATAATTTGCACGGCAAGAAAACAAAATTTATCCAAACCAATATAAGAAAAAAATGACGCATTCCAACCTGCTGAATGTAAAAAAATCGTGACGAATTTAGAGATTATGTTTTGAAATCAACCACTCGACCGAAAACGAATGTTGGCTTGTAGTCAAGCGCGGTCGCCCAATCGGAAGCGACGCTTTTGGGTATATCGACGCAGTTGAAGAAGCGATGTGTTTTGGTAGGATTGACAGCACGACGAAAAAACTCGACGACAGAACTACAATTCAACGCTTTACGCCGCGCAGTAAAAACTGTAAATGGTCAGAACTTAACAAAGAACGCTGTCGCAGATTGGAACGCTTAAGGCATATGACCGACAGTGGACGAGCGGTTTTGCCGGATATGTCCAACGACGGTTTCGTAATCGACAAAGATATTCTTGCGGCGTTGCAATCCGACGTCGACGTTTGGACAAACTTTCAAATCTTTCCGTCTTTATACAAGAGAGTCCGCATAGACACCATACAAATCAAAAAGAATCAACCCGACGTTTTTGCCGCTCGGTTAAACAAATTTATCGAGAACACCAAAAAGGGCGTTATGTACGGCGAATGGAACGACAACGGCAGGCTTCTGTAAACTCTGTCGTTTTCCCTCGATAAATCCGCCGCATTTTCGGATATTTCTTCGATAGACTTTTGGTTATCTTATCGTTTTTAAGCGCATAAACTAAATCGTTTTCCGACACAACCGTCATTAAACTTCTTACCGCTTTCAAATTAAAAATCAGAAAAGCGGTTTTTTATTTTCTATACGTTACACGTGAAACAATCATAATAAAAATCGCATTCTTAATTATTGTGTTACCGATTAAGCATAGCACCTTCAAGATTTTCAAAACCGATAACCCGTATATTTATAAAACCGCTATAATACATTAAGCGTATAGGGCGGAAATCGTTGTATACCACATCACCACATACCGCAAAACGAATTTGCAACTTGTGATAACTCTGCAACATTTTGCGATAGCGAATAATATATTTTATTCGTTCAACTTGAAATAATAATTTGTTTGCTCGTCAATACTAATTGTTTGCTTTTTTGCAATTCAATTTCTTTTATTGAAGAAAACTGAAACTGCAATTTCTATTAAATCAAATACTAACAATTGGCAAATAATCCGTTGCAGAGTATTTATTCTGAATACAGGTACGCATGAAAACCATTTATTTCTCATATTATCCCAAATAATCGCTATAACTTGTATTCCGCAATATATCCGCTTTAAATCCTTATAATACACAAAAAGAGATAATAGTTTACAAGTAAACTATTATCTCTTTTATCGAATGACTTTACTTAGCGCGGTTTTATTGATAAAGCCGACTACACAAAATGTCTAATTGGCTTTATTCTATCCGTCATATATTTGCGCCGTTTATAGTGCGCTTTTTTATCGCGGGGGGGCTTTTACACTCTTGCGAGATTACGCTTTTTAGTGCTTGACGGGCGGAAGCGCGGTTGCGCCGTCCTTGACTGCTTTGAGGATTTCGGGAAGAATCTTCTCGTATCCCGCAACACCTCTTTCAACGATAGAGAGAAAACTCACGTTTGCGCTTTCGTCCGCTTTGTCGCTCACCACTTTGACCGAAAAAAGCGGAACGTTGTTCCTCTCGCACGCAATCGCCATGCCTGCAAGTTCCATTTCGCAAATATCCGCGCCGAACTCTTTTGCAAGGCGGTGTTTATCCTCGCTGCTCGTCACAAACACGTCGCCGCTTGCGACGGTAACGAGTTTCATTTGCTTGCCGATGTTTGCGAGGGTGTTTTGAATCAGGCTTTCGTCAAGATAGAAATAATTGTCGAGCATACCGCTGTATTGTCCGACGCTTCTGTCCGTATCAACGCCCGTAACGTCGAATTGATAGTGCACGACGCGCCTCGGCACGATCAGTTCGCAAAGTTCGAGATTTTTGTTTATCGCGCCGACGAAACCGAAGTTGAGCACCGCTTCCACGTCGAACAAATCGACAAGAAGTTGAACGGCAAGAGCCGCCTTGATTTCGCCCACGCCCGACGTTGCGAGGTATATTGTATCGCCGTCGTATTCTATTTGGCTTATCGCAACGCCCGATATGGTGTTTTGCGCCACGACGTTGCCGAGTTTCTTGAATATAGGCAGAGTTTCTTCCGCCATAGCCGTTATGATTGCAATTCTCATACTGCGCCTCGAAAATTTTATTTTATATATATTTTAGCACGTTTTTTCAACAAGTTCAATATTTGCAAAAACTATTAAAAATTTTATTATTTTTTATCGATTTATCGCGCTTTTGAAAAACGGCGTTATATCGTTGAAAATACGCAGAAAAAATGCTATATTGAAAAAAAGAGGTTTTTTATGGACAAGGCATATCTCAACGAATGTGCAAAGCAAATCGGCGTAGACCTCACCTCGTCGCAACTCGAAAAACTGTGCGGCTATCAAGAGGCGGTCGTCGAGAGCAACAAGGCGTTCAATCTCACCGCAATCACCGAAGATAAGGATTTTGCGGTGAAGCATATACAAGACTCGCTTGCAGGCGCGTCGCTTTTGACGAGCGGCGCAAAACTGCTTGACATCGGCGCGGGCGCAGGCTTTCCGAGTATGCCCATAGCGATTGCAAGAGAGGACGTGTCTGTCACCTCGCTCGATTCCACCGCCAAAAAAATGACTTTCCTTTCGTCTGCTGCAAAAACTCTCGGCGTCAAAAATCTAAAAACGATAAGCGCGAGGGCAGAGGACGAAAAGGAATTGTTCGGCACGTTCGATTACGTCACGGCAAGAGCGGTATCGTCGTTGCGCATACTTTTGGAACTTGCAATGCCGTTTTTGAAAGTCGGGGGCAAATTTATCGCCTACAAAACCGACGAGAACGAACTCGAAACCTCTAAAAACGCCGAAAAAACGCTCAACGCAAAGCATATCGCAACCAAATCTCTCATTTTGGCAAACGGTGAAAAGCGCGCGCTTTTGGTCTTTGAAAAGACCGCGCCCACCCCGAAACAATATCCTCGTCAATACGGCGTTATCAAGAAAAAACCGCTGTAAAGCGTTTTCTCAACCGACGACGGAAAAATCGAATTAAAAAACGGCACTTACAAAAAATCACATATGAAAAACTCATATGAAAACCATATATACTCGGGCGCAAATCGCGCCCGTTTCTTCGCGTTAAAAACCATAATTTTTTGTCAAAAAATATTTTATGTGAAACTATTTGTGAAACGTCGTTGAAAAATTTTTCATTGTGTGCTATATTATTTTTATGGCGCAAGTCGTATCGTTTTCCAATCAAAAAGGGGGCGTGGGCAAGACGACTTCGTGCGTGAATCTCGCCTGCTTCGTTGCCTCTTTGGGATACAAAACTTTGCTCGTTGACTTCGACCCGCAAGCCAACGCGACGAGCGCGATGGGGGTCTTCGACAAAAAAATCGAAAATTCGATATACGACGCTTTGCTTAAAGGCGACGCAACCTCTTGCGTGAGGAAGGGCAGATTTGCGGATTTCATTCCGTCGTCGCGCGACCTTGCCGGCGCGGAACTGGAAATCGCAAACGCAAAGAATCGGGATTACGTCCTCAAAACGGCTCTCGACCCCGTAAAAGACAAATACGACTTCGTGTTCATAGATTGCGCGCCGAGCATAAATTTGACGCTTATAAACGCGCTGAGCGCGTCTGACGGCGTTATCGTGCCCCTTCAATGCGAATACTTCGCTCTCGAAGGGCTCAATCAACTGCTCAACACCGTGAGGCTCGTCAAAAAGCACTCGAACGAGAGTTTGCGGCTTTACGGAATCCTTCTTACGATGTTCAGACAGACCAAACTTGCGAGAGAAGTCGAGCAGAACGTGCGCCAAACGTTCAAAGACAAGGTTTTTGAAACGGTTATACCTCAAAACGTACGCCTTGCCGAATCGCCGAGTTTCGGACAACCGATAATCGAGTTCGATCGTCGGTGCAGCGGCGCAATCGCATACGAAAAACTTGCAAAAGAATATATATCGAAATTTAAGGAGTGACTTATGGCAAACACAAAAAGCGGCCTCGGAACAAAAGGTTTCAATGCTCTTTTCAACGACAATGAAGAAAACGTCAAAGTCGATATTGCCGATGACATTCAGGCACAGGAAATTGACATTACGCTCATCGACCGCAACCCGAATCAGCCGAGAAAAACGTTTGACGAGGACAGTTTGAGAGAAATGGCGACGTCCATTGCGACTTACGGCGTATTGCAGCCCTTGCTTTTGGTCAAGACGGACGGCGGCAGATACCTCATCATCGCAGGCGAGCGTCGTTTCAGAGCGAGTTTGCTTGCAGGCCTCAAAAAAGTGCCTGCCATCATACGCGAATTCACGCCGCAACAAATCCAGGAAATTTCGCTCATCGAAAACTTGCACCGCGAGGACCTCAACGCAATCGAAGCGGCAGAGGGTATGCGCGAACTTATGGACAATCACGGACTCACCCAAGAGGAAGTGGCGGTTCGTATCGGCAAATCTCGTCCGTACGTCACCAACACGCTTCGCCTCTTGCAACTTCCCGACGAAGTGACCGCGCTCGTGAGAGAGGGCAAACTTTCCCCCGGCCACGCCAGAACGCTCATATCCATAGACGACAAGGACTATCTCGTGACGCTCGCAAACCAAGCGTGCGACAACAAACTTTCCGTACGCGACCTCGAAAACCGCGTCCGTCTGTACTTCACGAGAAAAGCCATTCCGTCAGGCCCGAGAGATACAAAAGCGTTGCCGCTCGAACTCAAAGAGTTTGTTGGCGATATGAAACGCATTTTCGCAACGAAGGTCAAACTTGTCGGCAACGACCAAAAGGGCAGAATCACGATTGACTATTTCAACAAGGACGACCTTGACAGAATCTACGCTCTCGTGCAAATCTTGAAGTATAACGACAAACTTTGAGGTTAATTAATAATTAATAATGAATAATTAATAATTGAGGAAGGCGAAGCCTTAATCCGAAACTTATTCGAAGCGTACTTATAAACGGAATGTGTCTATTCGAAGACGGAACACGAGCTGCAAGGCGGCTCGAAAAGGGAGCGCCGAGCTTGACGGGAAGTACAAGCGACTGCGCCGTTTGGGTGTGTAGCTGGCGCACAAAGCGCAGTGGCACGGCTTTCAGCCGATTTGTATTGCCAACAGCCCGTCTGCCGTTCGTTGCT
>DKCG01000036.1:0-125 GCA_002449145.1 Christensenella sp. UBA6880 | reverse complement strand
GAAACACGTGAGGAAGGGGGATGCTTTATTTAGAGTATGTGACGATTACTCTTGTAGAGGAGGATTATTTTTGATAAAAAACTAAAACGGGGTTTTATAGCAACAAAACACGCACATAAAGTGCG
>DKCG01000021.1:25969-56679 GCA_002449145.1 Christensenella sp. UBA6880 | reverse complement strand
TAAACCGCAAGCCGTTTTAAGGACAGGTTTTGTACGATGCGGCATTCTCGCTTTACGCTCGATGCGGACCGTCCAATTCCCGTCAAAGACGGTAATGGAGCGGGTGATGGGAATGCCGCACTTTTGCATGCAACATATTCCACTAAACCGCAAGCCGTTTTAAGACAGGATTTGCACGATGCGGCAATCTCGCTTTACGCTCGATGCGGACCGTCCAATTCCCGTCAAAGACGGTAATGGAGCGGGTGATGGGAATCGGACCCACGCAATCAGCTTGGAAGGCTGACATTCTACCATTGAACTACACCCGCACGGACTCAAATCGCACTTTTTTAGAGCAATCTATAATTCAATGCTTGACAATATTACCACATCGGCGTATTTATGTCAACAAAATTTAGATTAGATTTACGATTTTGACCGTAAATTTTCCGCCGTTGACGACAGCGTAGGCGTATGACGGCGCGCCCGAAAGCGGCGAGCATATCGAGCCGGGACATACGAACGTAATCCCTGCGTTTTCGTCGATTTGCGCAAAGTGCGTATGCCCGTAAAAAACGAGGGTGCAACCGAGTTCGCGCGCTCTCAAATCGAGTTCCAAAAGCCCGCGTTTGACGTGGTATTTGTCGCCGTGAGTGAGCAAAATGCGCACGCCGTCTATTTTGACGACTTCTTCGTCGCAAAACTCGTATCTGTCGCAGTTGCCCTTTACGCCGTGAAAGCCTTTGTGGCACATCAAATCGCCCAGAGAACCCAATCCGTCGCCGAGGAAGAAAACGTATTTGCTTTCGTTTGCGACGTCCGTAAGGCGGCTTGGAAGCGGCATATTGTGGCTGTCCGAAAATGCGACGATAGTGTTCATATTTTTAGTTACGCTCACGTAGTTTTTCGAGCATAGCGTGCAAGGCTCTGCCTCTGTGGCTGACGGAATTCTTTTCGACTTGCGACGCTTCGGCGAACGTTTTTTGCAGTTCGTCGCTATAAAAGAGCGAGTCGTATCCGAAACCTTCGCTTCCGTGTTCTTCGGTCAGAATCGAGCCTTCAACGCGACCTTTTGCGGTGATAAACTCGCCGTTCGGATAACAAATGGTGATTACGGTTGCAAAATGCGCGCGTCTGTTTTCGATTCCGTCGAGGTTTTTGAGAAGCAACCGGCGATTCGCCTTGTCGTCGTGCGCTTCGCCTGCGTAGCGAGCGGAATAAACGCCGGGCGCGCCGTTCAAAGCGTCAACCATAAGCCCCGTATCGTCGGCAAGAGTCGGCATATTGCATACGTCGCAAATAGTGCGCGCTTTGAGGTACGAGTTTTCCTCGAGCGTAGTTCCCGTTTCCTCGACGTCTATGTCGATCCCGAGTTCTTTGAGGGAAAGTAATTCGTCAAACGAGTTGCCGAGAATCGCTTTGATTTCGCTGAGTTTGTGGGCGTTGTTGGTGGCTATTGCGAGTTTCATAATAAGTCCTTATACCTTTCGATTTATGGATTTTGCGACGTTGATAAAGTGGTCTGCGACACGTTCGGAATCCGAAGCGAGCGAGAGGTATTGCGCGCCGACGTCGGGCGTGCAGTCGCCCGCTCTGAGTCTTGCGATATGGTTTGCGCCCATAGCTTCGGTGATGCCGTCGATGTCGTCCTCGATTTCGTTTGCCTCGTCAAACGACGACGAATCGCAGTTGACGTACGCTTTCATAACCTTTTGAAACAAGTCGTCTATGCGGGTTTGAAGGTGACGAACTTCTTTAATCGCAACATCCGAGAAAGTTTGGTTGGATTCTTTGAGTTTGTCGGCGTATTCGACTATGTTTTCCGCATAGTCGCCGATGCGTTCAAGGTCAGTTATTGTGTGAAACGTGGTTGCAAGATAGTTGTGGTCGGCGTCGTTCATTTCGAGTTTTGAAAGATTGACGACGAATCTTGCGATTTCTTTGTTGAGGAAGTTGAGCTCTTTTTCGTTCTTTCGGAATTGTTCGATGTCCGAATAATCGAGCGTGCAGATTATGTCGCAAGCGATGTCGTAGTTGTGAAGCGCGATTTCCGCCATATTGACGATTTCGTTTTTGGTTTGCTGAACGGCGATAGGCGGCGTTTTGAGCATATGCTCGTCGATGTAGAACATATGTTCTTCGGACTGTTCGTCCGTTTTTTTCTTGTCGGGCAGAATCTTGCAAACGAGTTTAACCGACAAGTTTGTGAGTGGCAACATAATTATGACCGTCACGACGTTGAATATCGTGTGGAACATGGCGAGTTGCGTTTGCGGAACGCCGGGAAACATCTTTTCGAACAGATAGCCGAATGTAATGACCTTTGCGGGATTGACTGCTTTTGAGATTTCGCGCATCAGCATTGCGACGATCATAAAGATGACAACGCCGGATACGTTGAACAAAAGGTGAATGAGCGCGGTGCGTTTTGCATTTGTGCTCGACGTAAGACCGGCGATGATTGCCACGACGCACGAGCCGATGTTCGAGCCCATCGTGAGGTAGATGCCTTGATCGAGGTTGATGAGCCCCGTAAACGCCATAGTGATTGCAACGGACGTCATAACCGACGAACTTTGAATAATGGCGGTGAGTATTGCTCCTATCAAAACAAGAAGAATGGGATTCGATATTGAAGCGAGGAAGCTTTTGACGGAATCGAGAGCGGCAAAAACTTTCATTGACGCGCTCATCATATCAAGACCTACGAATAGCATACCGAAGCCTGCGAGGATACCGCCGATTTTCTTTACGATGTCCTTTTTGGCAAACGCCATGGTAAACGCGCCGATACCTGCAAAGGTCGCAAACACGACGCCGGTGGAAATGGAGTTTTCAAACATACCGAGCGCGGTGATTTGACCCGTGATGGTCGTACCGATGTTTGCGCCGTAAATTACCGTTGCGGCTTGCATGAGCGACATAATGCCTGCGTTGACGAAGCCGATGACCATAACGGTGGTTGCACCCGACGACTGAATTGCCGCCGTTGCGACCGTGCCTATGCCGACGCCGACGAGTTTGCTCTTGGACGTTCTGGCAAAGAGTTGTTTCAGTTTGTTTGAACTGACGGATTCGAGGTTGGAACTCATCATAGTGCAGGCAATAAGAAAAACGCCTATACCTGCTATGAGAGATAAAACTGCCGTTGCGATTTGGACGGGTGTCATAAACAAATTGCTTTTTGCACGCCTGTGCGTGCGTGTGGGTTTTGCCCGTACGGCTTTTGCCGTTTCTTCTTACAATCCAATTATTGTCTAAATTAATTATAAAGAAAAATCCGATGATTGTAAAACGGAATGCTCAACTTGCTTCATAATTCGACAAAATACGAGTAAAACACGAAATGTGTTATGCATGTATGCAACACGATTCGTGTATAAACATATTGAAAACGAGGCAAAATTTGAGGATTTGAGGTGATTTTTAGGTAAAAACGCAAAAATAAAGCACGATTCGTGTAATAAATCGTGTAGAGAAGAAATTGATTTTCCAAAATTTGTATACAATAAAAAATATCGACTCAGGTCGTTTTGGATTGGTGGAAGGGCCTGAAATCGTCGTCTTCGTGCAAATTGTCGGTCAAGTCGTTTTCGAGCAAAATGCCGCGCTGAACCGAGTGATAACCGTATTTGGCTCTTATCTCGTCGAGGGTTTGTTCGAGTTTGTCTGCCTTGTCGCTTTGTTCGTCGAACAAACTCATTTGCACGCCGTCCTTGTTTTCGAGTCTTATTGCCGCAACCGTGATTGCGCGAAGCGGCTCGCCGAAGTTGTGTGTTTTTTCAAGCAAGCATATTGCGGCTTTTGCGATTGCGCCCGAATTTGCCGAAGCGGGCGAAAGCGGAATTTGCTTGGAAGTCCATTGCAAAGCGGGATTTTTTATCGAAAGTCCGACGCCGTTTGCCACGAGGTCGAAACTTCTAAGGCGCAACGCAACCATATCCGCAAGCGCGTATATCACGATTTTTGCTTCTTGCAGATTTTTTATGTCGCGTGGCGTGGTTGTGCCGTTCGAAACGCTCTTTGGAATGTGAACGTCGTAGTAATGTTTGACTTCTTCAGTTTCGATGCCTTGTGCGGCATTCACCATGTTGTCGGCGACGATTCCGAAAATGTGACGCAAAGCGTCACGGTCGGAGTTTGCAAGTTGGCGTATGGTGCGAATGTTGAGTTTCGTGAGTTTTTCGGACGTCTGACGACCTATCATAATCATCTCGGACGGCGACATATCGCCTATGACATCCATATAATGCTCTTTGTCGAGAACGGTGGTCGCGTCGGGCTTTTTGAGGTCGCTTCCGAGTTTTGCGAGAGTTTTTGTGAAAGACACGCCGACGGAAATGGTTAGTCCCGTCTTTTCTTTGACGAGCTGACGCAACTTGTTTGCAATAGTTACGCCGTCGCCGAAAAGTTTTTCCGAGCCGGTCACGTCAAGCCAACATTCGTCTATGCCGAATCTTTCCACTCGGTCGGTGAATTGCGTGTAAATTTCAAAGACTTGTTTGGAATATTTGACGTATTCGTCAAAGTGCGGAAGAACGAACACTATATCGGGGCATTTTTGCCTTGCCGACCACAGCGTTTCGCCAGTTTGAACGCCCGCTTTTTTTGCGAGTTGGTTTTTTGCAAGCACTATTCCGTGTCTTGCTTCGGGATTTCCGCAAACGGCAAGAGGCATCCCGTCGTATTCGGGATGCAGTTTTTGTTCCACCGAAGCGTAGAAGTTGTTTAAGTCGCAATGAAGTATTGTTTTTCCCACAATTCGATTATACACATTTTTGCCTTGCAAAACAAGCGGTTCTAGTTTATAATATTTCATAGATAAAAATTAGCGCGGTCGAGCGATGCGGCTGCGCAAGAGGAGATACAATATGATTTTGGTTACGGGCGGAGCAGGTTATATCGGCTCTCATTGCGTAAGAGAACTCAAAGAAAGAAATATGGATGTCGTGGTTTACGACAATCTCGTCACCGGGCACATCGAGTCAGTGCCTTCCGACGTACCGTTCGTCAAAGGCGACATCTTTGATGTCGAACTGTTGCGCTCGACATTCAGAAAGTACGATGTGGATTCTGTCATTCACTTTGCGGCGTACTCGCTCGTGGGCGAGAGTATGAAGAATCCGGCAAAGTACTATCACAACAACGTTGCGGGCACTCTCGCGCTTTTGGATGCTATGATCGCCGAAAACGTCAAGTATCTCGTTTTTTCGTCCTCTGCGGCGACTTACGGTGATTGCGGCGACGGTCTTATTACGGAAGACAGCCCTCAGCATCCCACAAGCGTGTACGGTCAAACCAAACTTATGATGGAACAGTTTATGCAGGACTACGACAAGGCGTACGGTCTTAAATACGTCGCGCTTCGTTACTTCAATGCGGCAGGTGCGCACAGAAGCGGCGAAATAGGCGAGGATCACAATCCCGAAACGCACCTCATTCCAATAATCTTGCAGGTTGCAAACGGCACGAGAGATCATATCGGCATTTATGGCGACGATTATCCCACGCCCGACGGCACTTGCGTGAGAGATTACATCCACATTACCGACCTTGCCGACGCTCATATCCGCGCTCTCGATTATCTCAAAAAAGGCGGAAAATCCACTTATTACAACCTCGGCAACGGCAACGGATTCAGCGTCAAAGAGGTCATCGACGTCACCGAGCAAGTGACGGGGCATCACATCGAAAGAACTATCGAAGCGCGCAGACCCGGCGACCCTGCGACATTGGTTGCGTCGAGCGAAAAGATAAAGAGAGAACTCGGTTGGAAGCCGCAATACGACAGCCTCGAGAGCATAGTTTCTTCGGCTTGGAAGTGGCATTCCACTCATCCGCACGGCTTTGAAAAATAAAATTATTTTCAGTCGTTTTCTACAATTCGAGTCAAAAATATACGTTTCGCTTTGATCGAAAAAACATCTTACAGCATACGATGCGACGTTTTTGTCGCATCTTATGCCGATTTTTAGATTTGCGAAACAAAAAAATTGCAATTAGAAAAAAAACATCAAATGCAAAATATTTTTCTATGGTCGGTAATCGACAAAGAAAAACAGGGGGTCGGTATGAGAGTCAAAAAAGCTATAATTCCGTGTGCGGGATTCGGCACGAGGTTTTTGCCGGTTACGAAAGTGTTGCCGAAAGAACTGTTGCCTATCGTGGATACGCCTGCGCTTTGCTATATCGTCGACGAGGCGGTGAAGAGCGGCATCGAGGAAATCGCAATCGTAATTTCGCCTCAAAAAGAGAGCATAAAACGCCTATTCGAGCCTAACGTCGCGCTTAACGAGCAGTTGACAGCAAGTGGCAAAAAGGACGAGTTGGCACTTGCAAACAAGGATTACGGTGCAAAAATTACGTTCGTGGTGCAAAAAACTATGAACGGCAACGCAAACGCAGTCAAACTCTGCGAAGATTTTGCAAACGGCGAACCCGTGGCGGTGTTGTTCGGCGATGATTTGATGTATGTCGGCGAAGGCGAAAAACCCGTCACCAAGCAACTTATAGACGCATATTACGCAACAGACGGCGCAACGATAATAGGTTGCCAGCGCACAAGCGAGGAAGTGGCAAGACGATGCGGCGTTATGATAAAAAACAAGGTGTTAGACGAAAGAACGACGCTTATCGACGGATTGATCGAAAAGCCGAAGGGAGAATTGCCGAGCGAACTCGTATCTCTCGGAAGATTCGTGCTTGCGCCATCCATATTCGAGGCAATCGAGCGCACGCCGTACACGAACGGAGAGGTCTATTTGACGGAAGCCATAAACATCCTTGCAAAAGAAAAAGCCGTATGCGCATATGAATTCGAGGCTCGCCGTTACGACATAGGCAACAAGGAAGGTTATCTCGAAGCGACTGTGGAATACGCCTTGAGAAACAAGAATCTCAAAGACGAATTTTTGCAATATATAAAATGCGAATTTTGAGAATCGGATTCCGCAAATAAGCGCACTTTGGGAAACGACTCAAACGATGCGGAAAACAAGCGAATTTAGAAACGAGAATAGACGGATTTTGAAAATATGCGGTTAGAATGTCGATTTTGCCGCAAATTTTCAAATTTGCACTACCTAAAATAAATAAGCAAAACTCGGCAAAACCGACGTTGTGAAAGGAACGAAAGAAAGAGTATGCAAAGGACTTGCGACATCTGCGGCGATAGAGAGGCGACTCTTTTTGAAAGCGTGATTATAGACAATAATCCCGTTGAATACGGCTATTGTCGCGAGTGCTACGAAAACGCTTTGAAATGCGGCAAAAATCCGCACGAAGAAGCGAATTTCAGGCTTTCTCGCCGAGATAAAGAATGTAAAATTTGCGGATATACGATTGAAGATTTTGAAAAAAACTTCCTTTTCGGTTGTGCGAATTGCTATTCTCAAATGCGGAAAATCGCGCTCGACGCGGCAAGCAAAGCGCAAGGCGTAAACGCCGAGTTTTTGCACGCTCACGCCCCGAAAAAAACCGTTTCCACCATACTCGATTTGAAAGGACGCGGCGCGTACGAAGACGGAAACTACAATCGAGGCGGCAATTTCGAGCGTTTTGGCGAAAGCGATTTGCAGTCGCGCCCAAGCGATTTACAGTCGCGCCCAAACGGCGAACTTTTGAAATCGGCAAAGGATTGCACGATAAACGAACTCGTCAAAAACAACGTCGTTTCCTCTCGCGTACGTCTTGCAAGAAACGTTACGGGGCTTGAATTTCCTCGCAATATCAAGACGACCGACCAAAGAGTGGTCGATTTGATGAACGGCGCGTATGCGGCGGCGCAAGGAGTGTTCGAGGCAAGGCTTTTGCCTATGAACAAACTCAAAAAAGAGCAGAAAAAAGCGCTTATAGAGCGGCATTTAATATCCCTTGTTCTTGCAAACAACACGCAAAACGGCGCGGCAATAGTCGAGGGCGACAAAAAATTCGGTATATCCGTGATGATAAACGAGGAAGACCACATTCGAGAGCAGTGCGTCGAGGAAGGATTCAACCTTAAACGCGCGTACGAAAGACTGCGAGTTTACGACGAAAGGCTCTTGCATGCGTTGCCTATCGCGTACGACCCGCAACTCGGATTTTTGACGGCGTGTCCGACCAATCTCGGCACGGGTATGAGGGCTTCTTGTATGCTGTTTTTGCCGGCGTTGAAACGCGCGGGCGCAATCGAGGACGCGCTCAAAACGTTCAAGAGCGAGTTCGGATTGACGGTCAGAGGCGTGTACGGCGAGGGTAGCGAAGCGGCTTACGATATGTATCAAATATCCAACTCTCGCACGCTCGGCGTAAGTGAGGACGAGATTATTTCGCAAGTCGAACAAGCGGTTGTGAGAATGTGCTATTGCGAAAGGGTCGCGCTCGAAAAACTCGTCAAGGAAAGGCAAACCGAACTTCTGGACGGAATATCGAGAAGTTACGCCGTATTAAAGGGCGCGTACGCTCTCACGGCGCAAGAACTTATGAAACTGCTCGTCGACGTAAAAATCGGCGTTATACTGGGCATTTTGCCCATAAAATCCACTGCGATAACGGACGAAATGATATGGGCGTGTTCCGCCTCGTCCTTGCAGATTTTGACAAACGGAAGTTCGAAGGAAGATAGCGATAAAATGCGCGCTCGCATAGTGAGAGAACTTCTGGCGGAGGAAAAATGATAACCTACTCTGACAACGCGCGACTCGTGCTTCAAAGGGCAAGCGAACTTGCCGTACGCACGGGCGGACTTGTTTGCACCGAACATATATTGTTCGGACTTTTGGACGTTGACGGCTCTGCGGCGCAGAGATTGCTCAATCAATGCGGGGTGTACGAGGACGACGTAATCCGCGTGTTTTCGCCTATGCCCACTCGCCCAAACGTCGAGATGTCCACGAGGGCGGCAAGAGCGGTGCAAAGCGCAAAAGACGTCGCAACGAGGCTCGGCTCGCAAGTTGTGGGAACTGAACATATTTTATATACGATTCTCGACGAAACGTCGTCGGTTGCGAGCGAGATATTGCGAGCAAAAGGCATTGACCCCGAATATCTGCAACGGCTCACTTACAGTGCAATCGTATCGAGCGGCGGCGGCAGGGCGGCGATGTGCCTTGCAAACGGAAACGAAGAAAGCGTAAACGACGTTTTGAGCGGTTACATATCCGATTTCTTCGGCGAAAGCGAAAAGAAAGGAGCCAATCGTCAAGGACAGAACGGCGGCGAAAACGCTTTGCATAGCGGCTTTGCAAACAATGAAAACGCATTCGGAAAAGCCGATAATTTATATGAAAATTCACGCAAAAACGCCGAAAATTCCGATTTCGATTTGTCAAAATTCGGCACGGATTTGACGGCGAAAGCACGCAACGGAAAACTCGACCCCGTTATAGGCAGAGGCAAGGAAACCGAGCGCGTGATACAGGTGCTTTGCCGCAGAACGAAAAACAATCCGGTGCTTATCGGCGAACCCGGTGTCGGCAAAAGCGCAGTTATCGACGGACTTGCGCAGCGCATAGTTTCTGGGGACGTTCCCGACGCGCTTAGGGGCAAAATCGTGTTCTCGCTCGACCTTACTTCGCTCGTTGCGGGCACGAGATACAGAGGCGACTTCGAGGAAAGGCTCAAAGCAACGCTCAACGGCATAAAACAAAGGGGCAACGTACTGCTGTTTATCGACGAAATTCACACCATACTCAAAGCGGGTTCGAGCGAGGGCGGACTTGACATCGCCAACATCTTGAAGCCTATGCTCGCAAGGGGCGAACTGCAAACGATAGGCGCGACCACGCTTGAAGAATATCGCAAACAATTTGAGCAAGACAGTGCGTTAGAACGCCGTTTTCAACCCGTTTTGGTGGAAGAACCGAGCGTTTCGGACACCATAGAAATTTTGCAGGGATTGAAGCCGAAATACGAGGCTCATCACGGCGTAACCATAACCGACGAAGCAATATCTTCGGCGGCGATTTTGTCGGACAGATACGTTGCGGACAGATTCCTTCCCGACAAGGCAATCGACCTTATCGACGAAGCGGCTTCGAGAAAGAAGATTTTTTCCTTTACAACGCCGAGCGAAATCCGCGATTTGGAAAACAAAATCAAGCAAGCAGACCTCGATTTGTGCGAGGCAAAACGCAGAGATAATTTTGAACTTTGCGCAAAGTATAAGGCGCTTCGCGACGACTATATAGAGCAGAAAGAAAAAGCCGAAATCGAGTGGAAAGAGAAGTGCGCAAACACGGATTTGTCCATAGGCGAGGACGAAATCGCCGAAGTGGTGGGCAACTGGACGGGAATCCCCGTAAAGCGTATCACCGAGGGCGAAAGCGAAAAACTCGTAAATCTCGAAAAGACGTTGCAATCGAGGGTTATCGGGCAAGACGAGGCTTGCACGGCGGTTGCAAAGGCGGTAAAACGCGCAAGAGCGGGACTTAAAGACCCCAAACGCCCCATAGGCTCGTTTATTTTCTTAGGTCCGACGGGCGTTGGTAAAACCGAACTTGCAAAGGCACTCGCAAGCGCGCTTTTCGGCGACGAAGATTTGCTTATTAGAGTGGATATGAGCGAGTATATGGAAAAGGACAGCGTGTCGAGGCTCATAGGCTCTGCGCCGGGACTAGTCGGATTCGAGGAAGGCGGACAACTCACCGAAAAGGTGCGCAGAAAACCGTATTCCGTCGTTCTTTTCGATGAAATCGAAAAAGGACACCCCGACATATTCAACATCTTGCTTCAAATCCTCGAAGACGGCATACTGACGGACAGTCACGGTCGCACGGTAAGTTTCAAAAACACGGTGATTATTTTGACGTCCAACATCGGCGCGAAAGAAGCCGCAACGCCGCAAAGAACGCTTGGTTTTGCAAGCGAAAGAAGCGTTGAAAGCGAGGGCGAAAGAGTGCGCCAAAGCCATATTCAAGCGTTGAAAGGCACAATGAAACCCGAAATTATCAATCGTATCGACGAAATCGTCGTTTTCAAAAAACTCGACAAAGAAAACCTGTTCAAGATTGCAGATTTGATGTTCGCATCGCTTGAAAAACGCCTCGAATCGAAGGATATAACGGCTCATATCACGCAGAGTGCGAAAGAGTATATCGTGAGCGAGGGCTACGACGCAGAATACGGCGCAAGACCGCTTCGCCGCACCCTTCAAAGACTTGTCGAGGACAAGTTGAGCGAAAAACTCATTCGTTCGGAAATTGCGGCAGGCGACAAGATTACTATTGATTACAAAGACGGCGCACTCGTGTTTGAAAAATAATTTGACCGCTTTGTAGACGCTAATGTTCAAAGTGCGCCGATATTTAACGCTCGCTCATTCAAAACCTACTCGTACACGGAAAAGGATGAATTAATATAAATTATCAATTTATCTCTTGAAATTAAATATAAAACTTGCTATAATGCAAGTATAAAGAACTTGGAGGTTACTTTATGAGAATCGAAATATTCGGCAAGAATTACAATCCCAGTGATTCACTCAGAGCAATCACCGAAAAAAAGTGCGCAAAACTCGAAAGACGTTTTGAGGACGAAAACGCGGAAGTTAAGTTCACCGTGACCTACGAAAACGGCGATTACACCACGGATATGGTCGTTACGAGCAAAGGCATATCCTATCGTGCAAGCGCGATGAGCGATTCCCCGTTTGACAATCTCGACGAGGTTATTCCCAAACTGCTCGGACAGATGAGAAAGCAAAAAGACATTTGGGGCAAGGACAAAAAAGGAACGCCCAACGTCTACGAAGAAGAAGTAGAGGGCGAAGAAGAATAAATGAAAGTCGGCATATCGACGGCAACGTTTTTCACAAAAGTTTTGACCGAGGATTCGTTCTCGGTCATTAAACGTTTAGGGGCAGATACTTGCGAGGTGTTCCTAACCACGTTTTACGAGTATAGAGACGCCTTTGCGAAACTTCTTAAAGAACGCAAAGGCGATTTTGACGTTTATTCGGTGCACGCACTCAACACGCAATTCGAGCCGCAACTGTTCAACAAAGCGCCTCGAACTTACAACGACGCGGAAGAAATATTCCGCTCGGTGCTGTCGGCAGGAAGAACGCTCGGCGCAAAAGCGTACACTTTTCACGCGCAAGCGAGATTGAAACAAAGCGTGTACATCGACCCGAAGTTCGTGGGCGAGCGTATGACCAAACTCGGCGCAATCGCAAACGAATACGGCATAAAACTCTGCCTTGAAAACGTGCATTGGGCAACTTTCGATTCGCCCGAATTTTATAGGCAAATGAAGCCGTACGCGAGCGGTATAGGCACTGTTTTGGACATCAAGCAGGCAAGACAGTCGGGCTACGATTGGCGAGAGTATATCGACGTTATGGGCAAGGACCTCACGAACGTTCACGTCAGCGACGTTAAAGACGGTCAGATAACGATGGTGGGCAAGGGCGAGTTCCCGTTCAAGGAACTCTTGGCAAGGCTCAAAGACGTCGGCTACGACGGACCGCTTATCATCGAGCAGTACGCAGGAAATTACGATTCCGTGGACGAAATTGCGGAATCCGTGCAATATCTTAAAAACATTTTGGAGGCATAAACGCTATGCAAATCAAGTTTGATTTCAACAATATGATGGAATCGTCCATCGGCGAGCAAGGCATCACCGAGAAAGAAATAGAGTCCGTTCTCGACAAGGCGCAAGACAGTTACGCATACTTCGAGAAGAACCGCGGCACAGGCTGGATGGGTTGGGCGGAACTTCCGTACAATCAAGAGGAAGTCGTCAGAGATATTATCTACACGGCGGCGGAAGTCAGAGCGCATTACGAGAACTTCGTGGTTTTGGGTATCGGCGGAAGCGCGCTCGGTCCTATGGCGGTGTTCAACGCGCTTTGCCATTTCAGATACAACGAACTCGACCCCAAAAAGCGCGGCGTGAGATTTTACGTCGAAGACAACGTAGACCCCGAACGTATGCTTGCGCTTTTGGACGTTATCGACGTTGAAAAGACGATGTTCAACGTCATCACAAAGAGCGGCGCGACGAGCGAAACGATGAGCCAATATCTCATCATCACCGACATTTTGAAAAAGAGATGCGGCGACGACTGGGCAAAACACATCATCGCAACCACTTCGCAAAGCAAGGGCAACCTCATCAAACTCGCAAAGAAAGAGGGATTCAAAACCTATTACATACCCGACGGCGTTGGCGGTCGTTTCAGCGAACTTTGCCCCGTCGGACTTCTTCCCGCGGCAGTGCTCGGCATAGATATTATCGGTCTTTTGAGAGGCGCGGCGGATATGGACAAGGCGTGCAATTCGTCCGACCCGTACAAGAATCCCGCGCTTATGGCGGCGGTGCTTCAATACATCGCTATGGAACAAAAGGGCAAGAACATTTCCGTTATGATGCCTTATGCGGACAGTCTAAAACTTATGGCGGACTGGTACTGCCAACTTTGGGGCGAGAGTCTCGGCAAAGCGGTGGATCTCGACGGCAACGTTGTGCATAAAGGTCAAACCCCCGTCAAGTCTTTGGGCGTTACCGACCAACACTCGCAAGTGCAACTTTACACCGAAGGTCCGTTCGACAAGGTCGTCACGTTCATCGGCGTGAAGAAGTACAGAGGCGACGTGGTCATCGCAAACGGCGCGGAAGAATTTGCGGACGTAAACTTCCTTTGCGGTCACACTATGGGCGAACTTATCAACACCGAAAGAGAAGCGACCGAATACGCGCTCACTCGCTCTAAACATATGAATCGCACCATTATGCTCGACGAAGTGAACGCAAACACCATCGGTCAACTTCTTATGTTCTTCCAACTCGAAACGGCGTATTGCGGCAAAATGCTCAACATCGACACGTTCAATCAACCCGGCGTAGAGGAAGGCAAGAACGCAACCTACGCTATGTTTGACAGAAAGGGCTACGAGGCAAAGAAAGAGGAACTCGAAAACGCGCCCAAGAAGTCGGCAAAATACATCATTTGACAATGATTGAATTAAAGAGCGTAAGCAAACAGTATCTGTACGGGGCAAGGGTGCTTGCCTCGACGGATATGACGATAAAAAGCGGCGAAATCGTCGCGCTTTTGGGCGACGACGGAAGCGGCAAAACCACGTTTTTGAAGGTCGTGGCGGGCGTAACCGACTTTGAAGGGGAAATCCTTTTCGACGGCGAACCGCTTGCAAAAAAGCCCGACGACGTAGTTATGGTCTTTGACGACCTCGCGTTGTTTGCAAATCGCTCGTGCTATTATAACCTTGCCTATCCTTTGAAAATAAGGGGCGTAAGCAAGGACGTTATCGACCAAAAAGTCAAGGCGTGCGCCGATAGGGTGGGGATAACCGCCTCGCTCTATTCGAGGGTGCGCAAACTCTCGCTTATCGACAAAAAGCGGCTCGCAATCGCAAGATTGTTTTTGCGCGATTGCAAAGTCGTGCTTATCGACGATATAACCAAAGGTTTGGACAAAGACGAAGCGGCGGTTTTATGGCAAGAAGTCGCGCCCGCATTGCAAGATTTTGCAAAAGAGGGCAAGTGCGTGATTTTCTCGACGCGCGACTATAAAGAGGCAATTTCGATTGCAAAAAGAATCGTCGTTATGCACTATCGGCAGATAAAGCAGATAGGGACGTACGAGCAGATACGGGAAAATCCCGACAACGTATGGGCGGCGCAAGCGTTCGATCCCGACTATGCTTTTGAAAAAGCGAAACTCTCTTTTGAGGGCGAAAAACTCTTTGCGACGACAGAGGACGGATACGAAATCGATCTTGGTCATCTCGTCGGAAGAATCGCCGATTCGTACGTCGGAAAGGACGTGTATATAGGTTGGAACAGCGATAAATACGACGTTTTCGGCGACAGAAAAGAGAAAGTCGAACACGCTTTCGTGACTACGGACGGCTACGTTTTGAAGTGCGGAAACCGCAAAGTAAAGAGCAGAGAAAAACTCGAAGAAGTCGGCACTTTGCCGCTTGCAAACGCTACGCTCGTGTTTGACGAAACCAACGAAAATTCGATTGTAACGAAGTAAAAAGCAAGGTAAAAAATATAAAAAACAGCAATAAAAAACAGCAATAAAAAGCACGATACGAAGGTGAAAATATGGTGATTTTGGGCATCGACCCCGGTCTTGCGACTATGGGGTATGGGGTGATAAACTCGATGAAAGGCAACTATTCCGTAATCGATTACGGCGTTGTCGCCACGCCCAAAGAGTGCACTTTGCCCGAAAGACTGCAACAACTCGAAGACGGCGTAAAGGAACTTATCGAAACCTACAAGCCCGACAACGTGTCTATCGAGGAACTGTTTTTTTCAAAGAACATCACCACGGGTATACCCGTTGCCGAAGCGCGCGGCGTGATTTTGCTCACGGCGGTGAAGTCGCTCGGAAAGGAAGTGTTCGAGTATACGCCCAACCAAATAAAACAAGCGGTCACGGGTTACGGCGGCGCGGACAAAATCCAAATGCAACATATGGTGCAAGTGCTTCTCAAACTCAAAAGCGTGCCTCGCCCCGATGATGCGGCGGACGCTTTGGCGGTTGCCATATGCCACGCTCAAACGAGCCGTATCGCGGGCAATTTCAAGGTTCAATAAACATCCGAAAGACGCCGCTTTTTCAAAAAACAACTCACGATAAGGTGAAATATGTACAACTATATACAAGGCAAAATCGTTGACAAAACTTTTACGTCCATTGTCGTTGACAACAACGGCATCGGCTACGAAATCGGCGTGAGCGGAAACACGCTTTCCGACGTCGCTGTCGGCGAAATAACGAAGGTTTACACATATCTGTACGTCCGCGAAGACGAAATGTCGCTGTACGGTTTTTCACGTTTGGAAGAAAAGAAACTGTTTATGCGCCTTATCGAAATAAGCGGCATAGGTCCGAAAATGGCAATGCAGATTCTCGGCGGCTACGACCTTAAAACACTCACCGTGGCAATCGCAACCGGCGACGTCAAAACCCTTTGTAAAATCAAGGGATTGGGCAAAAAGACGGCGGAACTCATCGTGCTCAATTTGCGCGAGCAAGCGGCGGACGACATCACGCTTTTCGACAATCATCAAGACGCGGTCACGGGCGACGACATAGCGGACGCGGTGTTTGCGCTTGAAAGTTTGGGACTTACAAAGACCGAAGCGGTGCGTGCCGCAACCGAAGCGAGCAAGGTTGTAAAAGGCGTTGAAAACATCATTTCGTATTGCCTTAAAAAACTCGGCTAAAACGCCGCATTGCTCAAACGGCGTTGCGGCAAAGCCAATCGCCCACGTCGTCATTCAGAACGAAGCGTGGGAATCCCCTAAATAGAAACGTAAATCTTTGTGGCGATTGCAAAAACCGCACTTGTTCTCGCAATCGCTACCGCGCAGAGAATCTTTGCTATCAAAACAAGACGGATAAATAATCAAATCGC
Source organism: Christensenella sp. UBA6880 (assembly GCA_002449145.1). Classification (GTDB taxonomy): domain Bacteria; phylum Bacillota; class Clostridia; order Christensenellales; family CAG-917; genus CAG-475. The sequence continues at coordinate 40,318 of DKCG01000021.1, read as the reverse complement.
AGTTTCGCAAGATTATCTGCTTGGTGGGCGCGTGCTTTGCACGCAGTTGCGGAATATTTGAATATTCCGTAACCCAAACATAGTTTGGATATCATCCGAACTATGTGAGGATATCAACCGAGCATAGCGAGGATATAATCGCAAAAGGCGATATCATTGCTTCAATAGAAGCCAATAATCACCATAAAGGTGCATATATGATCAAATCACAATTCTCAAAAGAAAATCAAGATTTCGACGTAGACAATCGCGTCGTGAGTTCGCTCACCATCGAGGAAGACGAACAAGAAAACAGCCTTCGTCCGCATACGATGGACGAATACGTCGGTCAAGCCAAAATCAAAAAGAATCTCGAAGTGTTCATTTCTGCGGCAAAGGCAAGAAACGACGCTCTCGACCACGTTTTGCTTTACGGCCCGCCCGGACTCGGCAAAACGACCCTTGCGCACGTCATCGCGGGGGAACTCGGCGCGCAAATCAGAGTGACGAGCGGTCCGGCAATCGAAAAGGCAGCCGACCTTGCCGCACTTTTGACCAACCTCGAAAAGGGCGACGTGCTGTTTATCGACGAGATACACAGGCTCAACCGCAACATCGAAGAAGTGCTTTATCCCGCTATGGAAGACTTTTCGCTCGACCTCGTGACTGGTACGGGTCCTATGGCGAGAAGTATTCGTATTCCGCTCAAACGCTTTACGCTTATAGGCGCAACGACGAGGGCGGGTATGCTTTCAAGTCCGTTGCGTGACCGTTTCGGAATGTCCCTTCGCCTCGAAATGTATACGGACGAGGAACTTAAACGTATCGTTATGCGTTCGAGCGGTATTCTCGGCATTGCAATCGACGAATCCGCCGCACTCGAAATCGCAAAACGTTCGAGAGGTACGCCGCGTATCGCAAACAGACTTTTGCGCCGCGTTCGCGACTTTGCAGAGTACGAAAAACTGGATAGAATCACGCTCGACATCACGAAAAAAGCACTCACGCTTATGGACGTTGACGAACTGGGCTTGGACATCACCGACCGCACGGTTATAGAGGCTATAATCGACAAATTCGGCGGCGGTCCTGTGGGACTGGAAACGCTTGCGGCGGCAACGGGCGAGGAAGCGAGCACAATCGAGGACGTAGTTGAACCGTTCTTGATTCAACTCGGCTTTATCAGCCGCACGCCGAGAGGCAGAGTTTGCACCCCCAATGCATACGAGCACTTAAAACGCGAATACAACAAATAATTAATCTATGCAAGAAAACACAACGCTTAAAACGCACGATTTCTTCTACGAATTGCCCGAAGAACTCATCGCGCAAACACCCATCGAACCTCGCGACCACTCGCGACTTTTGGTGTACAATCGCCAAACGGACGAGATTCAACACAAGCATTTTTACGACTTGCCGTCTTTCCTCAAAAAAGGCGATTTGCTCGTTATAAACAACACGAGAGTTATCCCTGCGCGCATTTTCGGACATATCGAAAATCACGAAAGCGTGCTCGAAGTTTTGCTTTTGAAACGCAAGGACTACACGCATTGGGAAACCATAATGAAGCCCGCAAGAAAGGCTCGACTCGGCTCGGTTATCCACTTTTGCGACGAACTCAGCGCAGTCGTGACCGAGATAGGCGAGTACGGCGCGCGCACGATAGAATTTAAGTTCGACGGCGTGTTCGAGGATATTCTCGACAGAGTGGGCAATATGCCGCTTCCGCCGTACATAAAAGAGAAGTTGCAGGACAAGGAAAGATACCAGACAGTGTACAGCAAAATCGAAGGCTCTGCCGCCGCACCGACCGCGGGACTTCATTTCACGCCCGAACTTATGCAGAAAATAAGGGATATGGGCGTTGATTTCGCAACCGTGCTTTTGCATATCGGTTTGGGTACGTTCAGACCCGTCAAAGAGGACAATATACTCGAACACGAAATGCACACCGAGTATTACGAAATCGACGAGGAAAACGCCGAAAAAATCAATTCCGCGATACGAGAGGGCAGAAGGGTTATATGCGTTGGAACGACGAGCGTGCGTACGCTCGAAACCGTTGCCGACGAAAACGGCTACGTCCGCGCCCGAAAAGGCGACACGAGCATTTTTATATACCCGGGGTACAAGTTTAAGTGCGTAAAAGGACTTATCACGAATTTCCACTTGCCCGAAAGCACGCTTATTATGCTCGTATCGGCGTTTGTAGGCAGAGAAAAAACACTTGAAATATACAACGAAGCCGTAAAACAAGGATATAGATTCTTCTCATTCGGCGACGCTTCGTTTTTTGAATAAAGGAAAATTAAAATACCTATGAGATTTGAAGTTATACACGAAGACAAAAAAACCGGCGCACGAGTCGGTAAACTCTACACCGAACACGGCGTTATCGATACGCCTTGCTTTATGCCCGTCGGCACGAAAGCAACCGTAAAGGGACTTTCGCCCGAAGAAGTGCACGCAACGGGCGCGCAAATTCTGTTGTCGAATACGTACCATTTGTATTTGCGCCCGGGGCACGAACTCATCGAAAAAGCGGGCGGTTTGCACAAGTTTATGAACTGGGACGGCGCAATCTTGACGGACAGCGGCGGATTTCAGGTTTTCTCGCTTTCTTCCTTGCGAAAAATCACGGACGACGGCGCGGAATTCAACAGTTTTATCGACGGCAGCAAACACTTTTTCTCGCCCGAAAAATCTATGGAAGTGCAGAAGGCTCTCGGCAGCGATATTGTTATGGCTTTCGACGAGTGCACGCCGCCCGACATAACGCACGACAAGGCGCGCGACGCCATGGAAAGAACGCTAAAATGGTTGGATAGATGCTCGAAAGTTCAACTTAAACCGCACCAAACGCTGTTCCCGATAGTGCAAGGAAACATCTTTGCGGATTTGAGAAAAGAGAGCGCCGAACGCACCGTTCCGTATGCAAAATGCGGCATTGCGATAGGCGGTTTGAGCGTTGGCGAAAGTGCGGAAAAAATGTACGAAATGCTCGACGTTTTGCAACCTATTTTACCCAAGGACCAACCGCATTACCTTATGGGCGTAGGCACTGCGGATTACATCGTCGAGGGCGTTGCGAGAGGCGTGGATATGTTCGACTGCGTGCTTCCCACGCGTATCGCTCGCAACGGCACGGCAATGGTGAAAGAGGGATTTATGACTATTCGCAACGCACCGTACGCAGAGGACTTTACTCCGATCGACCCCGACTGCGACTGTTACGCTTGCAAGAACTATACGAGGGCGTATATCCGCCACCTCATAAAGAGCGACGAGATTATGGGCGGACGTCTTTTGTCAATCCACAATATCCGCTTCCTCGAAAGGCTCGCCGCCGACATTCGTCAAGCCATTATGGAAGACAGATACGACGAGTTCAGAAAAGAGTTTATGGCGCAATATCAGGGCTAAACGACAAAAAAACATTAAAACGGCTTTAATAATGCCACAAAATGTACGATTTTTGTTGCAAAACAGCCTGTTATCGTGTAACATTGAAAATATCAAAATAGAAATAACCGCATAGGTGAATAAAGGAGCAAATATGTTAAATTCTTTGATTCTCGCAGCAGACGAAACATCCGGTAGCAACAACGGTTGGATTATGTACGTCGTTATCGGCGTCGTGCTTGTGCTTATGATCGTTCTTACCATCGTTCCTCAAAAGAAACGTCAAAAAGAACAACAAAATATGATGAACAGTCTTTGCGTAGGCACAAAACTTATGACCGTCGGCGGCATCGTCGGCAAGATCACCCAAGTCAACGCAGACAACACTCTCATCGTCAACGTCGGCACGGAAGCAAACCCCACTTTGATCGTCATCGACAAGAAAGCAGTCGGTTACGTCCTTGAAAAAGTTGCCGCACCCGCAACGGAAACCGCACCCGTTGCACCTGCAACCGAAGAAGTGAAAGTCGAAGAAAAGGTTGAAGAAACCGCCTGCGACAACAACTGCGGCGCTTGCGCGGAAAAAGCAGATTGCGACAAAGCAGTCAGCGGCGAAGTAGTCGAAAACGACAAAGAAAACAAATAATCGATGAACAACGAAAAAGGCACGCGAGAGCGTGCTTTTTTTGTTGCCGTTTCGGGCAGAGAATTGCCCCGAAACGGCAGTGATATTGCGGCGTTGCCGCAGTGAAATACTCACTACGTTCGTATGAAATTCTCGCTCTGCGAGAATGAGATTCACGCTTCGCGTGAGTTAAGGATTATTGAATATTCCTCAACTGCACCTATGGTGCAATTTCACTTGCGCTTTGCGCAAATTTCACGCACGCTATGCGTGCATTTCACTGCGCCTTAGGCGCAATATCACTGCTTGCTTGGGCAAAAGCCCAAACAAGCCTACGCTTTGCGGGCTTTTATGTTTACAGTGATTATGCCGCTTATAGCACCCGCTACGGGCAAGGTTATCAAATCAATCCAACTGAAAGTTACGTCCTTGAATCCGTTTAGGGCAGAGAATATCAAAAACGTGAAAAGCATATACACGAGTCCGCTTATCGCGCCTTTGACAAGTCCGTTTTGCGGATTCTTGAACGCAAGCATTATCCCCGCGAACAGCGACAAAATCTTGATTGCGACGTTGACGGGCATTATAACTTTGTTTTCGACGTTCGCAAAGCGGATTACGATTGCGAATATCAGCACCAAAGCGAGAGATATTAGGGTTGCAAACAGCACGGCTTTCAATACGTCCGTGACGTCGGTTTTTACGTTTTTGGCTTTTTCCATATCACAAACTATGAGGTTTGGCAAAAATATATGCGTTTGCAAGCAAATTTTGCAACTTAAAACGGCACAATCGCATCATATTTTCTTGACTTGAAAAGATGTTATAGTTATAATATCTATGTTTTACTATATGGAGGACTAGTCCTGTGAACAAGAAGAAGTCAATAGTCGTCTTGTGTATAGTGAGTGTATTCATCATTCTTATGGCTGTGTTTGCCGTGGTTTCGTTCCCGATCGCAGGCACGGTTTACGATTACACGGGCTATGCAAAGACAATCAAACTAGGTTTAGATATGTCGGGCGGTGTGTCCGCTGTCTTTAAGGTCGCAAACGACGACCACGGCGATTTCGATACGCGCGTCAGCGGTACGATAAGTTCGCTCCAAAGCCTGCTCGTTTCCAAGGGCTACACCGAAGCAACGGTCACCAAAGGCACCTCGAGCGACGGCAGCACCACGATCCGCGTCGAGATCCCGGACGTCGACGATCCCGCAAGAGTGCTCGAACTTATCGGTCGTCCCGCATCGCTTTACTTCACCCTCACCGATCTCGGTGACGAAGCAAGCAATGCGGATCTCGAAAAGGAAGCGTTCCTCAACGGTCGCGATCACCTCGAAAACGCATACGTCACGACCGCAGACAACGGCGATTACGCAATCGGTTTGAAATTCAACACCGAAGGCGCAAAGAAGTTCGGCGAAATCACTTCCGCAAACGTCGGCAAAAAAACGTATATCTATGTCGGCGGACAAAAGATAATGGAACCGTCCATCAATGCGGCAATCACCAACGGATCCGCAATCATCACCGGCAACTACACGTATCAATCCGCTTACGAGTACGCAACAAAACTTCAATCGGGCACGTTCGGCGTCACGCTTCAACTTGCCGAAGTCAGAAGCATATCCGCAACGCTCGGTGAAAACTCGATTCGCGTTGCTCTCATTGCAGGTATCGTAGGCGTCGCGCTCATCTTCATCTTTATGGCGTGCGTGTATCGCGGACTCGGACTTGCTGCAGACCTCTCGCTTTGCGTGTATATCGTGCTTCTCATCTGGTTCTGCGCAGTGCTTCCGTGGGTGCAACTCACTCTGCCCGGTATCGCGGGTATCTTGCTCTCGATCGGTATGGCAGTCGACGCAAACGTCATCATCTTCGAGAGAGTCAAGGACGAATACAAGCACTCGACCAAGCCCATCGCGACTTGCATAAAGACAGGTTTCAAACGCTCGACGGGCGCAATCATCGACGGTCAGGTCACAACGCTTATCGGCGCAATAGTGCTTTGGATTCTCGGTTCGGCTTCCATCGTAGGCTTCGCCGTGACGCTCTTTATCGGTATCATTCTCTCGCTGTTCTGCTCGCTCGTCGTAACCAGACTCGTGCTAAAAGCGTTTATGCCGCTCAACAGCACAAGCGAGAAGTTCTATGGTTTGAAACGCGTCAAAGAGGACGAGAACAACGATTCCGTTCCTGCGCAAATTGCAAAGGAGGAGGCATAATATGAAAAACAATAACTTCCGCAATCTTTGCAAAAATTACAGCGTTTGCAAAAACGCGAAATACGCCGCAATCGTTCCGTTCGTAATCGTGCTTGCCGCAATCATCGTTATCGTGGCACTCGGTTCGACTTCGGGAAGTTACTCCGACGCCGTCGGCATCGGCATCGACTTCGAGGGCGGTACGATTCTCACCGTTACGCTTGGCGAAGAGATCCTCAGCGACACCGTTTACGAGCAAAAGGGCAACGAACTCAAAAACGTCATCGAAGGCGTTGAAATCGACGGTCAGCACGTCGTTGTAAGTTATATGCAACGCCAAGAGGCAAACGACAACGCGAAAACCTCTATCGTGTTCAGATACAAAAACGTGTTCGACGACGACGCGAAAATCAATTCTATGAACGAAGCGATAAGAAAAGCGGTTGACGACAAGGTCGACCCCGAAGTTTCGCTCACCGACGCAAACAAGATCACGTACGAATCCATCGGCGCAACCGCCGCTGCGGACTTGCTCTCGAAAGCAGGCATCGCTCTTGCGGTTTCAATCGCTTTGATTCTCGTGTACATTATGATTCGCTTCACGTTCACGAGCGCAATCGCCGCCGTCATCGCTTTGCTTCACGACGTCGTGATTATGTTTGCTCTCACCGTCATTTGCAGAGTGCAAATCAACAGTTCCTACGTCGCGGCTATGATCACGATCGTTGCTTACTCTATCAACAACACGATCGTTATCTTCGACCGCTGCCGTGAAACCATCAAACCGCTCAAAGGTCAAAAGGACATCGACTACAAGGGTATCGGCGATATGGCAGTTCGCTCGTCGCTCACTCGTACCGTGTATTCGACTCTCACCACTATGGTTACGATTATCTTCCTTGCAATCCTCGGAAGCGACACCATAAGAGAGTTCTGCGTGCCTATCATCCTCGGTTTGCTCGCAGGTTTGTTCTCGGCAACTTGCCTCGCAACGCCGCTGTGGGCAGCACTCAGTATATCTTGGGATAAGACGAGAGCCAAATATGCAAAACGCAACGCCGTAACCTACGACAAGAAAGAGGACGCCGATTCCGAAATCGTCATCGGCGAGGACGGTGAACAAACGGTCAGACCGCAAGTCAAACAAGCGGGTCAACAAAAACAAAAACAAAACGTCGTCTACAAATATTCGAAGAAGAACACGACGTTCAAAAAGAAAAAATAATCGATGGCTGCGCCCTCACAAAGGTGAGGGCGTAGTTTTATGAATTGGTATGAGATACGTCGTAAAAACACCTCGTTTTCAACTTTCAAACGAGCAAGTCGAACTTGCAAAGCGTCTTGGAATTTCCCAAGACTTTTTGCGTTTGTTGCTCGGCAGGGGAATGAGCGAGGATTCGCTTTACGACTATCTGCACCCGTCCCTCGACAAACTTTCCTCACCGTACGAGATAGACGGAATGAAAGAGGCGGTCGAGCGCATTAAACAAGCGATTGCAAACAAAGAAAAGGTGCTTATTTACGGCGACTACGACTGCGACGGCATTTGCGCCATTTCGACGCTTATGCTGTATCTTCGCGACAAACTCGACGTGTTTTATTTCATTCCCGACCGCAACAAGGACGGCTACGGGATAAGCGTCGATGCGCTTGAAAGAATACTCGCTTATCACTCGCCCAAACTCGTCATCACCGTTGATACGGGCATTACGGCGGTTGAAGAAGTAGAGTTTTTGAAGTCGAAAGGAATTGATACCATCGTCACCGACCACCACGAACCGCAAGAGAGAATCCCCGATTGTATCGTTGTTGACCCCAAAGTCGAAAGAAAAGGCTTTTTCGACCTTTGCGGCGCAGGGGTTGCGCTCAAACTCGTAGAGGCTTTGGGCGGCAGAGAGGAAGCGAGAAAGTATCTCGACATAGTGTCTATCGCAACGATTGCGGACGTCGTGCCTCTCAAAAACGACAACAGAATCATTGCGTATTACGGCTTGAAACAAATCACCAAATCGCCGCGCAAGGGCGTGAAAATGCTTCTCAATCAAGAAAGCGTTTCCGCACAGGACGTTATGTTCCGCCTCGCACCGAGAATGAACGCCGCAGGCAGACTCAACTCGGCAATGAAAGTCGTGGGATTGTTCCTCGAAACGGACTATTTCCTTTTGAGAACGCTCACGGACGAACTTGCAAGGGACAACGCGCAAAGACAAGAACTTTGCGAAAAGGCGGTTGAAAGCGCAAAGGCGCAACTTGCAGGCATAAATTTCAACGACGTAGGCATAATCGTGCTAAAAAGCAACGAATGGGAAGCGGGTATTCTCGGCATTGCGTGCGCAAGGCTCGTTGAGGAATTCAAACGCCCGACCGTTTTGTTTGCTCGCACGGACGACGGCGAACTTCGCGGCTCGGCTCGTTCCATTCCGCAAGTGAATATATTTGAATTGCTCTGCTCGCTGTCCGAATACTTCACGGGATTCGGCGGTCACGCGCAAGCGGCGGGCATTTCGATGAACGAGGATAAGTTTGACGATTTCGTAAAGGCGGCGAACAAATCCTTGCTCGATATGCGCGACAAACTCGACTTCACACACGAGATAAGTTGTGAGATGGAATTGCCTTTCGATATGGACTTTTTGTCCTTTGCAAAGGAACTCGAACTTTTAGAACCGACGGGTTATCAGAATCCGCGCCCGACTTTCCTTGTGAAAGCGCAAGGACTTCGTTTCGACAGAATCGGGTTCTCACAACACGTCAAATACGTTGCAAAAAACATCGAACTTATTGGCTTTTCAAAATTCGCGCCTTGCCTTGCCGCAAAGACGGGAAGAGTGGATTTTGAGATTTCTCTCGGCATAAACGCATTTCAGAACAGAGAATCCGCACAAGGTATCATTCAGACGTTGCAATTCGAGGACGTCGACATTGACGACGACGAGGCGATAAGAATGAATTTGCACCAACTCGATTGCGAGGGAAGTGCGAATCTGACGCAAACGACGGTGAATCGAGTGGAAGGATGGCTCAAAGAGCCGTTCGGCACGGCAATCGTGTGCTTCTCGCACGAGGAATACGACAACGTTTGCAAGGCAAGCGAAAAAATAAAGTCGCTTCCCGTTCTCATTGCGACCCCTCGTTGTTTAAATCCCGAAAACTGCGTGGTGCTGTGTCCTGCCGATTGTTTCGATTTTTCTTTTTTCAATCGCGTTATAGTCGCCGGACATCCGCTTTGCGAGGGGTATCTTGCGAAACTTCAAAAGGAATCGAACGAAATATACTCACTCGGCGATTGCTCGCCGAAGCCGATTTCCGTCAGCAAAGACGTGCTTCGCAAGGTGTACAAAGAGATTGTCAACGTATCTCGCCGCACGCCCAAAATGGCAAGTCCGCACAAGATGTACGCTATGGTTTGTTCGGGATACAAAACGAGCGAAAGTACGTTTATGCTCGCGCTCAAAATATTCGACCAAGTTGGCACCGTGCGCATAAACGACAAGGGATTTGTCGAAGTGTCGGCAAAATCCGTAAATCTCGACGACAGCATTGCATATCGCAACGTTTCAAAGGCATAAAATAGGAATATTTTTTGCTTTTGCGGCTTTTGGGCGTATTGCAATGTTTTGTTTTATAAAGTATAATAATATATATTGACGTAAAAACGATATAATTCGCGCGCATACGCGACGGAATCGTTTGGCGCAATCAAGAAAAAATATGGACGAATTGCTTGTAAAACTCAGAAAAACATATCCGACGAATTATGCGGAAATTAAAAAAGCGCACGATTTTGCAGAGGAAGCACACCGCGGACAAAAGAGAAGTTCGGGGGAAGATTACTTTATTCACCCCTGCGCCGTAGTGGAAATTCTCGCGGATTTCGGCTTTGACTCGTCAACGGTCATAGCCGCGTTTTTGCACGACGTTTTGGAAGATACGTCCGTAACTTACGACGAACTCAAAGAGAATTTCGGCGACGAGATTTGCGAACTCGTCGAGGGCGTCACCAAACTCGACAAACTGCAATTCGTCAACAGAGAAGAAGCGCAGGCGGAAAATTTCAGAAAGATTTTCGTCGCTATGGCAAAGGATTTGCGAGTGATAATCATAAAACTCGCCGACCGCTTGCACAATATGCGTTCGCTTCAGTATTTGCCCGAAGAAAAGCAAAAACGTATCGCAAAAGAGACGCTTGACATTTACGCGCCGCTTGCGGGCAGGTTGGGTATCTCGTTCTTCAAATGCGAACTGGAAGACCTTGCGATGAAATATCTGCTTCCGACAGAGTATAAGTACATCGCCGAGAACGTCGCAAGGAAAAAATCCGAAAGGCAAGGCTTTTTGGACGCTATTTGCAAGCAAATCGAGGCAAAACTCAAAGAAATGGGCATACACGGCGAAGTGAACGGCAGACCAAAACACTTCTATTCCGTGTACAAAAAAATGCACAATCTGCATATCGATATAGACCAGATTTACGACCTTTTGGCGGTGCGTATCATCGTCGATTCCGTAAAAGACTGCTACACTATGCTCGGCGAAATCCATACTATGTGGAAGCCTATGCCCGGTCGCTTTAAGGACTATATCGCAATGCCCAAAGCGAACAACTATCAGTCCTTGCATACGACGGTCGTCACGCCGTTCAACGAAACGTTCGAGATTCAAATCCGCACTTACGAAATGCACAAAGTGGCGGAATACGGCGTTGCGGCGCACTGGAAGTACAAAGAGGGTACGACGGGCAAGGACAGCGAACTCGACAGCAAGGTGCGTTGGCTTCGCGAAGTTATGGACGCGCAAAAGGACATCGACGGCGCAAAAGAGTTTATGGACGCCGTCAAAATCAACGTGTTCGACGACGAAGTGTTCGTGTTCACGCCAAAGGGCGACGTTTTCGACTTGCCCGTAGGCTCGACTCCTCTCGACCTTGCGTATAAAATTCACTCTGCAATCGGCAACAAATGTATCGGCGCAAAAGTGAACAAGCGTATGGTGCCGTTTTCGACCAAACTTCAAAACGGCGACATCGTCGAAATCCTCACGTCCAACGCCTCGAAAGGTCCGAGCCTCGACTGGCTAAAATACGTCCATACCGCTTCGGCGCGCTCTAAAATCCGCGCTTACTTCAAGAAAGAGAAGAAGGACGAAAACATCGCAAGAGGCAAGGAAATGCTCGAAAAAGAGGCGAAACGCAGAGGCTACGCGCTTGCGGACATCTTCACGCCCGACATTCTTTCGAGCATACTTCAACGCCACGCTATGAGCAGCGAGGACGATTTGTACGCCGCCGTCGGATTTGGCGGTATCACGACGAGTCAAGTCCTCACCAAGATTATTCAGGACTTCAAAAAAGAGGATCATTCCGCTCAAATTGCCGACACGACTTTGCCCATAACCGAGCAGAAACCGAGAAAGCACTCAAAGAGCGGCGTTCTTGTCAACGGCAACGCAAACTTTACCGTGCGTATGGCGCAATGCTGTTCGCCCGTCCCGGGTGACGAAATCGTCGGCTATATCTCGCGCGGCAGAGGCGTTTCAATTCACAGAAAAGACTGCCCGAACGTCAAGGGTATGGAAGAAGAAAGACTTATCCAGGCAAGTTGGGATAGTGACGGCGAGGAAAGATTTAACGCAACGCTCACCATTATGTGCGAGAATAAGGGCGGCTTGCTCGCAACCATAACCGCGCATATCGCAAACGCAAGACTCGGCATATCGGCGGCAAACGTCAGAGTTGACGAAAAGGCGGGCATTGCGGAAATTATTGTTACCGTTCAAATCTCGAAAGCGAGCGAACTTGAAGAACTCGTAAGACAAATCAAGAACATAGAGGGTGTAATCGAGGTGAGAAGATGACCAACGAAAAGTATTTTCACTTGTATACAGGTCCTCTTGGCGTAAACACGTATATCGTCATAAACGGAAACGCAGGTTTCGTGGTAGACCCCGGCGGCGACGCGCAAGAAATATATTCGATTTTTCAAAAACAAAAGGCGAAACTCGAGGCGATTTTGCTCACGCATGCGCATTTCGACCATATAGGCGGCGTTGCGGAACTTTGCAGAATCGCAAGCAAGGGCGAGGACGGAAAAGAGGATCCGCAGAATGCGCCTACCGTTTTTTTGCATAAGGACGAACTCGAAAAAATCGGCTCTTATAAAAATCTTGGTTTTTCGATGAACGCAAACCCCGAAAAGTTCGTTCCCGACATACTGTTGAAGGGCGGCGAAACCTTGAAAATCGCAGGACTCGACGTCAAAGTCATTCATACGCCGGGTCACGCAAAGGGAAGCGTTTGCTATGTCGTGTCCGACAAGATTTTCACGGGAGACACGTTGTTCTTTATGTCTTACGGGCGTACGGATTTCTACGACGGAAACGCAAAAGACCTCAAAAATTCCATTGTGAATAAACTGTTTGCGCTAAAAGGCAACTACACGATTTTGCCCGGACACGGCGAGCCGACAACCCTCGATTTCGAGAGAGTGAACAACCCTATACTTGAAAAAGAATCTGCGCATATAAATGCCGATTGACCCGAATAGATGATTGATTTTTCCATTTCAAACGACGAATATCAAAACGACTTGGCGGAACTTATAAGACCGTTTGAATCTCGCACTGACGAGAATATTTCGCTTGCGGTGGAGTATCGGAATCAAGAGGGTGTTTTCAAGATTCAGATAACTTCGGACAAGTTTGACGGTTTCGTCAAAAACTACGTTTTCAAAATAGATACCGACGGCGAACTCGAACGCAGAAGAGTTGAGAAAAGATATCTCAAAATCGCAATTTATCGCACTTTGAGTTTTCTTTTGAACGTCAATCTTCCGTACGGTTGCCTCACGGGTATTCGCCCCACGAAACTTTATTGCGAAATAGAAAACGACAAGGATAGATACTCGAAATCCGCACACGACGTGTTTTTGAAAGACTACAGCGTGAGCGAGGGAAAAGTCGAACTTATCGAGAAAATCGTGAGCGTGCAAAAGCCTATACGAAACAAGTCGTCAAGGCAGTACGACGTGTTCGTTTTCATTCCGTTTTGCCCCACGCGGTGCGCGTATTGCTCTTTCGTGAGCCTTCCCGTCGATAAGCAGCGTAAACTCGTCGAACCGTACGTGGATTGCCTTATCAGAGAACTCGAACAGACCAAAGAAATTATTGCGAAAAAGCGTATCAAGGTCAGGGCGGTGTACGTCGGTGGCGGTACGCCAACGTCGATAGGCGCACAACTTCTCGATAAGGTTTTGCAACATTGCCATTTCGGCGCGCCCGAATTTACCGTCGAGGCAGGTCGCCCCGACACGATAAACGCGGATATAGTCGAGGTTATGCAAAAGCACGGCGTTACGCGCGTTTCCGTCAATCCGCAAACTTTCAACGACAAAACACTCGATATTATCGGTCGCAGACACAAAAGCGCGGACACGTACAACGCGTATATGCTCGTTAGAGATAAATTCGACGTGAATATGGATTTGATTGCGTGCTTACCCGGCGAAACGATAGACGATTTCAAACGCAGCGTGGATATTGCCGTCGCGCTCGACCCCGCAAACGTCACCGTACATACGCTCTATATGAAGAAAGGCTCTGTGCTCAAACAGTGCGGCTACGACAACACGGACTTCGATACTGCCTCGCAAATGGTGGATTACGTCTATAAAAAACTTACGTCGGCAGGGTACGAGCCGTACTATATGTATCGCCAAAAATATACGAGCGGCAATCTCGAAAACGTCGGATACGCAAAGAAGGGCAAAGCGTGCGTTTACAACGTCGATATTATGGAAGAAGACACGTCCATAATCGCAAACGGCGCGAACGGAATCTCGAAAAAGTGGAATAAAAAGAAAAATTTGATAACTCGTTGCGCAAACTACAAAGAGCCGATAGAGTATATCAAGCATTTCGACGAAATGTTGGAACGGCAACAAAAATTTTGGTTACAACAAAAGTAAGTTTGCGCTAACAAAATATCAAAAATTAAAATTTCCCCTTTCCTCAGGTGTTTTCCCTATCGCCGTTCCCCCTCTGCGCAAGTTTGAGGGAACCCACGGCGACCGCGTAGCGGGGGACAACACTCGGTGCTCGCATAGATAGGGACATTTCACTTATTATGCCACCGTCCTTTGTG
>DKCG01000021.1:0-25874 GCA_002449145.1 Christensenella sp. UBA6880 | reverse complement strand
TCGCCGCCTTGCGGCTCGTGTTCCATCTTCTAATAGACACATTCCGTTAATAAGTGCGCCTTGAAAGAGTGTACGCTCAGAACTTAAGTTTTTATAAAACCATTAAATAATATTTAATTTTTCGCAAAATAGGGTAAAATCGTTTTACTTTATATTTTCGATGTGTTAATATCAATTCGTACTTTTGACGAGGTTGCGACAATACTCCGAGTCGTTACTTGGTTGAAAGCGTATCACTTATCCAACGAAGGAGGCAAAAACAATGGATAAAACAACGAAACAAGAAATCATCGCAAAGTACGCTCGCAAAGAAGGCGACACCGGTTCACCCGAAGTTCAAATCGCTCTTTTGACCGCTCGTATCGCAGAACTCACCGAACACCTTAAAAATCACCCGAAGGATCACCACAGCCGTCGCGGTCTTCTTATGATGGTCGGTCACAGAAGAAGTCTTCTCAACTACCTCAAAGAGATGGACATCGAGAGATACCGTGCAATCGTATCTGCTCTTGGTTTGAGAAAGTAAAGAAAATTTCGGGTGTTGGATTTACCGCACCCGTTTTTTTTGGAAAAAGCGCATAAGCGACGTCTTGTGCGAAAAAATAAAAATAAACCGCTTTTGCGGATAATACGGGAATGACGGAATTCCCAGAAGGAGAAATTTTATGGAAAAAAGAATTTTCAAGACAACGGTAGGCGGCAGAGAAATGACCGTCGAAACAGGCGCGTATTGCTCTCAATCCAACGGCTCTTGCATAGTGCGTTGCGGCGACACTGTCGTTATGGTCAACGCAACGATGAGCAAAGCACCTCGCGAGGGCATGGACTTTTTCCCTTTGAGCGTTGACTACGAAGAGAAAATGTACGCAATCGGCAAAATCCCCGGCGGATTCAAAAAGAGAGAGGGCAGAGCAAGCGACAAGGCTATTCTTACTTCGCGTCTTATCGACAGACCTATTCGTCCGCTTTTTCCAAAGGGACTTTACAACGACGTTACGGTTATCGCAACCGTTCTTTCGGTTGACACCAACATCCCGCCCGAAGTTTTCGGTATGATCGGTTCGTCCGTTGCTCTTTCGATAAGCGACATTCCGTGGGCAGGTCCTACGGGTTCGGTCGTAGTCGGTATGGTGGACGGCGAGTACGTCATCAACCCCGACAGCGCACAACGTGCAAAATCTCGTCTTACTCTCAACCTCAGCGGCACCAAAGACGCAATTATGATGGTTGAAGCGGGCGCAGACGTCATCACCGAAAAAGAAATGCTCGGCGCAATCTTGTTCGGTCACGAAGAAATCAAAAAAATCGTTGCTTTCATCGAAGAAATCCAAAAAGAAGTAGGCAAACCCAAACTCGACATCGAACTCGAACATATCCCCGACGCCATAAACGATGCAGTCAGAGCATATGCGGACAAGAAGATGGATTATGTTCTCGAAGCGTTCGACCGCTATGAAAGAGAAGAAAGAGAGGACGCGCTCAACGTCGACGTTTTGACTCACTTTGCGTTTGACTTTGAAGACGATCCCAAGAAGACCAAATTCATCCTCGACAGCCTCTACTATCTCAAGAAAGAAAAAGTCCGTGCAAAGATTCTCGAAGAAGGCGTACGTCCCGACGGCAGAATGCTCACCGAAATTCGTCCTATTTGGTGCGAAGTAGGTATGCTTCCGCGCGTTCACGGCAGCGCAGTGTTCACAAGAGGTCAGACCCAAGCACTCACGACTTGCACTCTCGGCACTATAAGCGAAGCGCAAAAACTCGAAGGTCTTGACGACGACTACTACAAGAGATATATGCACCAATACAATATGCCCGGCTATTCCACAGGCGAAGCAAAGGCTCTCAAGAGCCCCGGTCGTCGCGAAATCGGTCACGGCGCACTCGCAGAACGCGCTCTCGAACCCGTCCTTCCGTCCGAAGAAGAATTCCCGTACGCAATCCGCACGGTATCCGATATTTTGAGTTCCAACGGTTCGACTTCTCAAGCGTCCGTTTGCGGCAGCACGCTCGCTCTTATGGACGCAGGCGTTCCCATCAAAGCGCCCGTCGCAGGTATCGCTATGGGTCTTATCAAGAATGAGGAAAGCAACCAAGTCGCAGTGCTCACCGACATTCAAGGTCTTGAAGACTTCCTCGGCGATATGGACTTCAAAGTCGCAGGTACGACCGAAGGTATCACCGCAATTCAAATGGATATTAAGATCAAGGGCATCGACAAGCAAATTCTCACTCGCGCTCTCGAACAAGCAAGACTCGGCAGACTCGAAATCCTCGGCAAGATGCTCGCAACGCTTCCCGCACCGAGAGCGGAACTCAGCAAGTTCGCACCCAAGATCGTTTCCTTCTCGATCGATCCCGATAAGATACGCGACGTAATCGGTACGGGCGGAAAGACCATAAACAAGATCATCGAAGACACCGGCGTGAAGATCGACATCAACGACGAAGGCACAATCTTTATCGCTTCCAGCGACGACGCCGCAATCCGCAAAGCGCGCACCATCATCGAGAACATCGTTCGCGACGTGGAAGTGGGCGACGTGTACGAAGGCAAAGTCACCAAGATTATGGAAAACGACAAAGGTCAATTCGGTGCGTCCGTCAACTTTGCACCCGGCAAAGACGGTATGATTCACATTTCCAAACTTTCCGACCAACGCGTCGAAAAGGTCACGGACGTAGTCAACGTCGGCGACATCGTACTTGTCAAGGTTATTAAGATTGATGAGAAGCATAGAGTGGACTTGCGCCTTAAGGAAGTTCTTTCTAAAGCCGCCAATTAACGCCTAACTTTGTCAACAGCCCCTTGTTCCAAAATCACGTACGCTCAAGTACGTTGGGTTTTGGTTCAAGGGGCTGTTTTCGCGTTATGCATTTAATTGGCGACTTTAGAAAAGAACTTCCTAATTAGGACTTTTCAACATCCAATAATCAAATATTCCATAACTGCGCCTACGGCGCAATATCACTTTTTCATAATCAAACAATATCACGTGAAAAGCAATTCTTGCGCATTACTTTTCAATCACGTTGCTCACTACGTCGGCTTTGAGGTTTTGAGATTTTATATATTCCAAAATTTTAGGTAGGGCGGCGACGGTGCAGTCGGTCGGGTGCATCAAAACTATGTCGCCCGCTTTTAGACTTTTCGTTGCGCGCTCGAAGATTAAATCGGCGTTTTTGTCGCGCCAGTCAATAGTATCGTGAGTCCACATTATCACCGTATAGCCGAGTTCTTTGCAAGCGTCAAACATAGCATTGCCCATACTGCCGCTCGGCGGTGCGAAAAGTTTGGAATTTTTATAGTCGGGCAGGGCGTTCAGTGAAGAATCTATCGTCTTTTCGGTGATTCTGATTTCCTCGATATTTCGCTGTTTGTTTAGTTTTGCGTGGTCTTGGTGAGAATAGCCGTGATTGCCTATTTCGTGGCCGTCCGAGCAGAGTTTCAAGAGCGAGTCGCCGTTTTTTGCCGCCCATAACCCGCCCACGAAAAAGGTGGATTTGTAGCCGTATTCGTCGAGTATTTCGGCAATTTTCAATACGTTGTCCGTGCGCTCGTACACGTTGAAGGTCAAAGCGACGCTTTGCGTGCTTGCGTTTCCGCTGTAAACGGCGTTGTTGACTTGCTCGGCTTTGGCTTCTATGGGGTACGCCGCGACGAACGATACGCCGAAAACAAGCAAAAGCACCGACACTATGACAAAATTTGCGCAAAAATTGCGGAACCTCGTTTCACTCATACCATAAAATATGATTGCGACTTTCAAACTATGTGGTATAATATCGATATGCAAAAAATGATTACTTTCAAAAGCGGATTGAAACTCGTATTCGTGCCGAACACCGCCGTAAGGTCGGTGGCAATCGGCGTATTCGTCGGCGCAGGCGTGGTTAAGGAAACGCCCGAGATTGCCGGCATATCGCATTTTATCGAGCATATGGTGTTCAAAGGCACGGCAAACCGCAGTGCGTTCGACATCGTGAACGAAATCGACTGCATAGGCGCGCAAATCAACGCTTTCACCGCAAAGAGTTACACTTGTTTCCATACGGTATCTCTCGATACCAACGCCGAAAAGTGCGCGGACGTACTGTCGGATATGTACTTCAATCCCTCTTTCGACCCCGTAGAACTCGAAAAAGAGCGTAGGGTGGTTATCGAGGAAATAAACGAGAGCGAGGATACGCCCGACGACTTGTGCCTCGAACGTCTTTTGAGTCTCTATTTTAAGGGATGTCCGCTTGAAAAAGCCATTCTCGGAACGAAGAAAACCCTCAAAGAAATGACGAGCCAAACGCTCAAAGACTATCACGACAAGCACTACGTTGCGCAAAACACGGTTTTGTCGATTGCGGGCAATCTCACCGAAGAGCAAGCCGTCGCGATTGCAAAGAAGTATTTTGAGGATAAATACACCTTGCAAAAGGATTATGACAATGCGCCCATATGTGCGCGTACGCCTCATTCGCACTCTTGCAAGCGTAAAAAATCGATAGAACAAACGCATATCGCTTTTGCGTTCCCGTCCTATCCGTACAACGACGAAAGATGCACCGCAATGCAACTTATGACGATAATTTTCAGTATGGAAATGTCGTCGAGGCTGTTCCAAAGCGTGCGCGAAAAACTCGGACTTTGTTATACGATTTACGGCTATCCGTCCTCGTATCAGAACAACGGCGCGTTTATCATTTACACGTCCACGAGTCCGCACAATACGGTTAGAGCGGTCGAGGCGATAAGAAACGAAATCGACCTTCTTATCGACAAGGGCGTAAGCGACGAGGAACTCAATAAAGGCAAAGAACAACTCAAAACGTCGCTCGTTCTCGGACAGGAAAGCACGTCGGCGATGATGAGAACGTTCGGCGGACACGCGGTGCAAACGGGCGAACTTTACGACTTCGACAAGCGCATAAAGAGCATAGATTCCGTGACGAAAGAAGACGTGAAGAAGTGCGCGAAAGAGATATTCGATTTCACCGAAGTTTGCTCGTCGATAGTCGCCCCCGACGATGACGTAGATATTCTCAAAATCATAAAAAGAAACGATTAGAATATCGAAAAAATTAATAATTAATAATTAATAATTAATAATTGAGGGTGGGGCTTGCCCCACACCCCCGATTATTTTTTTTGTTGGCAAAAAAAATAATCGTTAAAATATTCACAACCTTTTGACATTTTCTCTTGTAAATATCCTTATATTATGGTATAATCTTGATACTAATATTATATATTATCGGGAAGGTTTACCTTGACAGATACAAGACAAGCAAAAGCAAACAGAGGCAACAGAATCGCGGCAGGGGTGCTTATCATACTCGTGTCGTTGTTTTGCTTCCTTTCATTGGTCGGCGCGTTGGGCGGCGTGGGAAGAATGGTGTATTCTTTCTTGTGCGGATTTTTCGGTCTTGCCGCTTACGCCTATTCGCTTATGGCTCTCATAATCGGCATTGCCGTCACTTTCAACGTACGCCCCAAAATGCGCGCGTCGAAAGCGTTGACTTATTTCGGTTTGCTTATACTCGGCATTTTCGCACTTCACATTTACACTTCGAGCACGCATATCGTCGGCGCAAGTTACGCCGATTATCTTCTTGCGTGCTATCACGGCACGAACACTGCGGGCGGTATGCTCTTAGGCTTGGCGGCGTATCCGCTTATGAAAGTCATAACGTCGGTCGGCGCGCTTATCGCGGCTTGCGTGGCGTTTTTCGTGCTTGCGTTTTTCGCGATTTATCCATCTATCAAACGCAACGTCACCTACACGGTCGCAACCAAAGGCGAGCGTGAGCGCAGAATGAGAGAACCCAAGCAAAAACGCTCTCTTTTCTCGAAACCTCAAAAAACGACTGCCGCTCAATCGCCGCTCGTCGAGGCGCAAGACGCGCCCACGATTACCGATTTCAATTCGGCAAGCAGCGGTAGGGGGCTTTACGTCGTGGACGTCCCGGGCGATCCGCTTCAACGCAAAGTGAACAAAAAGGCACTCGGCGCGGAAGGGTACAGTCCGCTCGATTCTTTCAATCCGCTTTATCCAAACGCGCAAGGCACGGTAGAGGACGAAGTTAAACGTCCGACGTACGCGCAAGGCGAGGACAGATTCTCGGCAAGAGGCATTGCAAAAGACATTCTTTTCGGCGCGGGTCCGAACAAGGACAATCTTGCGAGATTCGACACTTTGAAAGACCCGAGCAACGCGCTCTCGAACGTCAGCGCACCGTATAGCGCGGTCAGAAGAAACGAACTTAAATCCAAACTCGGCGTGGACGCGACTCAAAGCGCGATTCGCGAAGACTTTATGTCGAGATACAGAGCCGTTCAACCCGAGCCCGCACAAGCCGCTCAATCGGCGCAAGCGCAACAAAAGCCGCAAGAATCCGCAACGAGCAACATTCAAACGCCGCTCGATTTCAAGCGTGATTTCAGCGCGCTCAAACAAGAGCAAACTCAACGCTTCGGTCAGATGTACGCAAAACCCGAATACGAGGCGGGCGTGCATATGGAACAACAAGACGAAGCGTGCCTTATCGCCGAACCCGTAAAGAAAGAAGTGGTCAAACCCACCAAGACGTACGACGGGGCAGAGGCAATCAATTCCACAATTCAGAAAGCAAACGAATCCGTATCCAAACAGCAAGTGAACGTCGGTATGCTCGGCGCGCTCAACAGAGCGATTTCGGGCGAGGAAGAACAAAAACCTGCCGTGAAAGAGGAAATCGTGTCCGAAGCGTACGAAAAACCAAAGACGGATATGGTGTTCATAGCGCGTGAAAAAGCGGAACAAACCACTCAAAACTCCGCTCAAAACGTGCAAAACGCAACGCAAAATGCGCAAAGCGCAACGCAAAAGCAAGCGAATAGCGATACGCAAGCGGCAAAGAATCCGCCCGTCGTATCGCCCAAGAAAGCGGCGAGTATCGACGACCTCGACAGAAGCGGATATAAACCTGTGCAAGGCGAGGCGAAGTTGCCGAGAGCCTTTTCGCAAACCGCCGTTGAGGAAGAAAAGACGGAAACCAACTTCTTTGGCGGCATAGGCAAAACGAAACCCGTCAAGACCTACGAAATGAGCAAAGCCACGCTTGAAAATCAACGTCCCAAGTACGTTGACGAGGACAAGACCGTCGGCGGCGACAATCCGAGCGCGCCTGCGCCTATTCAACAAAAGGTTACGGGCGGCGATATGTCGAGAGCGGCGATTCAATCGACGACCGCAATCGCCAAAAATTCCGCAAAAGACATCGAAAACGCAGAGGTTAAGGCTCGTATTCAAAACATAAAGCAAGCGATAAAGGAAACCCCGCAAATGGGTCAGTACGAGCGAGAAGCGCTTATGCGCGAGGAAAAGATGAAAGCCTCGCAATCTCGCGGCATACAAAAGACGGAAACGCCCAAGAAAGCGGACAAGGAAAGACTCACGCAAGTGAATATGGATCAAGCCATATCCCAAGCCGCTCCCAAACGTCCGTACGTTGCGCCGCCGCTCAACTTGCTCAATCCGCCCGCACCAGAAATCGATCAGAACGAGGACTACGAACAAAAGAAAGAACAAATCATCAATACGCTCGCGTTTTTCAGCATTACGGGCGAGGTTATCGACATTATGGTCGGACCTACGTTCACGATGTACAAGTTGCGCGTCGAAATGCCGAGGGGCAGAACAATCGGCTATATTTCCTCGCTTGAAAGCGACATCGCAATGAAGATGGAAGCGGGAAGCGTGCGTATCATCGCGCCTATCCCCGGCGAAAACGCCGTCGGTATCGAAGTGCCTAATAAGCATAGAAGAAACGTCAACCTCAGCGAGATTATTCAATCGCCCGAATTTAACAACGCAAAAGCACCCGCAACGTTCGCACTCGGCAAAAACCTTTACGGCGATTCTAGAGTGGTGGAAATCAAAAAACTTCCGCACGTTCTCATCGCGGGCGCGACGGGCGCAGGTAAGAGTTGCTGCATAAACTCTATCATCGTAAGTTTGCTCTACAAGGCTTCGCCCGACGACGTGCGCCTTATCCTCATCGACCCCAAGCGCATAGAAATGAGCGTATACGCAGGCATTCCGCACCTTCTTATGGACGAAATTATCTGTGATACGGACAAGGCTATCCGCGCTCTCAACTGGGCGATAAGCGAGATGGAAAGGCGTATCAAATTCCTCGCCGAAGTCAATTACAGAGATATTGACGAGTACAACGCCGATTGCCAAAAGAACGGCTACGAAAAGATGCCGAGAATCGTCATAATCGTGGACGAGTTCGCAGACCTTATGTCTACGGGCAAAAAGGCGGTCGAGGACACCGTAAACCGTATTGCAAGACTTGCGCGTGCGGTGGGTATTCACCTTATGCTCGCAACGCAAAGACCGTCCGTCGACGTCATCAGCGGTACTATCAAAAACAACTTCCCGAGCCGTGTGGCGTTCAAGGTTACGTCGAGTTTCGACAGCAAAACCATTCTCGACACGGTCGGCGCGGACAAACTGCTCGGCTACGGCGATTTGCTGTATATGATGCCGGGCGCAAACGACCTCGAACGTATGCAAGGCGCATTTATCTCTAACGAAGAAGTCAAGAGAGTGGTGGATTTCGTAAAATCCAAAAACGACGCGTACTTCGACAACAATATCAAAGACGCTATTTTCAAGGACAAAGAGGAAGAAAAGCCCTCTCAATCCAAAGAACAGCGCGGCAACGACAAGGATAAGATCCCGCCCGAACTTTTCGACGCTTTGCAACTGGGCATAGAACTTCGTGAGGAACAAGATGCGCCTATAAGCATATCATTTATGCAACGTCGTCTGGGACTCGGCTGGCCTAAGGCGGCAAAGATTTACGACAAAATGGACCTTATGGGCTATCTTACACCCGACGAACACGACCCCAAAAAGAAAAAGGTCAACATCACTTACGAGGAACTTGAAGAACTCAGAGCCTCAGCGCAGAACGAGGACGACGACGAATGAAAATAGGCGCAATATCGCTCGGTTGCGATAAAAACAGGGTAGACACCGAAAAAATGCTCTCTCGCCTCGTGGGCGGCGGACATACGCTCGTGGGTAGCGAGGAAGAAGCCGACGTTATCGTCGTCAACACCTGCGCATTTATCGACAAAGCAAAAGAAGAATCCATAGACGAGATTTTGAGCGCGATTGCCGCAAAAAATGCGGGCAAGGGCAAAAAAGTCATAGTGACTGGCTGCCTTGCGCAAAGATACGCGGATACGCTCAAAGAGGAATTTCCCGAAGTTGACGCCATACTCGGCATTGCCGACTACGACGCGATTTTGAAGACTATCGAGGACGTAGAGGAAGGCGAAAAGGTGCTTAATTGCGCAAATCTCGACGCTTTCTATTCGGACAGAGTGCTTACCACGCCGTATCACTACGCGTATCTCAAAATCGCGGACGGTTGCAGCAATCATTGCACTTACTGCGCCATTCCGTCCATAAGGGGCAAGTACCGCTCGGAAAAACTCGAAGACTTGATTCGCGAAGCGAAAAAGTTGTCCGACGACGGCGTGAAAGAACTCATTTTGGTTGCGCAGGACGTGACGAGATACGGAACGGATTCCGACGGAAAACCGCACTTAATCGAACTTTTGGATAGACTTTCAAAGCTCGATTTTGTGTGGATTCGCCTCTTGTATCTCTATCCCGAAATGGTGGACGACAAACTTATCGAATACGTCGAAAACAACGATAAAATCGCAAAATATATGGATATTCCGCTTCAACACGTCGACGACGACGTTTTGAAACGTATGAACCGCAGAACAAACGAAAAGAGCATAAGGGAACTTATCGCCAAACTCAAGAACTCAGGAATTGCGGTGCGCACGACGTTCATTTGCGGATTCCCCGGCGAAACGCAAGAGCAGTTCGAGAAACTCGAAAAATTCGTCAAGGAAGTCAAATTCGACTACGCGGGATTCTTTGCGTATTCGAGGGAAGAAGGCACGCCTGCCGACAAACTTGACGGACATCTCGACGAGTCGGTAAAGGAAGAGCGCGCAAACAAATTGCGTGCCATTCAAGAAAAAATAATCAAGAGCCGCAACAAAGAGTTGATAGGCTCGAAAATCAAGGTCATATACGACGACATCGACTACGACAGACAAAAATTCGTCGGAAGAAGTCAAACCCAAGCACCCGACATCGACAACGTGACGTTGTTCGAGTCGGACGAGGAAGTGAGAATAGGCGAGTTTTACGACGTCGAAATCACGGGTAGCGACGGTATCGACCTTGTGGGAAAGGTAATAAAATGAAAATCACTCTCGCAACGAAAATCACAATAGCGCGCATATTTTTGATTGTTCCGACAATCGCGATGTTCATTGCGGCGGAACTTGCAAACGTATCGCAAGGGGCGCATATCGCGTTGATTGTCATAGCGGCGGTTTTGTTCGCAATCTGCTGCGCAACAGACTTTATCGACGGTCACATCGCAAGAAAAACCAACACCGTGTCTATGCTCGGCAAGTTTTTAGACCCGCTCGCGGACAAGGTCGTCATCGTGGTTATGCTGTTCCTTATCGTTCTGTTCCGCGACGGACTTTCGATGGGCGGCGTTTATCCGCACAACGCGCTCGTAATCGCTTTGCTTTCGGGCATAATCCTTTCGAGAGAACTTATGATAGGCGTGTTCCGTTCCATTGCGGCTTCGAGAGGACTCGTGCTTGCGGCTGACATTTACGGCAAAATCAAAACCGTATGCCTCGACGTCGGCGTAACCGTGCTTATGCTCGCAGGGCTTCATCCCGCACTCGGTTGGATAGGCACAATCGTGTTCTATATCGGCTCGTTCTTTGCGGTGTACAGCGGACTCAACTACGTCTTGAAAAACAAGCACGTTCTTAAACAAGATGGCGACACCGAAAAGATAAGCGAAAGCGAAGAAACAAACCAAGCAAAATAACGCAAAATCACGAGCAATAACGCTCGTAAAAAGCGATTCGTCAAGTTAGATAACCGAAAATGATAAAAGAAATCGTCAAAATCTGCGGACTTAGCAAAGAGGAAATTCTCTCGAAACTCAAAGTTTTCGAGGGATTCGGCGTAAATTTTTCGGTTGAGGAAAACTGCCTCGACGCTACCATAACGATGACGAGCGACGCAAGTCGCGACGTGTTCGAAACGGTCAAGAGCAGAGTGTACAACGTCTTTGAAGAAGAAGTGTATTCGGCGTCGGAAGGCTCGCTCGAAGAAATCGCGGCAAGGCTTTTGAGGATGAACAACCGCACTCTCGCCGTAGGCGAAAGTCTGACGGGCGGCGAAATCTGTTCGAGACTTACGAGCATTGCGGGAATCAGTGCGAATTTTTACGAGGGTATCGTATGCTATAATCGCGCCTCGAAGGTCGAAAGGCTCGGCGTTCCCAAATCCGTGCTTGCAGACTACGGTGCGGTGAGCAGAGAAACCGCATACGCAATGGTCAAGGGCCTTTGCAAACGCCCCGTTGACATCGCTTTGGCAACGACGGGACTTGCAGGTCCGACCGGCGACGAGGGAAAACCCGTTGGGCTCGTCTACATCGCAGTTGGGGGCGGCGAGTTTATCACCGTCTTCGAGCGCAGATTTTCGGGCAGTCGCAACGAGATACGGACGGCAACTTCCAACGTTGCGTTATTCTATCTCATAAGATATTTGAAAGGGGATATTTTGCGACTTTAATGCACCGATTTCGGTACATTGAACGTGACATAATATAATCAAAGAAAAAACATTTGCCTTAAAGGGGCGAAAGGATATAAAGGAGAACTACTATGGCAGACAAAATTCAGGATAAGTCAACCGATAAGGAACGCAACCTGCAACTTGCGCTCGCAAAAATAGAAAAGGACTTCGGCAAAGGTGCGATTATGCGCTTGGGCGAAACTGAAATCCCCAAAGTCGAAGCGATTTCGACGGGTTGTTTGACGCTCGACGTCGCGCTCGGCATCGGCGGTATCCCGAAGGGAAGAATAATCGAAATCTACGGACCCGAATCTTCGGGCAAAACGACCGTTGCGCTTCACTGCGTGGCGGAAGTGCAAAAGGAAGGCGGCACGGCGGCGTTCGTCGATGCCGAGCACGCTCTCGACCCTGTTTACGCATCTAAACTCGGCGTAAACCTCGACGACCTCTACATATCGCAACCCGACAGCGGCGAGCAAGCGCTCGAAATCACCGAAACGCTCATCAGAAGCGGCGCAATCGACATCATCGTCATCGACTCCGTCGCCGCGCTCACGCCGCAAGCCGAACTCGATGGCGATATGGGCGACAGCCACGTCGGTATGCAAGCGCGTCTTATGTCGCAAGCACTTCGCAAAATCACCGCCGCTTCCTCAAAGAGCAAATGCACGATCATCTTCATCAATCAGTTGAGAGAGAAGATCGGCGTTATGTACGGCAATCCCGAAACCACCACGGGCGGCAAAGCGCTCAAATTCTACGCTTCAGTGCGTATCGAAATCAGAAAAGCGGACACCCTCAAAGACGGCAGCGACATCGTGGGCAACCACGTCAAAGCAAAAGTCGTCAAGAACAAAGTCGCGCCCCCGTTCAAAGTTGCGGAATTCGACATTATGTACGGCACTGGTATTTCAAATATGGGTTGCGTTTTGGATCTCGCCGTCGAAAACGGATTCGTACAAAAGAGCGGCAGTTGGTTCAGTTACAACGACGAGAAGATCGGACAGGGCAGAGAAAAGGCTATGGATTTCTTGAAGTCCAACCCCGAAGTTTTCAAAGAACTCGACGCGAAAATCCGCGAAAAATACGAACTTAATAAGTAATTTTCGTCTCATAAAACCTCGATTTGAACAAAAATCGCTTTTCATTGCCGAAAAGCGATTTTTTTTGAGACTTCCGCATTGACGAAACGCTATAAATAGTATATACTATATAAGACAAAACTATATATTGAAAACAATATTTGGTATAGATACAAAGTTTGCATATTAAATCTTGGGTTTTTCTCGGTTTGAAAAAACTTTCCGTATAACCGTATTTTTGCTTTCTCGTGTGGTTTTGATTATATATATGGAGGTCGACTATGACCGGGAATTTCAATTTTCTGATTGCTGCTCTCACCCCGGGCGCGGCTGCCGGAATCGCGGCGGCTTGTGCACTCGTCGTAGGCGCGCTGATCGGTTTCATCGTTTACAGAGTCTATTCTCAAAACAAAATTGGCAATGCGAAACGCGAAGCGGCAAGAATTATCGAAGAAGCAAATCTCGAAGCAAAGACCATTCGCAAGGACGGTATGCTCGAGGCAAAAGAACAAATGAACAAAATGCGCATTGATTTCGAGAACGAAACCAAAGAGCGCAAGCAAGATTGGCAGCGCACCGAAAACCGCCTCGCTCAAAAAGAGGCGACCCTCGACAAGAAAGAGGACGCTCTTGACAAAAAAGACGCCGCTCTCGACAAGAAAATCGAGGACGTGGAAAGATCGCAAAAGCAAATCGAAGAAACAAAAGAGCGTTTGAAAGGCATTGAAAACGAACTCAACAACGCTCAACAAACTATGCAGAAGGAACTCGAAAGAGTTGCCGGTATGACCAAAGAGGAAGCGTCGCAAGAACTCAAAGACGCATTGCTCGAAAGCGTTAAAAAGAGCAGTGCGAACGACGCAAAACAACTCATTCAGGAAGCAAAAGACAACGCGGTAAAAGAGGCGCAAAACATCATCACGCAAGCGATTCAACGCTGCGCCGCAGACACCGCAACCGAAAACACCGTATCCGTCGTGGCATTGCCAAACGACGAGATGAAGGGCAGAATCATCGGACGTATGGGCAGAAACATTCGCGCTCTGGAAAGCGCGACGGGTGTAGACCTCATCATCGACGACACCCCCGACGTCATAACTCTTTCGAGTTTCGACCCCGTAAGAAGGGAAGTCGCAAGACTCACTCTCGAAAAACTCATCACCGACGGTCGTATTCACCCCGCTCGCATAGAGGAAATGGTGGACAAGGTGAGAAAGGAAGTCGAGCAAGGCATCAAGGAAGCAGGCGAAGAAGCGGCGTTCGAAGTGGGCGTACACGGCTTGCATCCCGAACTTATCAAGATTCTCGGCAGACTTAAATATCGCACCAGTTACGGACAAAACGTGCTCAAACACTCGATAGAAGTCGCTTCTCTTGCAGCCATCATGGCATCCGAATTGGGATTGGATCCTCGCATAGCAAAGAGAGCGGGCTTACTTCACGATATAGGCAAGGCCGTAGATCACGAACTCGAAGGCACGCATATACAACTCGGCGTTGAGCTTGCAAAGAAATATCGCGAGAGCAATGAGGTTATTCACGCAATCGCGGCGCACCACAACGACATCGAACCGCAGACTATCGACGCAGTTCTCGTTCAAGCCGCCGACGCTATATCGAGCGCAAGACCCGGCGCAAGACGCGAATCCGTCGAAACATACGTCAAACGTATCGAGAAACTCGAAGACATCGCAAAATCCTTCGACGGCGTCGAACAAACTTTCGCAGTCCAAGCGGGCAGAGAAATTCGCGTTATGGTCAAACCCGAACAAGTCAACGACGCTTCGACCGTGTTCCTCGCAAAAGAGATTGCGCAAAAACTCGAAAACGAACTCGATTATCCGGGACAAATCAAAGTCAACGTCATCAGAGAAGTTCGCAGCGTAGAGTACGCAAAGTAAGTTTTTGAAAAAAAACTATACCGTGCCGCATCGAGGTTTATGCAATATTTTGCGTAAAACTTGCATTGCGGCGCATATGGTGTTAAAATACCTTATGGGATTTAACGCAACAATACAAAACATACATATTTAGGAGAATATCATTATGGCACAAATTATGGCAGGCGATTTGAGAAAGGGCATCACTTTCCTCTATGACAACAAGATTATGACCATAGTAGATTTCTTGCACGTCAAACCGGGCAAGGGCGCTGCTTTCGTTCGCACCAAGATGAAAAACGTCGTCACGGGTGCCGTGCTCGAACAAACTTTCAACCCCACCGAAAAATTTGAACTTGCACACATCGAAACAAAAACTATGGAATACCTCTACAACGACGGCGAATTCTATTACTTTATGGACGCTGACACTTACGAGCAAATTCCGCTCAACAAGAGCCAAGTCGAAGACGCTCTCAACTTCGTCAAAGAGAATATGAACGTCACTATGAAGTTCTTCCAAGGCGCACCGTTCTCTGTCGAACCGCCAAACTTTGTCGAACTTCTCATCACCGTATGCGAGCCGGCAGTTGCAGGTAACACCGCAACCAACGCCACCAAACCCGCAACCGTAGAAACCGGTTACGAACTTCAAGTTCCTATGTTCGTCAACGAGGGTGATACTATAAGAATCGATACTCGCACCGGCGAATATATGTCAAGAGTCTGAAACGGCGAATAGCTTTGTCAAAACCCTTTTGCCACTCGTCACGTACGAAAAGTACGTTGGGCGAGCGTCAAAAGGGTTTTTTCGCGCTCTTCATCCGTTTCAGACTCTTGACAACGTTTCTTAACCTGTTTGGTGCGTTTAGATGTTTCTCTAACACAATATTATCCGTTTCAGACTCTTGACAACGTTTCTTAACCTGTTTGGGCACTCAGATAATAGTGTGTGTTCTTCATCCGTTTCAGACTCTTAGTTAATACTTTCGAATTACAAAACGTTTTTGTTTTATAAAATCCAATATCCGTTTAATCAAATTTTCTTTTAGTTTTCTATTTATTTTCGATTGCGAAAAAAGGCTAAATTTGTCGCATTGCTATTTGCTCTTTACGCTCGGCATATAGTTTTGTATGCTTGAAGATTTGCTCGGCGAGAGAATCGCCAAAATGGTCGGCGACGAAAAGAGTATTGCCGAATTGCGCGTGAGGGTGGACAGACCTTTGCTTGCTTGCGGCGTTGACGGCAAAAGAAAGGTCGTGTCGAGTTACGGCGCGCCGTATGTCGTCACGCAAAAGGACGTCGAGGACGTTTTGGCACGCGCGACGAATATGTCCTTTTACAGTGCTTCCGACGAGATGAAAAGGGGATACGTCCCTTGCAAGCATTATCGAATCGGCGTGGGCGGCGAGGGCGTGCTCGAAGGCGGCAAACTTATGGGCATAAAGAACGTTGCGTTTTTGGTGATTCGCGTGCCGCACCAAATCAAAGGCATTGCGGACAAAATCGCCGCAGACGTATTCAAGGACGGAAAACTACGCAACACGCTTATAGTTTCGCCTACGGGCGGTGGAAAGACGACGTTACTTCGGGAACTTGCTCGCATTGCCTCAAAGCGTTTCAACGTTGTGGTAATCGACGAAAGGTACGAACTTTGCGCAATGTCGAAGGGCGTGCCGCTTCTCGATATAGGTGACGTAGAAGTCGTGAGCGGTGTGCCGAAAAAGGACGCGTACGAAAACTGCGTGAGGGCGATGAACCCCGATATTATCGTCACGGACGAGTTGTTCGGAATCGAGGACGTAAAATCAATTCTCGACGTTATGAGGTGCGGCGTGAGCGTGTTTGCGACGTTGCACGGCGAGAGCGTCGAAAGCGTGCAAAGCAGTGAATTTGCGTCGTTAATCGAGGCGTTCGACGTTGTGTACGTTCTCGGCAAAAATCCCGTCGGCGCAATAGTCGAGAAAAAGATATGAGCGAGATATTGAGGCTGATTGCAGGCGGCTTGCTTGCGCTGATTGCGTGCTACGTCGGCTTGCTGATAAAGAGAAGATACAAGTCGAGGACAATGTATTATAAGTCGGCGTGCGAGTTTGCAAAGTGTGTGGCGACCGAACTCTCTATGAAAAAAACGCCGATGCCCGACGTTGCCGAAAACTTTTTGAAAGGCAGAAACGGCGATTTTGAAAAGACGGTGGAAACGTGGCTCGACCTTGCAAAAAAAGGACAGACTTTCGTTTACGAAAACACTTTGGTTTCGCTTCTTAAAAACGACGAGAAAAAGCAGATTGCGGACTTCTTTTCGGCACTGGGAAAGACCGCGCTCGACGACCAACTTTCGCATATAGGCTACTACGAAAACGTGTTCGAGTCGAAGAAAGCAAAGTGTGAGGACGAGAGCAAAAAACTCGGCGGAATGTACTTCAAACTGTGCGTGCTTTTGGGCATTGCGATAATGTTGATTTTGGCGTGAGGAAGAAAATATGGACGTAAACATTATATTGAAAATCGCAGGTGTAGGGTTGCTCACGGCAATCGTTTGCGTGATACTGAAAAAGAGCGACCGCGACGAAATCGCAACGTTCGCAACGCTTGCGGGACTTATCATAGTGGCGGTTCTGGTGCTTGATATGCTCGGCGGCCTTTTTGACACGCTTAAGTCGATACTGGCACTTTATTGATACGTTTTGGCACAATAAACATCGTATATTGTCGAAACATACTCGTTTGAATTGCGAGAAAACAGAAGGTATATATGATTTTCAAACTTGTCGGAATTGCTTTGACAGGCATAGTCGCGGTGACGTTGCTCAAAAATTCAAAGCCCGAATTTAGCGTATTTGCAACCATAGCGACGGGCGTCGTTATGGTTATAAGTATGTTGTCCGCACTTCAGGAAGTGGTGCTTGCTTTCGACTCTATCGTCGAAAAAAGCGGCATAAACGACGAGGTGTTTTCGGCAGTTTTGAAGATTATCGGCATAGGGTATCTTACTGAATATTCGTCGTCCGTCGCAACGGACGCGGGGTGCGATTCCATTGCGCAAAAACTGCAATTTGGCGGCAAAATCACTATATTTTTGATGAGCATTTCAATCGTCAAATCTCTTGTGGACGTGGTGTCCGCGCTCGTTTCGACCATATGAGAAAATCCGAGTTTTTCGTCAAAATCAAGCCTTTGATTCACGTTGAAAAAAGTGCGAAAAAACGCCGTTTTTTTGCGGTTTTTTGCGTGTTTTTCATATGCTTTTTCGCGCTGACTTTTTGCGTTTTCTCGGACGGCAAGTACGCCTATGCCGCCGAAAAGTCGCAAGAAGAAATAGAAAAAGAATTTAATTCGACGGTCGACGAGGTTATCGATGGACTCGACCTCAAAGCGTTGCAAGAGTTTTTGGATTCGCTCGGACAAGAGGAAAGCGAGGCAGTGTCGATTGAAGATATAAAGCACGCGCTAAAATCTCTCGTAAGCGGCGAACCTCACAGTTTTTACGAGAGTTTCATAACCTTGCTTTCAAAATCGGCAGGAAGATATTTTTTGTCGTTTTTGCCGAGTTTTTTGACGATAGTCATAATCTGCCTTTTGAAAAATATGCTGTGTTCGCTCACGGGCGACTTCCTCAACAACTCGACGACAGAGGTCGTTCACACGGTTTGTTATTCGGCAATCGTCATCGTGCTGATGAGCGGAATCGCAAGCATAATAAAGACGGTGAGCGACGCGATAAACGCGATGTCGAAGTTTGCGGACGTGATTTTTCCCGTGCTGTTGACCTTGCTTTCCGCACTCGGCGCGACGACGACGGTCGCGGGGTATTCGCCGCTTATGGCGGTGCTCAGCACGTTCATTATGAAACTCGTAACGACGGTGGTTTTGCCCGCGTTTATCGCGTGCATAGTGTTTTGCGTCGTGGGCAACATCTCGACGACGGTCAAACTCGACAAACTCGCAAAACTCATAAAGTCCGCTTCGGGTTGGCTTATCGGCATAGCGTTCGGCATATACGCAACCTTTCTCACGGTGCAAGGGGTAACGGGCAGTGCGGTTGACAAATTCGGATTCAACGTCGCAAAATTCGCGGTTTCGAGTTACGTTCCCATTCTGGGCGGCTATTTGTCCGACGGACTCGATTTGCTCACGGCTTCGGTCGTACTCGTCAAAAACGCGCTCGGCTATACAGGCGCAATCGTGTTGTGCGCCGTTGCCGCTTTTCCCGTTCTCAAAGTGGTGATATTCTCGCTCGTGCTTAAACTCACTTCCGCCATATGCGAGCCGCTCGGCGATTCGCGAACGTCGGGACTGCTGTTTTCGGTGTCAAAAAATATGAATCTGCTCGTAACCGCGCTTGCGGGCGTTGCGTTCTTGTTCTTCTTGCTGCTTATGCTTTTAATATCGTCTTGCAATTTCGGGGTGTGATATGAGTGCGTGGATAATGTCGGTAGTGGGGGTGATATGCCTCGGCGTGCTTCTCGAAATAGTTTTGCCGAACGGAAAAAGCACGAAGTATATCAAGGGCGCGTTCTCGCTGCTCGTCGTGTTTGCAATCGCTTCGATAATTCCGACCATAGCCAAAGCGGAATGGACGTTGAACGTCGACGATATGTTTTCTAAAAACGATACGAGCGTTTCGACCGGGCTTGACCTTACGTTGAAGTCGAGCGAAAAGGTGCGTCTTGCTCTTAAAAACGAGGGGTGCGAGAGTAGGGTAGAGATAAATTACAACGGAACGGTTGCGACGAGCATTTGGGTATACGTTGAAAAAACGCAAATATCGGGCGAAAAAATCGTCGCTATCGCTTCCGAAACGCTGAACGTTTCAAAGAATATAGTTAGGGTTATTTACAGCGATTTTTGATTTGAATTTCCGCTTGAAAACAGCAAAAAAACGCGTTTTGAAAACTGCGAAAAATACGAATTAAAACGGGAAAATAACTATTAAAATTCGATTTTAGCACAGCGAAAAACGCCTTAAAAACGCCTTTATGCGCGCGCACGCGCGCCCGCAGGTACATCAAAAATTCGCGTGCGCGCGTGCGCGCGAAAAGCACGATTTTCGGCGCGATTTTACATTGAATTTTTATGGATATTTTGCCGCTTTTTACGCCTTTTATAAAATTTGCGGAATATTTGAAAAGCACTCGATATATATTTTGATATGAGCGAAGGAATTGACAAAATCAAAGCCGACGCGAAAGGCGTTTTCGAGAAAATCAAAGGGATAAAAAATATAAAGATTATCGTTTTGATATTCATAATTGCAATCGCGCTCATCATATACTCTAACGTAGCGACGACGAAACAGAGCGCGCAGACCTTTCAGAACGACGAGGAAACGAGACTTTCGAGCATACTTTCTTCGGTGGAAGGCGCGGGCGAAGTGGAAACGATGATAACCAAATCGTCGGGGCAGGTGGTCGGCGTACTGGTCATTGCGGACGGCGCAAACAATCCGCTCGTAAGGCTCAGACTTTTGCAAGCGGCGTCGTCTGCGCTCGGCGTGGATTCCGAAATCGTGAGCGTTATGAGTCGCACAAAATGAGAACCTATAGGAGGAATATATGAAAATGAAAGCAAAAACCAAAAAGATAATCGTTTTGTCGGTTATGGTTGCCTTGCTCGTTGCAACGGGCGTACTGAACTTCGTTTTGAGCGACAAACTCAACAAGACGTCCGACGACACAATCGGACAACAAAACACCGTAACGCAAACCTTCTTTGCGGCGGCGAGAAGCGACCGCGACGCAACGAGAGAATCCGAGTTCTTGTATCTTGACGCAATTATGAATTCGGAAGACAGTTCCGAAAGCGCAAAGACCACGGCGCAAGAACAAAAAATGTTGCTTGTGGAAAGAATGGAAAAAGAACTTGCTCTGGAAACTCTCATCAAGGGCAGTGGATTCGAGGACGCAATCGTCACGATAAGCGACAAGGGCGTGAGTATCGTGGTCGGGCAGAGCGAATTGACGCCCGAACAAGCAAATCAGATTCTTTCCGTCGTCGTGTCCGAAACCACGTTCAAACCGACAGAGGTCAAAGTTATTCCTTTCAACTGACATAGGGGGGGGGTAAGATAGAGCGCATCGCAAGAGCGGTGCGCTTTCGTTTTCTTGCGCCGCTTTACGCTCAAAATAATTTTTGCGAGCGGTTGATATAATTTTTTGCGTGTGATATAATAATCAAAAAAGAGGTCGAATATGGCAAAAGAAAAATCACCGGTATTGAACGACGTACTCGTTTCGCTCGCAACCGAAGCGGCGCAAGACGTCGAGGGCATACGCCTTCTCAATTCAAAGCGCAATCGCGGCGCGGTGTCCGTATACGTTTTGCCCAACGAAAAGGTCACCGTCGACTTTTTTGTGAGTATCGATTTGGGATACAGCGTCCCGGCGCAAGTGGCGGTTTTGCAAGAGAAAGTCAAAAAACAAATCGAAGGCGCAACCAAGTTTAAGGTTCAGTCCGTAAACGTGCAGGTTGTCACGGTAAACGTAGCGCAATAATTATGAGAAGAATAGCAAGAGAAAACGTGTTCAAACTGGTGTTCGAGTACACCTTCTACGGCTCGGTGAACGAGTCGACTTTGGAATTGATGCTCGTTGACAGCGACCTCACCGAAGACGACAGACAGTATATCAACTCGACGTACCTCGGCGTTGCAACGAACGACGAGAAACTCAAAAAGATTATCGAAAGCCACCTCGAAGGCTACACGCTCGAAAGAGTGTATCGTCCCGACTACGCAGTGCTGTTGGTTGCGACGTACGAACTTATCGAACATACCGCGCCGAACGCAGTGGTAATAAACGAGGCGGTCGAACTTTCAAAGAAGTACGGCACGGACAAATCCGGCTCTTTCGTAAACGGTGTGCTTGCAAAGATAGTGAAAGATATAGACTAAACGTTGCCAAACTATCCCGAAATTTTCAAACGACGCAGAATTGACGTGCAAATGTTTGATAATTCGGGATTTTTTAACTCAAAAACGGTGCAAAAATGCCGAAAAATCGGTGTTTTACTGCAAAAAAGGTGTATAAAGTGTCGATTGTGTCAGATAAAACCCCATTTTCTGAAAATACAATATCCGTAAGCGAGGTTAACGCCACGATAAAATCGTGCATTGACGCCCCGATATTCAAAGGTTTGGAAGTTTTCGGCGAGATTTCGGGCTACAAGTTTTCCGGACCGCACGCATACTTCACTTTGAAGGATAAATTCTCGCAACTTTCCTGCGTGTGTTTCTACGCGCAAAAAACCTACGTTCCCAAAGACGGCGAAAGCGTCATTGCGCGCGGCTCGCTCGACTACTACGTCAAGGGCGGCAGACTCTCGTTGCAAGTCAGTTCTATGACCCCCGTAGGACAAGGTATGCTGTTTTTGGAATTTGAAAGACTCAAAGCAAAACTGCAAGAGGAAGGTTTGTTTGACGAGGCGCACAAAAAGCCCATTCCGCAATTTGCCAAAAACGTGCTTGTCGTCACGTCCAAAACGGGCGCGGTCATTCGCGACATCGTGACGACGATAAGGCGCAAAAATCCCGTCATCGACATCGTAGTCAAAGACGTGAGAGTGCAGGGCGAGGGCGCGGGCAAGGAAATTGCAAAAGTGCTCGAACGCATTGACAATCTCGGCTACGACGTCATCGTGATTGCAAGGGGCGGAGGCTCGCTCGAAGACCTTGCGCCGTTCTACGACGAAACGCTCGTCAGAGCGGTGTACAAAATGAAAACGCCCGTCGTGTCCGCGGTCGGACACGAAACCGACTTTTCCCTTTGCGACTTTGTTGCCGACAAACGCGCGGCAACCCCGACGGCGGCAGGCGAACTCGTGGCGTACGACTACTATGCGCTCGCAGACGAATTGAAACAGAATATGCGCAGGCTTTCCGTCAACGCTTCGCGTGCGTACGAGAGGAAAAGTTCGGCAGTGCAGATAAGTTGCAACAAGTTGAGGCGGCTCGCTTCCGAGTTCTATTTGCAGAGAGGACACAAAATCGAGTTTCTTATACAACGAGCAAAATCGCAGATAGAGAGGAAATTCGAGATTGCGGACGCAAGGGCGGACAAGGCTATATCCTCGCTCGACAACCTCTCGCCGCTCAAAACTTTGAAGCGCGGATATTTCAGAATCCAAACGCAAGGCAAAACCATAAACAAGGTTGCGAATCTCAAAATCGGCGATACCGTCACGGCTACGGGTTCGGACGGCGCGATAGAGGCGCAAGTAAACAAAATAGAAATTTTCGAGGTGAAAAATAATGGCTGAAATCAAAAAGTTTGAGGACGCTTTGGGCGAACTCGAAGCAATCGTAAAACAACTCGAAGGCGACATTCCTCTTGACGAGGCGGTCAAGGCTTTTGAAAAGGGTATAGAACTTAGCAAGATTTGCATTGCCGACCTCAAAGCCGAAAAAGGCAAACTCGCTTTGCTCGTGGACGACATCAACAATCTCACCGAAGAACTGAAACTCGACTGACTATGAAAATCTCGACGATTGACAAAAACGAATTTCTCGTTATGTTCGAGCAGTCGCTCAAAAACGCAATAGGCGAGGGCAATTCCGTCATTGACGAGGGTATGCGCTACGCCGCGCTCGACGGCGGCAAACGCGTGCGCCCGCTTTGCGTGTATTACGGCGCGCGCGCAATAGGCAAAGACGCCGAAGTCGACGAAGTTATACGTCTTGCGGTTGCGGTCGAACTTATCCACAACTATTCGCTCGTACACGACGATTTGCCCGCGATGGACAACGACGACTATCGCAGAGGCAAACTTTCCGTACACAAAAAGTTCGGACACGCAAACGGTATTTTGATAGGCGACCAACTTCTCACACTCGCCTCGTGCGTGTTGCTTGACGGCGCAAGAGTGTACGGCTCGCATTTTGCGAGGGCGGCGCAAGAGTTAACGCTTGCGGCAAAACGTATGGTGATCGGGCAAGCGAACGATTTGCACGGTTGCGAGATTGCGGACGATTTCCTCGATATGTACTCGCAAAAAACCGCCGCTTTAATCGTCGGCGCGTTTACCTCGGGCGCAATATGCGCGAACGCGGACTTCGAGCAGATAGAAAACATCGGTGAATACGCTTTGAATATCGGCGTTGCGTTCCAACTTGCCGACGACCTTTTGGACGAGGGCGAGGAAGGAAGCATCGTATCGGTGCTCGGCGCGGACGAAACGCGCGCTTTGCTCAACGATAAAACGCAGAGAGCAAGAGAGATAAGTTTGAACTTTTCGGGCGCAAAAGAATTGTCCGATTTTGCCGACGCGCTTTGCAATAGACAAAAATAAAGAGAATATGGCGCAAACTTTCAAAAAGTTGTTGCCAAATCCGTTTGTTTTTGATATATTGTTAAAGCAATCGAGTGCGGGAGTGACTCAGTGGTAGAGTGTCACCTTGCCAAGGTGAAAGTCGCGGGTCCGAATCCCGTCTCCCGCTCCAACGGAAGTAATGACAGTGTGAGTGAAATAGAATCTTTGAAAATCGAGCAATCGATTGACGGGATTCGGCTTCACGTAGTGAAGTGCGATGCAATCGCAGACCCGCGAAGCGGGTTCGCACCGAAGGTTGTCGCGAAAGCGACCACACCGTCTCCCGCTCCAACGAATAGCCACGAAAGGGCATCACCCCAAAGTGGCGTATGGCATCATAGCCAAGAGGTAAGGCAAGGGTCTGCAAAATCCTCACCCCCAGTTCAAGTCTGGGTGATGCCTCCAAAAAAATATCTCGCAATTCGCGAGATATTTTTTACGAAATAAATCCGCTACGCGAATTTGTGAAATGCGCAAAACGCTTGAAATTCGTCTGCGACGAGCAAATGTGTGAGTTGCTTTTCTATTCGGCTTATTCTTTTCGCTATTATCGACACAAAACGCTCAAATCACTATTTACTTTTTTGCGATTCGGTGCTATCATATCCGTAGCAATCAAAGGTAGGGAATAGTATGGAAAGTCCGCTCGCTCAAAAATCGAAATCGTTTGCTCTCGACATTATCAAACTCTGCAACCAAATCAAAATCGATAAGCGCGAAACCGTGCTTGTCAATCAACTTATGCTGTCGGGCGCGAGTATCGGCGCAAGGGTGAGGGAAGCATACTGCTTGCAAGACAAAGCGGACTTCATCAAAAAACTGCAGGACGCGCTCAAAGATTGTTCGGAAACGGAATACTGGATTGAGTTGCTCATCGAAAGCGGAACGTACTATTCGGACAGAATGATTCTCGAAAAATGTATTGAGATAAAGAAGATGCTCATCTCGACCATAGCCAAGGAAAGCGAGGCGGCAAAAGCCGAATGAACTACGGCTTGCAAGTATAGCGACTGAACAAAGGATTCCGAACGGTTTCCTTTTTTCATGCGAAAACACGATTAATCAGATTATGAAAAAGTATTATGAGGCATACGAGGACAGGTATAAGTCGGCGCATGAGAGCGGCGTCAGTTGGGCGGGAGAGAATCCGACGCCGATTGTTTTGCAAACGCTTGAAAAATACGGCGTAAACAAAACGGCAAAAATTCTCGAAATAGGTTGCGGAGAGGGGAGAGATGCGCGCGCGGTGCTTGCGTGCGGTTATAATCTTGCCGCAACCGATATATCCCATGAGGCGATTTCTTATTGCAAAAAGAAAATGCCCGAGTATGCGGATTGCTTTTCGATTTTAGATTGCATAGGCGGCGAGCGCGACGAAAAGTACGATTTCGTTTATGCCGTCGCAGTGCTACACATGCTTGTGCTTGACGAGGACAGAAGGAAGTTTTACGATTTTATCAAAAAACATCTTTCAAAGGACGGACTTGCGCTCGTATGCTCTATGGGCGACGGCGAAGTCGAGCATAAAAGCGACATATCGACCGCATTCGAAATTCAAGAACGCATACATCCGAGCGGAGTAATGAAAGTGGCGGGCACTTCTTGCAGAATGGTTTCGTTTGCCACGTTTGATAAAGAAATCGATAATGCAGGGTTGCATATCGTAGAGGCGGGAATCACGGAAAGTATGCCCGACTTCAACAGTTTGATGTATGCCGTCTTAAAAGCGTAAAAAAGGCTCGTTTGTGCTTTACAATTTCTTTTGGTGGTGCTACAATTTCATACAATCAAAACAAAACCTTTCAATGCCGGAATGGCGGAATAGGCAGACGAATGAACCATATTCATCCCCGCGTCTGCGCAAAGACCGCCACGCCCATAGTTTAGGATAAAAAAACATTTCAATGCCGGAATGGCG
>DKCG01000035.1 GCA_002449145.1 Christensenella sp. UBA6880 | reverse complement strand
ACTTGGTTTGACAAATCACCTCGGGGTGTGGGGTAAAACCCCACCCGCAATTATTAATTATTCATTATTAATTATTAATTCTCTAAAACCGTTCCTTCGTTAATTCTTATCTTCTTTGCCTTATTCGGCAACGTGTATTCGGTGCAGGTGAGTATCGTTTGAAAACCTTTTGTCATTTCCAAAAGCAACGTCTGGCGCGTGTTGTCGAGTTCGGAAAGCACGTCGTCGAGAAGAAGTACGGGCGGTTCGCCTATCTCGTTTTTGTAGATTACCACTTCGCCGAGTTTCATTGCAAGCGCAATGGTGCGTTGCTGTCCTTGCGAGGCAAACTTGCGACTGTCTTTGCCGTTTATCTCGATTTTTATATCGTCGCGGTGCGGACCTACCGTGCTGAATCCGAGTTCCTTGTCCTTCTGTCTTGCC
Organism: Christensenella sp. UBA6880; assembly: GCA_002449145.1. Taxonomy (GTDB): domain Bacteria; phylum Bacillota; class Clostridia; order Christensenellales; family CAG-917; genus CAG-475. The sequence continues at coordinate 7,527 of DKCG01000035.1, read as the reverse complement.
GCGACTATTGCTTTGTAAAGTTCCTCTTGCAAATCCTTTTGCACGTCGGTTTTCGAGCCGCTTTCGTACGAGAGGGTGAGCGTTTCTTTTTCGCTGCTCAACGCGTTATGGAATTTTCCCGCCGCGTCGTTGAGAGTTGCTATATATTCCATACGCTTTTCAATGATAATCGCGCCTTCTTTTGCAAGCCCCGTATCCCACACGTCGAGCATATCGTCCACGTTCGGATTGAATCTGTATTCTTTGAGAAGATTGTTTTTTTGTTTGAGGGTTTTGTTGTAGCGTTGAAGGGCGAGGAAGTACGCCTTTTGTTGTTGCGAAAGGCCAACGTCCAAAAAGCGACGTCTTTCGGACGGCGATTCCTTTACGAGTTTCATTTCGTCGGGGGAAAAGAACACCACGCCGAGTATGCCGAGTAGTTCGCCCGCGCGATTTACGGGTATGCCGTCCACTGCGACTTTCTTTTTGCCTTGCTCGTCGATTTGCAAGCAAATCGTGTGTTTTCTGAATCTCTTTTCGATGTTGAGTTTCACTTGCGCCTTGCTTTGTCCGAGCAAAATCATTTCCTTATCTTTGGTTGTGCGAGGGGAATGGAAAACCGAGCAAAGATACACGCTTTCGAGCATATTGGTTTTTCCGCTGGCGTTTTTTCCGAAAAGGACGTTCAACCCGTCGTCGAAGTCAACGAGGGCGTATGGATAATTTCTGAAATTTTTGAGTTCCAGCGAAAGAATTTTCATACACAACAAGTATAACCCGAGCGGGATTTTTTTTCAACATCTTGTGTTTAAGTTTTCTTTTCGGATTTTTTGCTTGAAAAAGTATTTGATTTTGGTATAATCGATTCTATGATTAATATAGAAGAATTTTGGGAAGACGCAAAAAACGATTTGTCCATTTCCATACAGGCGATAAGTTTCGAGGTGTGGATTGACAAATTAGAGCCGGTGTGCTTTGTCGACAACGCAATCGTGCTTGCGACCATTTCCGCAAACGCAAAAAAGACTATAGATTCGAGGTATCGCGACGCAATCAAAGAGGTTGTGTCTTCTCACAATCCTCAAATCACCGACGTTATCATTATCACCCCCGACAAAAAAGCGGAATATCTGAACAAACAGACGGTCTTTATCGAAGATCAAGGTTTCGTCACCAACTTTACCCCCGAAGAAAAGGGCAAAAAGAAATGCCCGTTCCAAGAGAAGTACACGTTTGAAAACTTCGTCGAGGGCAAATCCAACTCGTACGCGCTCGCCGCTTGCAAGACCATAGCAGAAAACCCCGGCACGACTTTCAATCCGTTGTTCATCTACTCGGGCGTAGGTCTTGGCAAAACTCACCTTTTGCACGCGATAGGCAACTATCTTTTCAAGTACAAAAAGAACGTAAACGTTCTTTACGTCAGCGCGGAAGCGCTCGTGAGCGAACTTATCAATGTAATACGCAACAAGTCCAACGAGGAAAACAACAAGTTTAGAGAAAAATACCGCTCTTGCGACGTGCTTATGGTGGACGACGTGCAGTTTTTGATAGGCAAGGAAGCGACGCAAGAGGCGTTTTTCCACATTTTCAACGACCTTTATCAAGACAACAAGCAGATTATTTTGACGTCCGACCGCGCGCCGAAAGACCTTACGACGCTTTCGGACAGACTGCGTACGCGCTTCGGTTGCGGACTTACCGTAGATATTCAAGTTCCCGACACCGAAACGAGAGTGGCAATCCTCAAAAACAAAGCCGCTCAATCCAAATTCGTGCTTAAAGACGACGTTGCCGAGTTCATTGCCGAAATCGCGCCGTCCAACATCAGAGAGATGGAAGGCTTGCTCAACCGCGTGATTTTTTACAGTTCTCTCACCAACAGTTCGGTTTGCACAATCGACGTTGCAAAAGAGGCAATCGGCGGATTTATCGAAGAAAAGAACGACACCATCGACGCAAGCGGAATCGTGGACGCGGTTTGCAAATACTTCAAAATCTCGTCTGCGGACATCATATCCAAAAAGAAAACCAAAAACATCGTCGAACCGAGAATGATTGCAATCTATCTTATCACCGAACTGTTGCCTATGCCGCTCGTGCAAATCGGCGAGATGTTCGGAGGCAGAGATCACACGACGGTTATCCACGCTCGCGACAAAATCAGCGAGGAAATCAAGTCGAATCCGCGTATCAAAGTCACGGTTGCGGACATCAGAAATATGATTCTCAACAGATAACGACTTAAAAAAATAGGTAAAAATACCATAAAAAACAATGCAAAAAGCGTGCGAAAAGCACGCTTTTTTTCGTTATAAAATTTGTATTTTTCAGTCTTTTTTCTCTGTGCTTCCGTTCGTTTTGAGGTAAAGATTCTTGATTGCGACAAGTCCTGCGCTCTCGCCGTTTTCAACCGCTTTGCCGTACGCTTCGATTGCTTTTTTGTAGTCCTTTCTCACGCCGAAGCCGTTTTCGTAGCACAAACCGAGATTGTAGTACGCAATGCCCGAATTTGTCCTTTTCACCGCTTCAGTAAAACACTTTACCGCTTCTTTCGGATTTCTTTCAATGCCTTTGCCTTGCAGATAGCAAAGTCCGAGATTTATCACCGCTTCTTCCTCGCCGAGATAGTACGCGTTTTGAAAATACTCAAACGCTTTCTTGTACGCCTTGTCCGTTTTGACGGTGTAGAGGTTGTAAAGTCCCATTTGCACGCACGCCATAGGATTTTCGCCTTTCGCGCTCTTTTTGAGCCAAAATATTGCCTTATCCTTGTCGGGCGTCACGCCGTAATATCCGCACGCGTACGCCATACCGAGATTGTACTCTGCGGCGGCGTTGCCGAGTTTTGCGGCTCGTTTGAAAAGTTTAAGGGCGGTTTTCTCGTCCTTTTCGAGTCCTAACTCGTCGCCGAGATACGCTTCCGCCAATCTTTCGAGTGCGTCGGGGAAGTCTTCTTCCGCCGCCATTCGATAATAGAACAGCGCGTTTTGATAATCTTGTTTTTCGTTTTCGTAAATGGTCGCCATACACCAGTACACGCCGACGTAATCGAGTTCGCACAGCGCAAAGCAGTCGAGCGCGTCGTCGTATTTGCCTTTGTTGTAATAGTAGTATCCCAAATCGAGCAAAGCGTCGTCTTGTTCGAGAGCCGCCGCCTTTTTGAGATAATGAATATACTTCTTTTTATCGGGTTCTATTCCGTACAAACCTTCTTCGTATATTCTAGCTTGCAAGTAAAGGCTTTCGGGGTCGTTGTGATTCACGCCGTCCGCTAAATACGCCAACCCTTTTTCGTAGTCGTGCGGAACAAACCTGTCGTTCAGATACACATACGCCAAGTCAAAATTGAGAGAGTATTCGCCGAGGCTCAATCCTTTTTCGTACCACTCTATGGCTTTGGGAACGTCTTTCAGTTCTTCATTGTTTAAGTAGATAAAGCCTATCTTTTTTGCGATTTGAACGTCGCCGAGATAAAAAGCACGCTCGTAGTATTTCAGCGCGTTTTTGACGTTTTCGATCTCGGAATCTTCAATCGGCGTATTGAAATAATACAATTCGCCGAGAGATCTTGCCGCTGCCGCCACACCTAAATCGGAGGCTTTGGCGTAACACTCGATTGCTTTTTGAATATCGATTTTTACATAACCGGTTTCATAGCAAAATCCGAGACGGGCAAAACAATCCGCTTCGCCTTTGTTTGCGCCTTCCGTATAAACGTCGAACGCTTTTTTGTATTGAGAGCGGTAGCCCCAAGTGTCGCCAAGAACAGTATATGCCAAAACGCCGTTGTCGACGGCTTTTTGATAGTAAATCGTTGCGGTTTTGAAATCGCCGTCATCAGAATATAAATCGCCGATAGAAACGTAATATTTAGGCTTCTTTTTTGCGAGATTTTTATACTTTTCTATTTTTTCTTTCAAGTTTTCCATAGTTTTTGCGTTATTTTACAGTTTTATGGGTTCGGGGTGTTCTTTTTGCATTTGCCTATAAAGTCGCAGATAATATCGTACAGATTATCGTCGGTATATGCAAGTTTTTCGGGTTCGACGTCGCTGTCGTCGATTTCGCCGTCGTTATATTTTTTTGCATACGTTCCACAGTCCTTGATATAAGCCATAATCGCAATTACGATTTCTTTTTGATTCTCGGAAAAAATCGATTGTTCCGTCAAAGAGCGAGATATAAAATCGCAATACCTCGCGTATTCGTTGTTCCAGTTTACGTTTCCGTTGTCTTGCGCTTCGCAACGTATTCTTTCGATTTCTCTCAACAATTCGCCTTGCAAAGTCTTTGCGCGCCCTCTTTGCGGAACGTAATTTTGCCATACGAATTGACATTCATCAAAGTATCGTTGACTATATTCTTCTGCAATTAAACTTTCAATCAAATGTTTTTCCATAGTTTCACAATGTGGCGAGCGGTTTGGATTTTACGAGTTTATAATCGTCGTCGTGGGTGTAAAATTCTTCCATAAGCCAGTAAATTCCGTTCGTGCCTTTTTTGAGTTTCTTTTCAAGTTGCTCTTTCGTAACCGGCATAACCTGAAATATCGAAATATACTGATTTTTGCTTATATAGCACTTTACGATACGCGGGGTTTTGAACACTTCGGGCAGCAGTAGCACAACGCCGCGATATTTGCCGTCAAGTCCCATATCTATCGTATCCGAAACGGTTACGTTGTCCTTTTCGTTGAACGCATACTCGGCGGTTGCCCAGAGCAGAGAGTTGAAAAAAAGCCACCCCGTATCGGCGTTTTCGTTGCCCGTGGGGTCGGACACCTCAACTTCGGGGGATATGAACATCACGTATTCGTTGCGGCGATTTGCTTTTCTGCCCCAGCCGATTTCGCGCTCGGGCATAACGTAATCGCTTGCGCCTATCGTGCAAAGTTTCCAAAACGGCAACTCGTCCGTCGGCTCGAAAACGTAGGTCGTGACGGGTTTCATTTGCTCGGCAACGTCGGACAAAACGTCCTTTTTCAGTTGCAGACTGAAAATCGGTTCTTTGCCCATAACGTCGACGTAGTGTTCGTATAATTTCTGATGTTTTTTGCTTTTCATTTCGTCTCGCCTTTCAAAAAAAGTATATCATACGCGCGCGATATTTTCAATTACATTCTTTTTGTCAAACAAAAGTAAGTTATCACGGCAAACAAGATTAAAAGTCGTTTAATTATATAGATAATTAAAATTTGCGGATTGACTTTGCACATTTGCGGCAATAAAATAGAAGTATGAAAAAACCGTACGTTTGCGTTATAGGCGGCTCTAACGTCGATATAACTTGCACCACATTCACGAAAATCAAAACCAAAGACAGCAACCCGGGCGTAACGTCGCTCTCGTGCGGGGGCGTTTCTCGCAACATCGCCGAAAACCTTGCAAGGCTCGGGGTGAACGTCGAGTTAATCACAGTTTTGGGCACGGATTTCAATGCGCATATGATAGAGCAGAACGCGCTTTCGGTGGGAATAGACCTTTCGCACAGTCTCGTCGTGGACGAGCCGTCGTCGTGCTACGTTTCCGTCAACGACGTCGACAACGATATGTTCGTGGGCGTTGCCTCTATGGGTATTCTCGACAAACTCACGCCCGAATTTCTCGCAAAAAATCTCGACGTCATCAACGGCGCGCAATGCGTCGTCACGGACACGAATATTCCAAACTGCCTCGACTTTTTGATAGAAAATGTCAAAGTTCCGATTTTCCTCGACACGGTTTCGGCAAAAAAGACGGTCATCGCAAACGACAAAATCAAAAATCTGCATTGCATAAAACCCAACGAGTATGAAGCGGAAATTCTGTCGGGCATAGAAGTCAAAGACGAGCAGTCCGCTCTTGCCGCTTGCAAAGTCATAGCGCAAAGAAACATCGACACGATTTTCGTAAGTTGTGGCGAAAAGGGGTCGTATTGTTATAATAACGGCAACTTTACGCACGTTCCGTTTTACAAGACGAACGTCAAGAACACGACGGGCGCGGGGGACAGTTTTATGTCGGGCATAGTGTACGGTTTCGTAAACGGAATGTCCGCCGAATCGAGCGCGGCGTTTGCGGCGGCGTGCGCCACAATCACCGTATCTTCGATAGACACCGTATGCAAGGAACTGTCGGCGGAAAAAGCGTTTGAAATCGTCAACAAAAACGAGGGAAAATAAGCGATTTTTCGCGGAAAAAATCAATAAAAAACAGCGTTTTTTTGCGGAAAAACTCGTAGAAAATAACACGGAAATAACGCAAAAAACAACGTAAAAAAATAACGAAGAAAAATAAAATTTCAGAGGAATAAATATGCAAATCAACAAGTATCTTAACGTTTCGGAAGAAGTCAAAAACGCGCTTGCAAACAACAAGCCCGTCGTTGCGCTCGAATCCACGATTATCTCTCACGGTATGCCTTATCCCAAGAACGTGGAAACGGCTTTGAGCGTTGAAAAAATCGTGCGTGAAAACGGCGCAATCCCCGCAACAATCGCAATAATCGGCGGAAAACTCACCGTCGGTTGCTCGAAAGAGGAAATCGAAAGACTAGGAAAGGGCGGACTCAACGTACCAAAAGTTTCAAGGCGCGATATTCCGTTTGTCGTGGCAAAAGGACAAGACGGCGCAACCACGGTTGCGGCAACGATGTACATTGCGCACCTTGCCGGAATCGACGTATTCGCAACGGGCGGTATCGGCGGCGTGCATAGAAAAGCGGAAACAACTATGGACATCTCGGCGGACCTTGACGAACTTCAACAAACCAGCGTTATGGTTGTCTGTGCGGGCGCAAAATCCATTCTCGACATCGGCTTGACCCTCGAATGTCTCGAAACGAGAGGCGTTCCCGTCGTCGGCTACAAGACGGAAGATATGCCTGCGTTCTACACTCAAAAGAGCGGATTTAAGGTTGACTATCGCATCGACACGCCCGAAGAAATCGCTGCGGCGTACTTTGCAAAGAATCAAGTCGGACTCAACGGCGGTATGCTCGTGACAAACCCCATTCCCGACGAATACGCAATGGACGCGGACTACATCAACCAAAACATCGCGCAAGCCCTCGAAGAATGTGAAAAACTCGGCATACACGGCAAACAAACCACGCCGTATTTGCTCGACAAAATCCAAAAACTCACGGCGGGCAAGAGTCTTGAAGCAAACATTCAACTCGTCTACAACAACGCACGTCTTGCCTCGAAAATCGCTTCTTCGCTCGCTTCTCTAAAAGCGAACGCATAACCTTGCGCCGAGTGTAAAACGAACAAATTATAATTATATATAATTATAAAAAAGCCTCGCAAAATTTATTGCGAGGTTTTTTTATAATATTTCGGGAAAAATAGGAATATATTTTGTTAATTAATAATGAATAATTAATAATTAATAATTGAGGAAGGCGAAGCCTTACAAGAGTCTGAAGGTGCGTACTCTAAATAAAACTTTCCCCCTTCCTCACGTGTTTCCCCTACCGCCGTTCCCCCTCTGCATACTTTGAGGGAACCCACGGCGTCCGCTCCGCGTGGGGCAACACTCGGCTCTCGCATAAATAGGGACATTT
>DKCG01000016.1 GCA_002449145.1 Christensenella sp. UBA6880 | reverse complement strand
TCGTTGCAAGCAACGAACGGCGGACGGGCTGTTGGCAATACAAATCGGCTGAAAGCCGTGTCACTGCGCTTTGTGCGCCAGCTACGCACCCAAAGCGCAGTCGCTTGTACTATCCGTCAAACTCGGCGTTCGCTTTTCTCGCCGCCTTGCGGCTCGTGTTCCGTCTTCGAATAAGCACATTCCGTTAATAAGTACGCCTTGAATAAGTTTTCGTTAGAAGTCCGCTCTGCAAGTTCGCGGACGGTGGTTTTTTTGTCTAATCCTCTTACTTATTAAAACCGCAATATTGAGATGAAGAACGCGAAAGACACAGTTTTAACTGGCTAAGGCTCTCAAATAGATGAAGAACAAGAAAACGCCCCTCTGTCAATCCTAACGTACATAAGCGTACGTGAATTGATAACAGAGGGGCGTTTACGCAGTTATTCGCTCAATAGCGCATTATGGATAAGCGCGCCAAACAGATGAATAGCGCGAAAAAGCCCTTCGGGCACTCGCCTATTATCCTAACCGGCTAAGGCTTTTTACAAGATACTAATATAAAACCGCGATATTGAGATGAAGAACAAGAAAGAGGCATCCGAATGGCAACCCTAATTTACTATGCGTAAATGAGTTGACAGGCGGATGCCTCTGCCGCAGTTATTCGCTCAATAGCGCGGTTTTAACTATCTAAGGCTCTCAAATAGATGAAAAACAAGAAAACGCCCCTCTGGTAGCAATCCTAGCGTACATAGGCGTACGTGAATTGATAACAGAGGGGCGTTGACGCAGTTGTTCGCTATTTGAGAGCCTTAGCCAAAGACGGCGAGCAAGAATCCTGCCGCCACCGCAGACCCGATAACGCCTGCTACGTTCGGACCCATTGCGTGCATAAGAAGATAGTTGCCTTTGTTGTATTGAAGTCCGACGGTGTTGGATACACGCGCCGCCATAGGCACGGCGGATACGCCTGCCGAACCGATGAGCGGGTTGATTTTGCCTTTCGAGATGACGTAGAGCAATTTGCCGATGAGCAAGCCGCAGATTGTGGCAAGCACGAATCCTGCAAGACCGAGGAACACGATTTTGAGCGTGGACAAGGTGAGGAACGTCGTGCCGACTGCTGTTGCGCCGACGGAAATACCGAGGAACAACGTGACGATGTTCATGAGTGCGTTTTGCGCAGTGTCGCTGAGTCTTTCGGTTACTCCGCACTCACGCAAGAGATTGCCGAACATAAGGCTTCCGAGCAGAGGCGCAACGGACGGCAAAAGCAAGGATACGACGATCGTAACGAGGATCGGGAAGATTATCTTCTCTTTCTTGCTGACCTTGCGGGTGGATTGCATAACGGTCATACGCTCTTTCTTTGTGGTGAGCAACTTCATAAAAGGCGGTTGCAAGAGCGGAATGAGAGCCATATACGAGTATGCAGCAACTGCGATAGGCGCAAGCAAATGAGGTGCGAGCGACTTGGTAAGGAAGATAGCCGTCGGGCCGTCCGCGCCTGCGATGATGGAAATCGAGGACGCTTCGCCGCCGGTGAATCCTAGAAGCGCCGCGAGAATAAGCACGAGGTAGATACCGCCCTGCGCCGCCGCGCCGAGAATGAGCGAACTCGGACGAGAAAGCATAGGTCCGAAGTCGGTCATTGCGCCCACGCCGATGAAGATGAGGCAGGGATAAACGCCCGTCTTTACGCCTATGTAGAGCATATCGAGCAAGCCGCCGTGTTGCAGAACGTTGAGATAATCTACGCCGTTTGCAACGGCATCCGTGCCCGTCCACCATTCGGGGTGGAAGATTTTGTCGCCGTCGAGTGCTGGCAAGTTGGTGAGAAGCATACCGAACGCGATGCCCACGAGAAGCAAGGGTTCAAACTGCTTTTTGATGCCGAGATAGAGGAAAAACAGCGCGACGATAATCATCACGATGGATTGCCAACCGCCTTCCTGACCGAAAAGATGGTAGCCGCTGCCGTTCCAGATATTCTTTAAGATTTCGCCTATATCCATACAAAACCTCTCAGTTCAATTCGCAAAGCGGTGCGCCGGTGCTGACGCTCGCGCCCTTTTGGACGAACACTTGACCGACTTTGCCGTCCTTGTCGGCATAGATTTCGTTTTCCATTTTCATTGCTTCGAGGATAAAGAGTACGTCGCCTTTTTTGACTTGTTGACCGCTTGTCACCTTGACGGCATTGATAGTGCCGGGCATAGGTGCGGTGACGGAATTTGCGCCTGCGCTTGCGGGTGCTGCCACTGCGGGTGCTGCCGTAGGTGCGGCGGTTGCGACTTCTTGCGCTGCCGCAACAGGCGTCGCCTGAGGAAGCGCGGCTTCGTATTCGGCTTGAATGACAGCCTCGCCCTTTTCAACTTCGACTTCGTAAATCTTTCCGTTTAACGTAACTTTGTAAATCATTTTTCTTCGTCCTCTACTCTCTTGATGGATTTGAAACGCAACTCGTTGAGAGGCGTATTGGTTTGGTCTGCGACGATTGCCATAATCATAGCGGCGTCGCGCTCGTCGGTGTTGATAAGTTTAAGTTCGCCGCAAGTGCCTTTTGCGAGGGGTTGCTCGACGGTTTCGGTTGCGGTTTCTTCTTTCTTATCCTTTTTCCAGAACGTCATTTTTGCTTTGAGATTCTGCACTTTATCGTTCCATTCGGGGTGTTTTTCTTTGAGTTTTTCGCTTCCGTCAAAGATTTTGCCCACGAGCGAGACGATGAGCATAAGCAGAATAAGAACAATGAAAACCACCACTATGCCGATGAGCGCAAGCAAGAGCGCGTCGGTGACTTTGAGGGGGTCGTTCTTGTTCAAAATTCCGCAAAGTAAGATGTTATTCATATTTCACCTCTTATTCCTCAACGGGGGAAATGGTGTATTTGACCACTTTTTCTTCTTTTGCCTTGCGAGCGGCGAAGAATTTTTCCGCCACTTGCGGGAAAAGGATGTATGAAAGCACGTCCTCGTCGTTCTTTGCGATGCCTTTGAGTTCCTCTTTGGTCTTTTCAAAGACGGGTTCGAGCGTGTCTGCGTATCTGCCCTCGATTGGCTTCTCGTCGCCGAGCGCCTTCTTCATAACTTCGGGATTGATGGGTGCGGGCGGAGTGCCGTACTCGCCTCTGCAATATGCTTTGACTTCTTTGGAAATATTCTTGTATCTCTCGCCGCAAAGCACGTTGTTGGTTGCCTGAACGCCGACCATTTGGCTCATAGGCGTTACGAGCGGCGGATAGCCGAGATCCGCTCTGACCTTCGGCGTTTCGATAAGCACTTGCTCGAATTTGTCCATAGCGTTTTGCGCTTTGAGTTGGGAAACGAGGTTCGAGAGCATACCGCCGGGCACTTTGTAGGTCAAAGCGTCGGTGTCGGTGGTGAGCATCTTGGGATTGAGCGTGCCGTCTTTGAGGTAGCCGTCTCTAATGGGCTTGAAGAAGTCGTTGACTTGTTTGAGCACGTCGTCGTTAAGACCCGTTTCGTATCCGAGTTGTTTGAGGGCGATATTGATGGTTTCGGTTGCGGGTTGGCTCGTACCGCCGCTAAAACACGATGTTGCGGTGTCAATAACGTCAACGCCCGCCTCGATTGCCTTCATATAGGTCATATACGCCATACCCGTCGTGCAGTGAGTGTGCAAAACGACGGGGATTTTGACTTCGTTTTTGATTGCACCGATAAGTTCGTACGCTTCGAGCGGGGTCATAGTGCCTGCCATATCCTTGACGCAGACGGTTGCAACGCCCATTTCTTCGAGTTGTTTTGCGAGTTTTGCAAACGCGTCGAGAGTGTGAACGGGGCTTTGCGTATAACTGATTGCGCCCGACACCGTCGCGCCGCACTTGATTGCGGTTTTGGTTGCGGTTTCGAGATTGCGCACGTCGTTGAGCGCATCGAAAATACGAATGACGTCGATGCCGTTGTCAACGGATTTTTCAACGAACATCTTGACGATTTCGTCGGGATAATGCTTGTAGCCGAGAAGGTTTTGTCCCCTGAGCAACATTTGAAGTTTCGTGTTGGGCATAGCCTTGCGAATGTTGCGCAAACGTTGCCACGGATCTTCATCGAGATACCTCAGACAAACGTCGAAAACCGCACCGCCCCAGCACTCGACAGAGTAGTAACCCGCTTTGTCCATCGTGGGAAGAATGTCAGCAAATTTAGAATACGGCAAACGCGTTGCAATCAAAGATTGATTTGCGTCGCGAAGAACCGTTTCGGTAAAAAGAACTTTCTTTTGAGCAAATTCTTTTTTCATTATATAGCCTCCAAAAAATGATTCATTGTAAGTATAACAAATTATGTTTGCAAATCAATCGATTTTTCCAAAAATATAGATAAATTTTTATTTATTTTTTATGTATTTAATATTTGTAGCATAAAATAAAACGACGCCCCGCAAAAGCGAGGCGCAACCGTTTTGCCGGTCGATATTTTGTTTTGCATTGTTCTTTTTTGTCATTTGCAATCGGTAAGCGGCAAAAGCGTCACGTCGAACGAGCCGTCGTCGTAGATGTCGATGAGCGTTCCGCCTCTTTGGGTAATGCGTTTTGCTATGCCCTTGTACGCGTTGTAGTCTATGCTCATTCCGTAGGTCAGGCGAATACCCTTGTAGGTCATAGACAGCGTGTTGAGGTGGTCGTGTCCCATAAACATACCCTTGCAACTGCCGAGTTTGACCATTTCGCCGAAGAACTTGCCCTCTTTGGTTTTGGGATAGCCGAAATAGTTGTCCTTTTCCTGAACGAATCCGCAATGATAGGTCGCCTCGCTCGAGCCTCTGTAACACTTTTCCCACCCTTCCTTAAACTCTTTGGGCGGAATGTGGAAGAACGCAAGTGACTTTGCAATCTCGCCGTCCTTTGAAAGGGCTCGGATTTCCTTTTTGTACCACTCGATTTGGTCGTCGTGAATGACGTCGAAGCCGCTGAAAAAGTTCCACGTCAGATATGCGTTGCTGTCGATAAACATAAGCGCGGTGTTGAGCGAGCCGTCCTCGTTGAGAAGGGGTATGCAATAGTTGCCCACGCCGAATATATCGGGGTCGCCCTTTTGAAAGTGGCAATGCGGTTGAGCGGAATAGAAATCGCCGAGTTGCTCTTTATCGAGTCTTGCCCAAACCTCGCTATCGTGATTGCCGAAAACCACCGTCCAGTCCACGCCGAGTTTTTCCATAACGGAAGCGAACATCTTTGTGGATTTAAGATTGTTGAGCGTACCCTGATTGAGCAAAGGCATAGGATACACCATATCCCCCGTGACCGCAACGAAGTCCGCATTTGCGTTTTTGACTATCTTTTCTACCGCCGCAAGAGCGAGTTTGTCCTTTTTGCGAGTGCCCAAAGAACCGCCTATGTGGATATCGGTAAGTTGCAAGATTCTGAAAGGCTTGCCTTTCTCTTTTACGATAACTTCTCTGCCGTCGCGCTTTTCAAAACGTCCGTTCATTTTAGCCCTCTACGTCGTCAATCGACGTTTTATCTTCGTTTTCGGTCGTATCAACGTCGGTTTGTGCGATTTCCTCATCGGTTTCGGCGATTCGTTCGAGAGAACCTTCAACGCCTTCGGCGACGTCGGTTTCGACTTCTTCTTCGATGACGTTGCCTTCTTCGTCGAGTTTAACGGACGGGTCTATGACGTCTTCGGGGTCAACCTTGCCGTAAAGTTCGGCAATGAGCACTTCTCTTTCCGCGCTTTCTTCGTCGGTGAGAGTTTTGCCCGATTTTCTCGCTTCGATAAAGTAGCGGATTCTCGTGAGTTTCGCGCTGGTAATCTTATATCTGAACGAAGCGATAAGAGCAATCGTGATAAACACCGCAACCGAAATGCCGAGCGTCAAGCGGACGGTGAGCAAAACCGTATCCGACTGCGCAACGTAGTCTGCGGGGTCGTTCGATGTGTTGGAAACGTATCCGAGCGCGCCGATAACCCAGCCTACCATACCCACGCCGAGTCCGCCGCCGACCTTTCTTGCAAGCGTCATCATACCGCTGTACGTTCCCGTCGGGCGTTGACCCGTTGCCATTTCGGCAACGTCCACCGTGTCGGGGAAGATAATCCACGGCATCATTTGCGCGCCGCCGAAGCCGAGACCCATTATGAGCGCGACGATGGGAACGAGCACGGGCGGTGCCCAACTCGGGTCCATTGCCGCAAGCATAATGCCGCCCGCAATGTAGAACGGAAGTCCCATACGGAACGCGAATTGTTTGCTCTTTTTGTCCATCATAACGCGAGCGAGCGGGAACATAACGACCGCCGCCACCATCATAGGCGCGATGATAAACAACGAGGACATTTTCATTCCGAACAGTTCGTAGCCGTGCCATACGTCCGTTGCGTAGTAGACCGCGAGTGCGGAAATGATGTCCATACAGATGAACGCCGTGACGTACATCACGATGTGCCAACGATATGAGCGATTCTTGTACGGCACTGCGTAACTGTTTGCGAATTGTTTGAGGTTGAAATGCTTTTTCGGGGTCTTGGGTTTGATACGTTCTTTGACGAAAATGCCGCAGATAACCAGTCCGCCGCCGAACAGCGTGCCGAACACCAAACTCATACAGAGCCAGAATTGCGTGGAATCGAGTTGAGGAACGAACAGGAATCCCGTTCCGTCGGGGTTGGTGAGAGCCTCGATAAACACGAGCGGCAAAACGTAGCCGAGTCCCGAAGCGATAGCCGTAAAGATAAGTTTGACGGTGTTTGCGTTGTTACGCTCTCTGAACGAAGGCGTAATGTCGCTTGCCATCGAGCAGTACGGCACTTGAGTAACCGTCGAGCAAGTGTTCCACAGCAGATACATAATTATAATGTACGCCGTGAATCCGCCCACGCTCACGCCCCATTGCCTTACGGGCAAGAACACGAGGAATATGCACAAAAACAAGGATATTCCGCCGAAGAACATATACGGTTTTCTTCTTCCCCATTTGCCGCGCGTATTGTCGGAAATGAAGCCCATAAACGGGTCGGTGATTGCGTCCCAGAATTTTGCAAGCAAAATAATAGTGGAAGCAACACCCAGCGCAATGCCGTTTTTGGTCATATAGGCAAGCATAACGCAAGACATCATACTCACGCCGCCGCCGTCCATAAGACCGCCGATACCGTAGGCGAGTTTCTCTTTGAGAGGCACTCTGTCCGCTTCCGCTATGGGTTCGGGCGTTGTCGTTTTGGTTTTTTCTTTTTTCACGTTGCACCTCGAAAAAGGATTTTACAAAATCAATTCTATCATACGCGCGGGCGCATAACAACCCGAAATACAAAAAAACCGCAGTGATTCTGCGGTTTTTCGTTGCTTTTTCAAACGAAACGAATCGTTTTTGCGTGTTATTTGCGCTTTTCTCGGTCAAACGCCGAGATTATTGCGCGCTTTGATTGCGCTTATTTCGCGTTTTTAGATTACTTTCTCGTGCGGATTTCCTCGCTCACGAAGTTTACGAACTCGTCAAGCGACATAGTTTTGGTTTCCGCGGTGTCTCTATAACGCACCGCAACCGTACCGTTGTCCGATTCTTGTTGACCGATGACGAGCATATACGGCACTCTGTCCACGACTTGCGCTTCTCTTATCTTGTAGCCGATTTTCTCGTTGCGGTCGTCGTATTCGGTGCGAATCTTCGCCGCGCGCAACGCCTCGTACACTTTTCTTGCGTATTCGTCGTGCTTTTCGGACACGGGCAACACTTTGACTTGAATAGGCGCGAGCCAAGTCGGGAATTTGCCAGCGAAATGCTCGGTGAGTATGCCGATAAATCTTTCAATCGAGCCGTAAACGACGCGGTGCACCATAATGGGTCTTTGTCTTTCGCCGTTTTCGTCGACGTATTCGAGTCCGAAGTTGAGCGGCATTTGGAAGTCGAGTTGGATTGTGCCGCATTGCCACGTTCTTCCGAGAGTGTCTTCGAGGTGGAAGTCGATTTTCGGTCCGTAGAATGCGCCGTCGCCCTCGTTGACGATATACGGAAGTCCGATTTTTTCAAGCGCGGTGATAAGTCCGTTGGTTGCCGCTTCCCAGTCCTCGTCGCTTCCCATACTGTTTTCGGGGCGAGTGGAAAGTTCCACGAAATATTTGAATCCGAACTTGCTGTACACTTCGTTGATGAGGTGAACGACGCCGATAATTTCGTCGGTGATTTGTTCCCTTCTCATAAAGATGTGCGCGTCGTCTTGGGTGAAGCATCTGACTCTGAACAATCCGTGAAGCGCGCCCTTGAGTTCGTGACGGTGAACGAGTCCGAGTTCGCCCACGCGCAAAGGCAAATCGCGATAACTGTGCGGTTCGCTCTTGTAAACCATAACGCCGCCCGGGCAGTTCATCGGCTTAATGCAATACACCTCGTCGTCGATGATCGTGGAATACATATTGTCTTTATAATGATCCCAGTGACCGCTCGTTTCCCAAAGATGACGATTCATAATCATAGGCGTGGACACTTCGACGTAGTGGTCGCGGGTGTGAATTTCGCGCCAGTAATCGATGAGCGAGTTTTTGATTGCCATACCGTTTGGTAGGAAGAACGGGAATCCCGGCGCTTCGTCGCAAAGCATAAACAACTTCATTTCCTTGCCTATGCGGCGATGGTCGCGCTTTTCGGCTTCTTCGAGAAGTTTGAGATAATCGTCGAGTTCTTGTTGAGTTGCAAAAGCAGTGCCTTTGACTCTGGTGAGCATCTTGTTATTCTTGTCGTTTTTCCAGTATGCGCCCGACTGTCCCATAATCTTGAACGCTTTGAGGGCTTTGGTGTACGTGAGGTGAGGACCTACGCACATATCGATGTATTCGCCTTGTTGATAGAACGTAATGGTTGCGTCTTCCGGCAAGTCCGCGATATGTTCGACTTTGTACTTTTCCCCTCTTTCTTTCATAAGCGCAACCGCTTCTTCGCGAGGAAGCGCAAACGCCTTGATGGGCAAGTTCTCTTTGACGATTTTCTTCATTTCGGCTTCGATACGAGCAAGATCGTCGTCGGTGAGTTTGGTGTCGCCGAGGTCTACGTCATAATAGAATCCTTTTTCGTTTGCGGGACCGTACGCAAAGTCCGCTTCGGGGAAAAGGCGTTTGATTGCCTGCGCCATAACGTGCGCGGCGGTGTGACGGATAACGTGCAATTCCTCTGCCTTGTCGGTGATTTCGCCAACCGTACCGTTGTTGTAAACAACTTTCATAAAATGCTCCTTCTATGATTGAATTTCATATATATTTTCATATATTTCGGTGGCTTTCAAACAAAAAAGCCCTCGAAAAAACGTACTGCCACGCTTTTTGCAAGGGCGCATAAATGCTCGGTTCCACCTTGATTTTTACTCGTTTTATCCTTTGACGCAAGGTATGCGGCGACGCTTACTGCTGTTTCGGCGCGCGACTCCGGAATGGTCTTCGCTCGACCCTCGCAAAGAAACTCACAGCGAACGTTTCTCTCTCTGGATGCGGAAAAATCGAGTTACTCTTTCCTTCACAGTCTTTATAAAATTTTCGTTTAGATTATAACACCCTAAATTTAGGCTGTCAATTTATTTTGTTTATTTGGCATTTGCGCCGGTGATTTGTCAAACCAAGTG
>DKCG01000005.1:20272-73631 GCA_002449145.1 Christensenella sp. UBA6880 | reverse complement strand
CTTGCGGCTCGTGTTCCGTCTACGAAAGGGCAGTGTTGTTGTATAAGTACAATTTGAATGAGTGTGCGTTAAAGTCCGCTCTGCAAGTTCGCGGACGGCGGTTTTTGTTACGTCTGCGAATAAGTGTCGTATCCTAAAAGGCTGTAAAATAGATGAATAACAAGAAAGCGCACAGAAAAACGAGCCGTAGGCTCGCACCAAGCAAGCACTCGCGCGGAATTGCGGTTTGAGTATTTGCCCGTCTTATTTTGAGAGCGAAGAGGGGTTGCGCGGTTAGAAAACTGAAAATCAAGCGAATAAAAGAAAGGCACTCGAAGTGAGTGCCTTTCATAAAATCGCGACGATTTTCAGTTTATGCCTTGCGCTATCATAGCGTCGGCTACCTTCTTAAATCCCGCAAGGTTTGCGCCTTTGACGAGGTTGTAATCGAGACCGTATGTGTCGAGTGCGTCGCAGATTTGAGTGTGGATGCCTTTCATAATTTGTTTGAGTTTTGCGTCCACTTCTTCTTTCGTCCAAGCAAGACGTTCGCTGTTTTGCGACATTTCGAGTCCGCTCGTCGCAACGCCGCCTGCGTTGACCGCTTTGGACGGGGTGACGAGAACGCCGTGTTCTTGCAAGTATGCGATTGCCTCGTTCGTGGTGGGCATATTGGAAACTTCGTTGAGGACGGGTACGCCGAGTTTAACCATTGCGATTGCGTCGTCCAAAAGAACTTCGTTTTGTCTTGCGCAGGGCATATAGACGTCTGCTTTGACGTTGCCCCAAGGCTTCTTGCCCGCGACGAATTCGCAGCCGTATTTGTCGGAATAGTCTTGAACTCTGTTGCGGTTGGAAGCGCGCATTTCGAGCAAATAGTCGATCTTTTCGCCCGTTACGCCGTCGGGATCGTAAACGTATCCGTCGGGACCGGAAAGGGTGACGACCTTGCCGCCGAGTTCGTCGATTTTCTTTGCCGCGCCCCACGCGACGTTGCCGAAACCGCTGAGGCAGAAGGTTTTGCCCGCGAGGTGTTCGCCTTGATGTTTGAACACTTCTTCAAGGAAGTAGGTTGCGCCGAAACCGGTTGCTTCGGGACGGATGAGAGAGCCGCCGTAACTGAGGCCTTTGCCGGTGAGAACGCCGTTTTCGTAAGCGCCGACGATTTTCTTATGTTGACCGAACAGATAGCCGATTTCGCGACCGCCGACGCCCATATCGCCTGCGGGAACGTCCATATTCGGACCGATATGACGATAAAGTTCGTTCATAAAGGATTGGCAGAAACGCATAATTTCGGAATCGCTCTTGCCGGTGGGATCGAAGTCCGCGCCGCCCTTTGCGCCGCCCATAGGAAGGGAAGTGAGAGAGTTTTTGAAGGTTTGTTCGAAGCCGAGGAACTTCATAGCGTCGAGGTTGACGTCCTTTTGGAATCTCAAACCGCCCTTGTACGGTCCGATTGCGTTGTTGAATTGAACGCGGAAACCGCGATTGACGTGATAATTGCCGTTGTCGTCCATCCAAGGAACGCGGAACATAATTTGTCTGTCGGGTTCTACGAGGCGTTCGAGAATGACGTTTTTGCGCATCAACTGTTCGTTTTGTTCGATAGCGGGGGTCAAAGACGTGAGGACTTCCTTGACGGTTTGCATAAATTGGGGCTGATTGGGATTTTTCGATTCAGTCTGCTCTATGACTTCGCTGATGTATGACATATTTTCCTCCTAACATCGACGGTTTGCCGATTTTATGATTAAATAATATACTCTCGAAAAAGCAAAATCAACCCCGAAATAAAAATCCGCGCGAGCGAGTTCAAAGATTAATTTGTCGAAACGATAAATATACCCACAAAACGGCGAAATTGTCGGGTATTTTGCGGCGGCTTGCGAATAATTAATATAAGAAAAACGCGTTCTGCGAGAACGAAATGAAAATCGGGAGCATAGGTCGTATCCGTTGCGATAGAATCGCATATAATACAAATATGCTCTTTGAAAGCGATGCGAAAAGCCTGCGAAAGGCAAACGAAAATCTGAGAAAAACTTGCGAAAAACCTGCAAAAAGCACTCTAAAAGAAACGAAAAAAAGTGCGAAGATCTGCAAAAAAGCCGCAAAAAGCGGGCATATTGTGAACGAGCGTACAAAGGTCACGCAAGATATAGGGCGGACAAATTTTCTTGAAAATCGTATTGAAATATGTTTCGGGATATGCTATGATAGTGAAGTAAATCATATTCGGGTGCGCTCGCGCATACATACGAGGGCAATCCCAAATCAATGAGGAGAAAGTTATGAGCAAAACTCAACAGTACAAAAAGGTCAAGTTGTACCGCACGCTCAAAGTCGTGTTCTATATGCTTGGTCTTCCATTGTTCCTGATTGCAGTGTGCTTCACCGCAGTCAGATTCATCGGTCACGACCCGTTTATGGGTGAAACCACTTTCACGACGACGTTGGGCTTTTTCATGCAAGCAGAGTCGTATATCACCGCACCTGCGCTTTACGGCGTATGGGTCGGTTTTGCGGTCTGGGCGTTTGTTTCGATCGTGCATATCGTTTTGAGCAAGACGGTTAAGAATTCGCGCGTGCGGATGTTTTCGGTCATTGCGGTTTGTATGGCGGCAATGCTTATCACGGGCGTCGTTATCGACGCGGTGCTCGAAGCGAAAGTCACCGACCTTCAAACGCAGTATGAAGGGACGGGCGTTGTGGTCAACGATTATAAGACCCAACTTTCCTACTATCGCACGTTGTCGTCGAATGCGGTGAAGAAGAACGACACGCTCAACCTCATAAAGCAGACGGATTTGATGAAAATCGTCTACAATGTCGAAATGGAAGGCATAAACAAGAGCGGCGTTTCGGGCAACATTTCCAACAAACCCGTGACGTACTATTCCATCATCGACGATGAGGGCAATCAAGGCGTTGACATCAGTTTCGTCAAAGGCGGCGACAACCTTTACAGACTCGACGTTGACGAAAACAACAACATCAAGGGCGATGGCGACCTCGAAAAGATTCTCAACGGCACTTATCGCG
Organism: Christensenella sp. UBA6880; assembly: GCA_002449145.1. Lineage (GTDB taxonomy): Bacteria > Bacillota > Clostridia > Christensenellales > CAG-917 > CAG-475. The sequence continues at coordinate 70,607 of DKCG01000005.1, read as the reverse complement.
TGAGTCCCGACAGCGAAAATTCATACGATTACAGACAAAGCCCCGAATATACGCAAATCGTCAGACTCAAACCGAACGCAAACGGACAACTCGTCATCAACGGCAAGACCTATTCGCACTACTGGTATCAAAAGAAAACCACCAAAGCAGGCGAGGAAATTTACGTTTGGTACTGCAAGGATTTGATGCCCCTCGGCACCGAATACGAAAACGATTCTTCTCAAACCAACACTATGGACGGCGTATACGGCAAGGGCATTTACAATTCCAACGGTATGCTTTCGGACGGTTGGGTTTTCAGCCTCGACAACGTGCTTAATATTCTAGAAGATTATTATTCGGCGCAAAAGGAAATCACCGCAAACAAATACGATTCCAAATTCGAGTCTATGTACACCAAGGCGGTCAAAGCAAGAGACAGATATTACAAAGGCTTGCTCGAAGATCCAACCACGGGCGAAAAATGCCCCGAATGGTTGCAAACGCTTTACGGTCAAGAGATCGAGTTTGCGGAGAACTTTTCTCTCACTCACAACGGACTTGACTATTTGATTGCAAAAGTGGGCGCATTGCTCGGCAACAACCATCTTTTCGACTTTTTGCTCAAATCGAACGACGGTAGCACGGGTCTTGACGACGTTCTCGGCAAATTCAACATCGGCGCAATCCTTTCGCCTATCCTCGAAGATTTGCAAGAGGGTATGAGTTTCAAAAAAGACTTCCATATGGACGACGCGACTATGGCGACGGTTATGGAATGGCTTAAACCGCTTTTGGGCGTTGACAGCACCGTCGTCGTGAACGATTTGTTCTTGGTCGTCGCGTATGCAGGCGCACCCGACGTATTCAATCCGGGTGAAACGAGAGATTATCTCTACGTCGCGCTCGTCAAAGACGACGGCACGAAAGATAAGGACGGCAACTACGTTATGGGTCTTAACTCGGACAAAGTCGAGGACGGCGGCGACGTACTCGTCGACATCAACTTCAGCGACGCGTTCGTACAAGTGGGCGAGGACGGCAATATCGAATACGACTTCGACCTCGATCACCTCAGCACTTTCCTCAACACCGCTCTCAACGGATTGATGAGCAAACTCAACGTAAATCTTTCCGAAATTATCGGCGGCGGCGTTGTCGACACGCTTAACGGACTTCTCAACCTCATCAAGACCTTCAACACCGACGACGGCGTTCGTTACGGTCTAGAAATCGGCGGTATTCAAATTCCGCTTCTCGACGAGGATTACAACTTTGCAATCGACGTTTCCTCTATATTGACGGAAATCCTCGAAGGCTTGTATTACTATCAATCGCCCGCAATCAAACCCGTGTGGGAATTCTACACTTGGGTTGCAAATGAAAAAGATATGGCAATGGCTCTTGCGTATCAAAAATACGAGAGAGCAAACTACGAAGCGACCGCATACGGCTCGATGATCGGTTCGACGCTTATCGGCGACACGCTCGGCACGGGCACATATCCGTCCTCGCTCGGACTTACCGATTTGACGGCGGTTAGACAACTCAAAGCGGATTTGAGTTACAAACCCACGTTCTATCCGCTCTACGGCGTACGCGATATGTTGTTCTTCTTCTGCGGATTCGTCGTATTGTTCTACTTCCTTAGTTTCGTTGCGCAAGAGAAGGAATTCGAATACGCAAACGGCACTGCGGTTGTCAAAGACAAGAAGAAAGGCGAAAAAACCAAAAAAGCAAAAAAGGAGAAAAAGCAGCAATCCGAAGCACAAGACAAAGTGCAAAACGAGGATATGAGTGCGCAAGACGGGGGCGTTCAAGACCAAAAGCCCGAACAAGACCAAAAGCCCGAACAAGACCAAATGCCCGAACAAGAGGTAGAGGGGCAAATCCCTGCGGACGAAAACTTCGGCAAGAAGAAAGACAAAAAAGCCAAGATATTCAAAAAAGTCAAAGCCAAAACACAACAACTCGACGAACAAAACGACGCGCAAGGCGAACAAGACGAGGTCGTTCAAGACCAAACGCCCGAACAAGGGACAGAGGGGGATATAAAAATCCCCTCGGACGAAAATTCTGACAAGGAGGCGTTGTAATTATGAGCGATCAAGTTATGAATCAAGAAGAAATGAATCAAGACGTTCAAAACGAACAACTCGCCGAGCAACTCGCATTGGACGCGGATATGCTCAATCGCGATCAAAACGGCAACGTAATTCCCGCTTTCCCCGTGAGCAAACGCACAAAGAAAGACCAAAGCAAGACATCCGTCCTCTACACGGTCGCGGCAATATTGCTTCATGTTCTTGCATATTTGCCCATAGTCATCGTGCCGATAGTGCTTGCCGTCAAGTGCTACAACCTTATGCCGTACTACACGTTCTGGCCGTTCGTCGGCGTGATTTTGGCAGGCGTACTCGGACTCGTGTTTATGACGGTCGCACTTGTCGTCAACAGAAAGACGTCCAAGAGCAGCATTCGCACAAAAACCGTCAAAGTGCTTATCGCATTCGTATGTTTGTCAACGGGGTTCAGCCTTGTTCTGACATATGTGGTGCCCGATATCATCGCAAAAGCGACGCAAAGCACGCTCTACATCGAGGATGTGTACTACAACGGCGAAAAACAAGCCGAACATAATGCCGCACTCGAACGCGATTTCATTATGTACAACCTTCTCAACGGCAACCTCAACAACTACGACGCCGACGGCAAGATTGCCGAAAACGGCGACTTCTCGTACAAGACCCTCGTTGCGCACAACGAAAACAACGGCGTCATCACCAACTATAAAAACGCATTCATTCAACAAAGAATGAAGTACTACGACAGTCAGTACGGCAAGAATAACAAAGACAAAGGAATCTACGGCGAAAAGAACGTCGGTTTAATTCAAGCGGAAGTGGACGCTCTCAAATCCAACGAGAGAAAGTATGAACTCTATCAGTTCATCTACAATCAATACGTCCTCAACGACTACGATTTCTGCTTCAACAACAGTGTCGCAAGACGTGCAATCGCGCTTTCGATTCTCGAATATATTTACACGTATTACGATTATGAGGGTATGTTGAAAGAAGGCTTCAAGAATGTGAGATTGAAAACGTTGTTTCAACAAAATTACGACAGTTTCAATCAAGACGGCTATCTCACGTTTGACGATCCGCTTCTTTTGTACGCACAGATGAGCGGCCGTATGACGGTGCCCGTCGTGCTTCGCCTTATTCTCAATCAAGGTTGGACTTATACGCAAAGTTCTTATAACGGAGCGGGCGGTCTCACCTACACGGAAGACGGCAACTGCCTCTATCAACTCTACGATCCGCAACTCGTCGAGGAATTTAAGGCAAACGGCGGCAAGTTCGAGTACACGGGTACAATCGTCGATCAAAACGGCAACGAAAAACAGGTCAAGTACGGCTTCAACAAAGACGGTTGGCAAATGTACGAAAACGGCGTGACCAAACGTCCGCTTTCGTGGCTCGTTCTCGATATGCTCGGCGATCCGATGGCATTGACAACGCTCGACGTTGCAAATATGCTCGGCAGCCAAATCTACGGTCTTGTGCAAAACGTTCTCGATCAATTCCCGACGCTCATCGACTCTGTCGGCGGACTTATGCAAGAAGACCTCGTCGAAGTCGTCAAGGCGGCTGCGGGCGGCGCGCAACTCAGCGTCGGCTTGTGCATCGACGACGACGGCTTGATTGCAATCAACCTCTTCCCGATGAACGCGCCTTACGGCATGCTCGGCTATATGCAGGCAACGTGGGTTGACAGCGACAACTTGCTTATGGCGGTCATCAATGTTGCGGGTCTGTGCAAATGGCTGACGATTTTCGGCGCAATCGGCTCGGTTCTTATCGTTGCCGCAGGCGTATGCCGCGATATGGGCGAAAAGACTCGCAAACGCACCGAGGATTCCCGCAATCGCATTTTGCGAGCGCAGGCGGCGGAAGAAAACGGCATAGGCGTAGGCAAGCCCGATGAAGGGGAAGACGTTGCGCCCGACGTTCCCGACGCGATAGGCGCATAACGACTTTTCAAAAACAAAAAACACGACGGCACTCGAACGAGTGCCGTTTGTTTTTGGTTTTACGTTATATTTTGATATTTCGCCGCGAATATCCCTTCAACGGCTCTTTTTTGTTTTCGCTTTTTTTTGCGTTTTTGTATCGCAACGTTCGTTTTTTCGTTTTTCGTTCGACAAAATTCGCATTTTGTTCCTAATAAAATTTCAAAAAAATCAAGCGACGGCTTTCGGCATTGCTATTGCGTATTGACTTTATTTTTGTTATAATATATAATATCTATTACAAATGTAACCATACTATGCGTGTATGCGCGAGAGGTTGCGTTTGCAAACGATGGCAAATTATTAGGAGGCAATTATGAAAAAACTCAGCATCAGATCACTTCTCATCGTGATTCTTGCGTTGGTTTTGGTGTTTGCGCTTGTGGCTTGCAACGACAAGGGTAATGATAATCCTACGCCGACCCCGGAGCCGGACAACCAAGATAAAAACGACACCACGAATGTGAAGGCATTCTTCAACACGCTTTGGGAGCAATCCACCGAAATCGGCGGTCAAGAAATCGCCGAAACCGACGACCTCAAAGTGAGCCTTGGTCTTACCGTAAAACTTGACTTTGTCGGCAGTACTGACGGACAAGTCAAAGACAGCGTAGACGTAGGCGTCTTGCTCGACCTCGTTCTCGACAGATCAAGCGGCAAGGACAATAGCACCAACACCGCAATCAAAGCAAAGATCTACGATCCGAGCGCGGAGGAAAACTGGTTCACCGCATACTACTTCTTCAACGACGTAGACAACATCTACATCGACTATGCGGGTCAAAACGTTAAGATTCCGTTCAACTATCAAAACGAAACCTACAACAAGAGTTTCTACAACTTCATCTTCAACGATAAGCCCGTTGCAGGCAAATCGATTGCGGAAATCATCACGGCTCTCACCGCAAAAATGGGTGATGGTTGGAACCTCAACACTCTTGTCGGCGACGTTATGAGCGTTTTCAATGTCAGTGACGATCTCATCGGTACAATAGGCAGCACACTTCAAAGCATCGGTATCGAAGGTGCGATAGATGAGCAAGGAAAACTCAACATCAAGAACATCTTGACGAACGAAACCGTAGCGGCTTTCTTTGACAACAGTGTAACAGGCTCGAAAACCGTCGGCGATGTCACCACTTACACGACGCAACTCGATTCCGGAACAATCAGTATGATCGGTACTGCGTTCGGCAGCAGCCTTCCCGCAGGTCTCGCCGATTTGCTCGACGAGTTGGAACTCTTCCTTGAATTCACAACCAAGAACAACAAAATCGACACGTTCACAATCAAAGCGGGCATTCACGCACTCGAAGGCGAAAACGCAGATTCCGTTGACGTATATCCCGTCGTAGCAATCACCGTCACCGATCTTAAATTTGCAAAAGCAACGGAAGGCGCAATCGAAAACTCGATGGAAAAGGCAAGAGATCAATACACCGACCAAGTCGTTCTCGACGCAGCAGTCGCAATCGACCTCAAAGGCGTAACTCTCGACGCAACCGCATTCGACAAAGAAGGTTACGACAGATTCTCCAAAGTCAACACAGCAATGAAAGGCGCCCTCAAAAAAATCAAACTTGACGGCACTCTCGCTCTCACGCTGAACGGCAAACTCGACCTCAAGAACACCGAAAACAACGGCACGGTCGCAGCGGCGGCTTTGACCTACAAGGCAGCAGACGCAAAAGAAGCGGTCGACATCGTCAAAGCGTCCTTCAAGGACGGCACCCTCGCACTCACCGTCAATCAAGAGGCAACAGTCGGCGACGTTAAGATCGTTGACGCACTCGTCAGATTGTTCGGCGACTATGCTTACACTTGGATCAAAGATACGTTCTTCAAGACCGATTCGACCGAACTCGATAAATTTGCGGCAAAATTCTTCTCTTGCAACATCACCGAAGAACTTGCAAAAGATCCTCAAGAAAGAGTCATCACAATCAACCCCGACTTCAAGGGTGCAGCATGGAAGAACTTTGACATCGTCGGCGGATTCCAAGGCCTTGTCAAGAAAGCAATCGACGCAATCTTCCCGCCCAAGACCGATGACAACGCAAGCGCACAATACGCAAAAGATCCGATCGTCACCAAAGTGGCAGAAACTTTTGTCAAAGTGCTTCCGCTTCTTTCCACAAAGGGCGACAAACTCACGGTTAAGACCAACGACAACGAATTGTTGGAAGACAATTACGTCACCGTCGGCGCAGCAATCAACTACATCGGTCAAACTTGGTGGGTAAAGGGCGCAAAACCGTTCACCGATTCCATCATCGCGGCTGACAAAGACAACTGGCTCGGATATATCACCGAGGCTCTCACCGTCAAAGGCACGACTTACGGTGACGAAACCGACAGCGAAAAGAAAGCAAAAACATTCCTCAACGAAATGTTCGCTTCCACGGCTGAACTCGTCCTCAACATCAGCGGAGCAACCGGCATCGAGGCAACTCTCAACGTCGCTGTTAACGCAGAAGCAGGCGTTGGCGTATCCGTCAAACTCGGCGCAAAGGCTTACAATGAAGCAAACTACACCGATCTCGCAGCCAGTGTCACGGCAGAAACTGCCGGTTGGTACGTTTTCACCGTCACCAAAGCATAATTGCTGATTAAAAGCATAAAAGAGAAGGCGCGTTTGCGCCTTTTCTTTTTGCGTTTTTTCAATGTTCCTTTCAAGGTTGATAAATAAAAAAAGCGTGTTATAATAGAACTATGACAGGCTTTGAAGAAAAACACAGCGTAATAAACAAAGAGGATATGCAAAGCGCAATGGATTTCGTCGAGGAATTTTCGCACGAACTTTCAAAATATCCGCACCGTATCACGGCAAGCAAGGACGAAACCGCTTGCGCAAGGGCAATCCGCAACAGACTTCACGACGAAACCGACGCGAAAACTCGTCTCGAGGCGTTCAACGCGTCGCCGTTGCTCGGCAGAGGCTCGTTTTTGCTTTTGGGCATATGGTACGCGCTCTGCTACGTCGTGTATTTCGTGTCGTTTGCAGGCGGACGAGTCGCGGGCGCGCTCGTGACGTTATTGTCCCTTGTTATGTTCCTCTCGGGCGGAAGCGTGCTTATGCTTATGTATTTAGGTGATCGTAAATTCGGCAAAATTCTGCCTAAAAAAGTGTCGTACAACGTCGTCAGCGAAAGTTGCAAGGACGAAAAGAGCGTCAAAAACACTCTCGTCATCTGCGACAATCACGACGCAACCCTCGGAAGCCCCATAAAAGATTTCAATCTCGTAAGAAAACTCTTTATGATAATCGCGCCTTTGTCCGTGTTCATTTTCGTGCTGTTCTGCATTTTGAAGATGGCAATCGGCACGCAAGGCGACAACGTCGCGGCAAAGATAAGCGCGTTCACCATTCTGCCGTTCGTGTCGGGCAGTTTCGGCATAGCGGCGTTCGTGTTGCACTTCTCGCCTATGGAACGCTTCGCGCGCGAAAATAACGGCGTGGCGACGGCTGTTGCGATGGCAACGTACGCCTATTTTGCCGAGCAACCCGAACTTCTTGCCGACAACACCAAGATAGTGTACGTTTCCTTCGGCGCGGAAAACTCGGGCCACGGCGGCTCAAACGCGTTTTTGGAGTCTCACCCCGAATTTGCTTCGGCAAAAGTTTTGGCAATAGGCGACGTTTTGAGCGACAACTTCCAAGTGGTAGAGTGCGACGCTTTGCGCAACATCGACTTTTCAATCGACGTCGTGTCCGCAGTGCACGCAAGCGCGATAGAGCAGGGCATAACCGTTTCCACAATGCCCCACGACACCCTTTTGCACAAATTCAATTCACTTCACGGTTTCATTTCGGACGCGTTTGCCAAAAACGGCAATCCGACCGCAACGATTTTGGCAAAAGATTATTCAAAATGCGACAAATCACTTTCCAAATCCGATTTGGAAAATCTGTTTTCGCTTTGCGTCGGGGCGGCTATGAAGATTATGGCAAAAGAGGACGTCACGCCCAAAACCGTTGATAGCGTAATTGCAACCGCGCCGTCTTCCGAAATGAAAATCGTGGACGTCGAAAGCAAGTGAAACGAAAAGGGCTAAACGCTAAAACGCAAAGGTAAATATAAAAATTTCCGAAAACCGCTTAAATCGAATAAAAAACCGCAAAATTCTACGATTGCAAACGAATCAGAATCGTAAATAACGCAAAAACGCCGTTTCGGCGATATATAGAATAAACCGCATTTTCAATGCAAACGGACAGAAAAATGAAAAAAAACGACGATAAAAACATTGAAAAAAGCCCCGTTTTTGACGATAATTCGTGTGAAAACGCACAAGATTCTTCTTTGATTTGCGAGGATTCCGCAACCGAGCAAACCGCCGATACGGAACTTGCCAAAGAGGCAATCGCAGACGAGCAAGACGTTTGCGATGAACGAGAAAATCGTTGCGAGCAAGACGTTTGCGACGAGAAGAAAGAGGGAATTTTGTCCGAGTATTCCGCTCGCGAAAGCAAGGGTAAAAAGGCACTCGAAGTTGTCAAAAAGTACTGCAAACGCTACTTTATCGACGCGTTTTCGGGTATGGCGCAAGGCTTGTTCTGCACGCTCATCGCAGGCACAATATTGGGGCAAATAGCAAAGTGGTGTGGCGATAACGCTTTTGCGGTTATGCTTACTGCAATCTCTAATATTGCGAAAATAATTATGGGCGCAGGAATCGGCATTGGTATTGCTCACAAGTTGGGTGCAAAACCGCTTGTAATTTTCACAGCGGCTGTTACAGGTTTTGTAGGTGCGTGGTCATTAAGCATAATAAACGGCAGTTTTGCACAAGATTGGGCGACAATCTTTGTGCAAGGAAAGCCCGGCAATCCTATCGGCGCGTACGTCGTGTCCCTTCTCACCGTTGAAATCGCCTCGCTTTACGCAGGAAAAACCAAACTCGATATAATCCTTATTCCGCTCGGAATGATGCTTATGTGCCTTGCGGGCATATTCGTTGCGTGGCCGTTTATCAAACTTATCGACTTGCTCGCCAAACTCATAGTTTTGGCAATCGAGGCGGGCGCGGCAGTCAAAATCATCGTCGGCGTATTCGTCGCGGTGGTTATGGGCATTTTGCTCACTATGCCGACGTCTTCCGCGGCTATATGGGTTGCAATCGCGACAAGTGCGACGGCACTCGAAAATCCCGACGTATTCGCAATCGCGGGCGGCGCGGCGGTTGCAGGTTGCTCGGCGCATATGATAGGCTTTGCCGTTGCGAGTTTCAGAGAAAACGGCGTGGGCGGACTCATCTCGCAAGGTGTAGGCACGAGTATGTTGCAAATCCCCAACATTATGAGAAAACCTGCGATTATGGTTCCCGAAATAGTCGCGAGTGCGGTGTGCGGACTCGTCGCCGTGCTTATGGGGCTTCGCTGCAACGCCTCGGGCGGCGGAATGGGTACGAGCGGACTCGTCGGTGTATTCGGCACGATTGACGCGTCTATGGGTATAATCCCAGACTGGCAACTCGGCGTAGGCATTGTGCTTTGTATGTTCGTGCTTCCCGCGATAATTTCGTTCGGCATAAGCGAACTTATGCGCAAGACCGGCGCAATAAAGTACGGGGACCAGAAGTTAGACTAAAAACTAAAATAATTTAGGGTGTGGGGTGAAACCCCGCCCAAAATTATTATTAATAAATATAAATTTTCTTTTACTATTAAGAAATGATATCGCCTACGGCGATGATATCACGTTGTGATGATATCGTGCATATTGCACGATGATATCCAAACTTCGTTTGGGTTATGGAATATTTGAAGTTAATTTATCCGATTGTCATTGCGTCAATGTCGAGTGAGGAAACTTGCTTGCAAGGGTTTCCGAACGACGATATTTTTGGAGTGATTGCATTTGCACTAGTGCAAATTAAAGCCGCAGGCTAGCGCTAATGTGCACAATCACTGTGGAGGAGCAACATCGTTGCGACGTGGCAATCGAGGCGAAGCCGCATTTCGCTACGCTTGATTCCTACGGTCACTTCGTTCCCTCTGAATGACATATGGAAGATTTAAATATTCCGCTTGCGAGCGTAGCACGCTTTATGTTTTCGAATTAGCATATTCCGTGTACGAGTAGTCTTCGAATAAGCGTTCGTTTGGGGTGTGGGGTGCAACCCCACCCAAAATTATTAATTATTAATTATTCATTATTAATTAAAAGCGCACCCTTGCAAGTGCGCTTTCATTTATAGTTCAAACAATTTCTTTTTCTTTTTTGGTTCGACGGGCGTGCCGTCTTTTTTGACTTTGAGAGAGGGAAGATACACGTCGAACACGGTGCCTTTGCCATCGATTCCGTGGCAATCTATTTCGCCGCAATGCGCTTTTACCGTTGCCGACGCTATGGACAAGCCGAGTCCGAAACTTTGATTATCCTTGTTTTGTCTTGCGCCGTCCGTGCGGTAGAATCTGTCAAAAACGTGCTTTGCGTCCTCTTTCGAGATACACTCGCCCGTGTTCATAACCGACAAATGTATGCGCTTCGAGTCAACGAACAACCTAACGCCAACTTTGCCGTTGTCGCCCGAATACTTGATTGCGTTGTCGAGCAGTATGACGACGAGGCGTTCGAGAGATTTGCTTTCGCCGTAAACGTGCAAGTCGGGTTGCACGTCGGTGAGCAGTTTTACGTCCTTTTCAAAGCAAGTCGCTTCAAATTCGAGGCACGCGCCCTCGACGATTTCGCTGAAATTTACGTCTTGTTTTTGAAGTTCGCTCTGTTCGAGTTTGCTAAGTTCCAGCATACTGTTCACAAGGTCGCGCATACGCACCAGTTGCGTAGATATGGAAGTTATCCACTTTTCGTTGTCCTTGACGGTGGAATCGGGTTCGCTCTTGATTACGCTGAGGTTGGTTGCGATAATCGTAAGCGGCGTTTTGAGTTCGTGCGAAGCGTTTGCGATGAGGTCGCGCTGTTTCGTCATTGCGGAAGCGACGGGGAACAGCAACCTCGCCGACGACAAAAGTGCAAGCAACGCCACGAATACGACCGAGCAGCAGTAGAGCAACGTCACCATAATCGCAGTGTTTGCAAGTTGCTTGTGATAACTCGTGCGGTCGATGAGCGCATAAAGCGTGCCGTTTGTGTACTGTCTGTTTGCCACGACGAAGTGGCAGTCGTCGTACTCGAATTTTCCGTCGGCAGTGGAAATGGCTTTGAGAATAATTTCCGCCGCATCGTCGCCGTATACATCGACCTTGCCGTCGATAATCGGCTTTCTTCCGTCGTTATACGTGTAGATAAAGATACAGCGCAAGTCGTTTGCGACGTTGTCGTTGTAGTGTTCGGGGTCTTCCAAAGCCTTGTCGAGAGCCTTGTTTATGAACACGTCGTTCGAGCCGTACACAACGCCGAACAAACCGCCCAAAACCACAAGCAAAAATATCGCGGCTATAAGGGTGGTGGTGACGGTGTAGTTGATACGTTGTTTTTTGATTATATCCATAATGACCGATTCGACGTTTTATCTATGTGTAACGAGGTGATAAAACCTTTGTTTGCGTAATAAAACAAAAGGCGCAGCGCGCGCCATTTCGTTTACATTTTCGATTGAGAGAGTTTGTAGCCAACGCCGCGAACGGACTCTATGGTGAAGTTCGCGCCGAGATGGGAAAGTTTCTTGCGCAGGAAGGACATATACACTTCGAGGTTGTTCGACTCGAACTCGCTGTTGAGACCCCACGCTTTGAGAATGAGGTTTTCCTTCGTCGCGACAAAGTTGGGATACTCGAAAAGGTATCTCAAAAGCTCAAATTCCTTGCCCGTGAGATTTATGCTTCCGTTTTGCGTGGAAAGGGTGAAAGTGGTGAGGTCGAGCGACGCGTTTTGATATTCGAGTTTGTTGTCCGAGAGCAGTTTGCCGCGTCTTCTCAACACCGCGCGGATACGGGCGGAAAGTTCGTTGAAAGAGAAGGGCTTGGAAACGTAGTCGTCCGCGCCTTTATCGAGTCCGGATATTTTGTCGTTTTCGTCCGTGAGAGCGGTGAGCATAATCACGGGCGTTTCGAGTTTGCGTTGTCTTAAAGTGGCAAGCACTTCAAAGCCGTTCATTTTGGGCATCATAACGTCGAGAAGAATCATATCGTACATACCGGTGGACGCAAAATTCAATCCGTCCGCGCCGTCGTACACGCAGTCCACGTCGTAGCCGTCTTTCATCAACATCTGAGCGAGCGCTCTCGACAATTCTTTTTCGTCTTCAACAAGCAGTATTCTCATACGCACCTCCGTCAAATAAAAGAATTTTTCCTATTTTCAAAACAATATTACAAATTGTATCTTAAATTAACGTTAAATTCAACCGCAATTTTAAGCGAAATTTGCGCAAAAATTCGGTCTTTCTTTTTATTTTTATATATGTTATACTGTTTTTGCTATGGAACACGACGACAAGATGAAAGTTGACATTTACGATTTCGACAAAACGGCTATCCCGTACGACAGCGCGTTGCATTACTGGTTCTGGTCAATGGCGCATTGTCCGTGGACGCTTATTCTGTTGCCGTTCCAACTGTTTTGGGGATTTTTGATGGTCACCAAGATTTTGCCAGTGCCTATCTTCAAAAAGATAGCGTTCAATTTCGTGAGCCTTATCAACACCGAAAAAACCGTCAAAAAGTACTGGGATAAGCACCAAAAGGACATTTACGACTTTTTCAAACCCGAAAATCGCGACCCGAGCAGAAAGGTCGTGCTGATAAGCGCAAGCCCCGACTTTCTCATCGAAGAAATCGCAAAGAGAATGAAAATCGACTATTGCATAGCAAGTCCGCACAGCAAAAAGAACGGACATTTGCTCGGCAAGGTGTGCAGAAAGGAAGAAAAGGTGCTTAGGCTCAACGAGATTTTGCCCGACGTCGAAGTCGAGAACGTGTACAGCGACAGTATCGACCACGACAGATACATATTTGCGCTCGGCAAGCATTGCTATCTCGCAACGAAGGGCAACCTCAAAGAAATCGACTTTGCCACCGCCGTCAAGGAATACGACGAGCAAAAATCCAAAAAGAAAAAGAGAAAGTAAGAAAAGCGCAAGCCTGAAATCTAAGCAAAAACGCAAGCAAAAACCAAGCAAAACAAACGCAAAAAAAATTAGCGTAAAAAAAGACGTGAAATCCGCGTAAAAACAAGCGACAAAAATAAACTCAAAGTTGTAAAACGAAGAAAAAATCATAACAAAAAGCGTGCCGCGCAGGCACGCTTTTTAGTGGCGTTGAAACAATTATTCAACCGTTCCGTCTTTTGCGTCGCTGTCTTTCTTGTCGCAAGAATCGGAAGACGAGCAGCAAGAGCAGTCGGAATCGCAGTTTGCGCTGTCGGTGAGGTCGTCAATCCAGTAAATCTTGTCTTTGAGGACGAGAGATACGATGTCGATGACAAAGAGTACCCAACCGCCGAAAATCATAAGTACGATTGCAAGCACGATGCCGAGTACGTTGTCTTTTTGCGCACTCTTTGCAAGACGATAGAGGTTTGCGGGAACGTCCCACAAGATGCAGAGCAAAATCTTTACGACTTTGTCAAGACCTTGATACCAGTCGATATACTTTTTTGCAAATTCTTTCATTTTGGATTCCTCCGTGTTTTTTTACGTCGAATGTTGTAACACTTATTTTACGCAATGTCAAGTATATGAAACTTAAAGTTGTTTTTGTGTATATTTATAAAATAGAAATTTTAAGAGGATATTTCGCAAGGTCAACGGATATTCGAGAGGCGGCAAAAGTTGTTGTTGTGAAAAACGCCGTGCGGTGATATAATTTTCGTATCTACAAAACACGGCGGTGGTAATATGGCAAATACGGCGTACAAATCCGACATCGAAATTGCGCAAAGCGCGAAAATGCGTCCTATATGCGACGTGGCGAAAAATTGCGGTATCGACTGCGAACTTTTGGAAAACTACGGCAAATACAAAGCGAAAATCGACTATGCCCCCGTTCTGAAAAAGGGCGGTAAAAAGGGCAAACTCGTGCTTGTCACCGCAATCACCCCGACGCCTGCGGGCGAGGGCAAAACCACCACGACGATAGGACTTGCCGACGGATTAAGGCGTATAGGCAAAAAGGCGATAGTCGCACTTCGCGAGCCGTCGCTCGGTCCGGTGTTCGGAATCAAGGGCGGCGCGGCAGGCGGCGGTTATGCGCAAGTTGTGCCTATGGAAGACATCAATCTGCATTTTACGGGCGACTTTCACGCAATCGGCGCAGCAAACAATTTGCTTGCGGCAATGCTTGACAACCATATTCAACAAGGCAACGCGCTATCGATAGACCCTCGCAAAATCACTTGGAAAAGATGCGTCGATATGAACGACAGACAACTGCGTTTCGTCGTTGACGGACTCGGCGGAAAAGCGAACGGCACGCCGCGAGAGGACGGCTTCGACATCACGGTTGCAAGCGAGGTTATGGCGGTGTTGTGTCTTGCCGATTCGCTTGCGGATTTGAAAGAAAGACTTTCAAAAATCATCGTCGCATACACCTACGACGACAAGCCCGTTACTTGTGCGGATTTGAAGGCGCAAGGCGCAATGGCGGCGCTCTTGAAAGACGCGTTGAAACCCAATCTTGTGCAGACGCTCGAAGGCACGCCCGCACTCGTTCACGGCGGCCCGTTTGCCAACATCGCGCACGGCTGCAACAGTGTGATTGCAACCAAAACGGCACTTTATCTATCAGATTACACTATCACAGAGGCGGGTTTTGGTGCAGACCTCGGCGCAGAGAAGTTTTTTGACATCAAGTGCAGAAAGGCAAATCTCGTTCCCGACGCCGTTGTGGTCGTGGCAACCGTACGCGCGCTCAAAATGCACGGCGGTATGCAAAAACAAGACCTCGCAACCGAAAATATCGAGGCTCTCGAAAAGGGTGTACCCAACCTTTTGCGTCACGTTTCAAACGTCAAAAACGTGTTCAAACTTCCTTGTGTAGTGGCGATAAATCGCTTCCCGACGGATACGGACAAAGAGATAGATTTCATCACTCGCAAGTGCGAGGAACTCGGCGTAAACGTGCGTTTGTCCACCGTTTGGGCGGACGGCTCGAAGGGCGGCGAAGCGCTTGCAAAAGAGGTGGTGCGCCTTTGCCAAAAGGAAAAGGGCGAGTTTGAATTTGCGTATGCCGACGAGGATTCCATAATCGAAAAAATCGAAAAAGTCGTGCGCAAAGTCTACGGCGGCGACGGCGTTTCGATTACGCCTGCCGCGCAAAAGCAAATCGCAAATCTCGAAAAGTTGGGATTCTCAAATTTGCCCGTGTGCATTGCAAAAACGCAATATAGTTTTTCCGACGACGCAACGTTGCTCGGCGCGCCGAGCGGATTTACGGTGACGGTCAAGAACGTAAAAGTCAGCGCGGGCGCAGGTTTTATCGTGGTGCTTACAGGCGAGATTATGACGATGCCGGGGCTTCCCAAATCGCCTGCCGCCGAGCGTATCGACGTGACCGACGACGGCAAAATAATCGGCTTGTTCTGATTTGAAATCACGACCGTACAAGAATAGATTTTGAAATATAGAGGTGAAATATGGATTTAATTCAAGCAATGAATCAAAGACACGCGGTTCGCTCGTATACAGATAAGAAAATAGAGGGCGAAACGGCAGCGCAACTTCAAAACAAAATTGCCGAAATCAACGAGGAAAGCGGACTTAAACTTCAACTCGTTTTGAACGAAGAAAAGGCTTTCGGCGGCAGAATGGCTCATTACGGACATTTTGTAAACGTAAAAAACTATGTTGCGGCCGTGGGAAGAAAGGATGAGAAACTGAGCGAAAAAGTCGGCTATTACGGCGAAAAACTCGTGCTTTTTGCGCAGACTCTCGGGCTTAACACTTGTTGGGTTGCGTTGTCCTACGACAAAACCGAGGGCAATTACAGCGTGGATAAGGGCGAAAAACTTGCGCTTGTCATCGCAATCGGCTACGGAAGTACGCAAGGCGTGCCGCACAAAAGCAAACAGCCTCAAGACGTGTGCAAAGATTTTGAAAATTCGCCCGAATGGTTCAAAAGCGGCGTAAAAGCGGCGTTGCTTGCGCCTACCGCCATAAATCAACAAAAGTTTTATTTTGAACTAAAAGGCGACAAAGTGATTGCAAAACCCGGTATAGGCTTCTACACCAAAGTCGATTTGGGCATTGCGGAATACCATTTCGAACTCGGCGCGGGCAAAAAGGTTTTCAATATATAAAGTAACGGCAAAATAGAATCAAAAGAGTATATTCCTAATATGCTTTTGTATGAGAATTATTCTTACGGGGGCATCGGGACGTATGGGCAAGCAGATGCTTGCCCTTTTTCAATCCGAGGGGGATATAGAGGTTATCGCCGTTGACAAAAACGCCGTCGGCGAGTCGGATTGCGTCGTCGCAAGATATTCAAACGTATGCGACGTGAAAGAAAGCGCGGACGCAATCGTCGATTTTTCGTTGCATACGGCAACGTGCGAAGTGGTCGAATTTGCGGTGAAACGCAATATTCCGCTTGTGGTCGCAACAACGGGGCATACGGCATACGAGCGCAGCTATATCGAGAAAGCAAGCGAGCAAATCCCCGTGTTCACGGCAAGCAATATGTCGATTGCAATCGCATATCTCAAACGCTTTTCGGCAAAACTTGCGCAAATTTTCCCCGACGCAGACGTGGAAATCATTGAAGCGCACCACGCAAAAAAGATAGACTCGCCAAGCGGCACGGCACTTTCCGTTGCGAAGCGTATCGTCAGAGAACGAGGGTTTGGCAAAGTCGTCGTCGGCAGAGGAATAGGCAGAGAAAAAGGGGAAGTGAACATACATTCTCTGCGTATCGGCGCGTCGCTCGGCGAACACGAAGTGATTATCGACACGGCGGGCGAGCGCATAGTTTTGCGGCACGAGGTTTTTTGCCGAAGCGTATACGCCGAAGGCGCGTTGAGAGCGTTGCGATTTATCCTTACGCAAAGCAAAGGATTGTACGGGATTGAGGATATTTTGCCGTAGGCAGAGCGCCTACGGCGCAACGATATCGTTGCTTCCGCAACGGTGAAATACTCGCTTTGCTCGTGTGAAATTCTCGCTCTGCGAGAATGAAATTGCACCGTAGGTGCAGTTGAGGAATATTCAAATTTTCCGCTTGCGTGCGAAGCACGCCGCATAAAAACGGTATTCTTTCGCAAAATAGGGGTGAGGTGAAATATGAAAATTTCTTACAAACCTACTATTTTGGCGGCGGGCGGAATATGCCTTATCGTTGCGTTGTTTGCGATTTGCGGTTGCTTTTGTGCGCCGAAAGAGGTTGCGGACGCAGGGTTTTGCGATTTGCTGACCCCCGAAATCGTAAAGTTCTATGAGGAAGAAATCGCAAAAGAGCAAGTTTTGTCCTCAAAGAGCGAGCAAAACGTAAAGGCGATTGCGTCTAGGTTCGGTATCGACGAGCAAAAGGCAAAATGCGCAATATTGCTTTTCGATTTTTCAAAGCGTACGGGCGGCGGAATAACCTTTCCCGAAATCGCAAATATGAGCGAGTTCAAGATGTTTGCGTTTGCAAAACAGCGCGGCGAAATCTACGGACAATCCCTCAGCAAAGAGGATAAGGAAGAATTGAAACAAAAGGCGTCCGCTTTGTTGGGAATCAGATTGTAATAATACGTCTGCAACGCTTGAAAAGCGCGCGCCGAAATGATATACTGATTATATCAAGCAGGAGGCGTGGTATGGACACAACTCAAAAACAGTTTTTGACCGCCAAAGCAAGGCAACTTCGCGACGACGTCATCGAAACCATCGGCAGATTCGGTTCGGGACACATCGGCGGCGCGATGTCGGTTATGGATGCGTTGACGGTCATTTATTATGCAAAGGCAAACGTTGACCCGAAAAATCCCAAGAAAGCGGATCGCGACAGAGTGATTATGTCGAAAGGTCACGCGGGCCCCGCAATGTACGCGGTGCTGGCGGATTTGGGATATTTCCCCAAAGAGTGGCTCGAAACCCTCAACAAAAACGGCACGAATCTTCCTTCTCACTGCGATATGAACAAGACCCCCGGCATAGATATGACGGCGGGGTCGCTCGGACAAGGACTTTCTTGCGCGGTGGGTATGGCTCTTGCGGCAAAGATGGACAAAAATCCCGCCACGATATACTGCTTTATAGGCGACGGCGAAAGTCAAGAAGGTCAGATTTGGGAAGCGAGTATGTTTGCAGGCTCGCACAAACTCGACAATCTCATCGTGCTTTTGGACTACAACAAAATGCAACTCGACGGTCCGGTTGCCGAAATCAACGATCTTGCGCCCGTCGAGGACAAGTGGAAGGCCTTTAACTTCTACGTTCAAAGCATTGACGGCCACGATATAGAGGCAATTTCAAACGCTATCGACAATGCGAAATCTCAACACGAAAGAGCAAATATGATCGTGCTTAACACCGTAAAAGGCAAAGGCGCGTCCTTTGCGGAAGCGGCGGCAAACTGCCACAGTATGAGTATTTCCGAAGAAATGTGGCGAAAGGAAACGGGGAGGTACTGAGATATGACGGATGAAAGAGAAATGCGCCAGACGCTTGCGGGCGCGCTTGTCGAAAGAGCAAAAACCGACGACAGAATCGTCGTCATAGAAGCCGACCTTATGAGTTGCCACGCAACGAAGGTTTTCAAGCAAGAGTTTCCCGAAAGATTCGTAAACGTCGGCATTGCCGAGCAAAATATGATAGGCGTTGCGGCGGGTATGTCCACAATGGGCAAGATTCCGTTTGCGTACAGTTTCGGGCCGTTTGCCACTCGCAGATGTTACGACCAGATTTTTATATCCGTTGCGTACGCTCGCCAAAACGTCAAAATCGTCGGCACTGACCCCGGCGTGCTTGCAGAGTACAACGGCGGCACGCATATGCCGTTTGAGGATATGGCTCTTATGAGAGCGGTTCCGCATATGGTTTGCTTCGAGCCCGTCGACGCGACTATGCTCGAAAAAGCGGTTGACCAAATCGTCGATTATCAAGGCGCGGTCTATATTCGTTTGCAACGCAAAAAAGCCGAAAAAGTGTTTGACGATTCGTTGAACTTTGAACTCGGCAAGGCGATAAAAATCAAAGACGGCAAGGACGTGACGTTGATTGCAAGCGGCATTATGGTTGCAAGAGCAATCGAGGCGGCGGAACTTTTGAAAGAGGAAGGCATAAGCGCAAGAGTGGTGAATATCCATACTTGGAAGCCTATCGACAAAGACGCGATAATCGAATGTGCAAAGGAAACGGGCGCAATCGTCACTTGCGAAAACCACAACGTTTGCAACGGTTTGGGCAGCGCGGTTGCCGAAGTCGTATGTCAAAACTCGCCCGTGCCTATGCGTTTGGTCGGCGTGAAAGACGAGTTCGGACAGGTTGGTAAGAACGCATATTTGAGCGAGCAATACCACATCACGACGCAAGACGTCGTGGAAGCGGCACGAGAAGTCGTCAAGAACAAATAATCGTAATTATATCGAAAGACACAAAAACGAAAAACATCTAAACGTAACGAAAGCGACGGTTTATCCGTCGCTTTTGCATATATAAAACGTTTATTTTGTTGATTTTTGCTTTTTCGCGTGCGATTAATGAACAGAGAAAAGCAGGTCGCCGTAGGAAGGTACGGGCCAGTATTCTTTTGCGGTGAGCAATTCCATTTCGTCCACGACCTTGCGAAGATTTGCCATTGCGACGAGTACGTCGTCGTGATAGCAACGACCGCCGTTGACGTTTTCGCCGAGCGAGTGCGCTTTTTGAAGCGCGTCTTTGAGTGCTTTTACGCAAGCGGTTGCTTCTTTAAGGTGCGTTGCAAGGTCGTTGCAAATATCCTTTTCTTCGTCCGCTTCCACGCCGAGCGCAAGACTTTCGTTTGCCGCTTTTGCAACGTCGCCTTTATATTTGATGACAGACGGAATGATGTCCATAGTCGCCATATCCAGCATAGTCATCGCTTCGATGTTGAGCAGTTTGCAGTAGTTTTGGATATATATATCCTCTCTCGATTTGAGTTCCGCTTCGCTGAAAACGTGCATATGTTTGAACAAATCGACGTTCTTTTGGCTCGTGATGTAGGGAAGCGCGTCTATCGTAGAGGGAAGATTGAGCAGGCCTCTGCGCTGTGCTTCTTTCGTCCATTCTTCCGAATAGTTGTTCCCGTTGAAAATTATTTTGCCGTGCTCGGTCATCACTCGTTTGATGATGTCGGTGATGCCTTGATTGATGTCGGTTGCTTTTTCAAGTTCGTCCGCAAACAATTCGAATTGTTCCGCCATTATGGTGTTGAGCACGAGGTTTACGCTCGCAATGGATTGCGACGAACCCGGCATACGGAACTCGAATTTGTTGCCGGTGAACGCAAACGGGGAAGTACGGTTGCGGTCGGACGAGTCCATAGAGAATTTGGGCAAAACGTGTACGCCGATTTCCACTTCGCATTTTGCGCGTCTTGAATAAGTGCGGCCGTCTGCGATTGCTTGCATAATGCCCGTGAGTTCTTCGCCGAGGAACATACTCACGATTGCGGGCGGCGCTTCGTTTGCGCCGAGACGGTGATCGTTGGACGCCGAAGCGACTGCGATACGAAGAAGGTCTTGGTGACTGTCAACCGCCGCGATAACCGCCGCGAGTATGAGAAGGAATTGCGCGTTGTCTTGCGGACTCTTGCCGGGGTCGAGAAGATTGCCCGAATCCGTCGAGATTGACCAGTTGTTGTGCTTGCCGCTTCCGTTTACGCCGTCAAAAGGCTTTTCGTGAAGAAGGCAAGTCATATTATGCTTTGCCGCAACCTTTTTCATAATTTCCATCGTAAGTTGGTTTTGGTCGGTTGCGACGTTGACCGTCGTGTAGATAGGCGCAAATTCGTGTTGCGCGGGCGCGACTTCGTTGTGTTTGGTTTTTGCGAGAATACCCAGTTTCCAAAGTTCCTCGTCAAGTTCTTTCATATACTTGACCACGCGGGGTTTGATTGCGCCGAAATAGTGGTCGGAAAGTTCTTGTCCTTTGGGCGGACGCGCACCGAACAGGGTGCGACCCGTGTAGAACAAATCCTTTCTCTTTTCGTACATAGCGGTGTCGATGAGGAAGTATTCTTGTTCGGGTCCGACCGAAACGTTTATGCGTTCGGTCTTTTTGCCGAGAATGGAAAGAAGTCTCGTGCCTTGTCTGTTGATTGCTTCCATAGAGCGCAAAAGCGGCGTTTTTTTGTCGAGAGCGTCGCCGTTGTACGAGCAGAACGCCGTCGGAATGCAGAGTATGCCGTCCTTTATGAACGCATAGGAAGTGGGGTCCCAAGCGGTGTAGCCTCTTGCCTCGAACGTCGAGCGCAATCCGCCACTGGGGAAGGAACTTGCGTCGGGTTCGCCTTTTATCAACTCTTTGCCGCTAAGTTCCATAATAACGCCGCCGTTTTTGGTGGGGGCGATGAAGGAATCGTGCTTTTCGGCAGTGATTCCCGTGAGAGGTTGAAACCAGTGGGTGAAGTGGGTCACGCCTTTTTCGACCGCCCAGTCTTTCATTTCGTTTGCGACGATGTTTGCCGTTTCTCTTGAAAGAGGCAAATCGAGGGCGCAGCATCTTTTGAGTTCGCGATAGGTGTCTTTGGGCAATCTCTTGCTCATCACTCTGTCGTCGAAGACCATACTTCCGTACAAATCCGACATCAACATTATTGAGTACCTCTTGTTTTTTATAGATTCGATTATAGACATAATATTCCAAAAGTCAAAAGATTTCGCATAAAAAAATCGAGTATAAATAAAATGGATAAATATTCATTAAAATTGCAGTATTTATGCAATATATTTGGATATTTATAAATCTAAAATGCGAGATTATAAACGAAACGCAAAATTTATGCTTTTTGAAAAATGTGATTTTTCCGCATAAAACACGGGGTATTCGCAAGCAAAATCGTTACGCGCAACTTGCGATTTTAGGCGCGAATTATGTTGACATTACGGATATACGATGTTAATATATTTATAGAAAATAAATATGCAGACGGATAGTGTTCACAATTTTTTTTTAACCATTCGGTTGAAAAAAGGTTTGGACACTTTTTGTTTGTCAGAGGTTTGTATGGACTCTTACGTATCCCCGCTATGCCAAAGGTATGCGAGCAAAAGAATGCAATACGTTTTTTCGCCGGACTTCAAGTTCGGCACTTGGCGTAAGTTGTGGATTGCTCTTGCCGAGGCAGAAAAAGAGTTGGGCATCGACATCACCGACGAGCAAATCGAGGAAATGAAGGCGCACCAAACCGACATCGACTACGATATGGCGGCGAAAAAGGAAAGCGAGGTGCGACACGACGTTATGGCGCACGTCCTCACTTTCGGCGAGGCTTGCCCCAAAGCAAAACCCATCATTCATCTCGGCGCGACGAGTTGCTACGTCGGCGACAACACCGACATAATTCAAATGCGCGAGGGATTGCTCGTTTTGCGCGAGGGATTGCTTGCGTGCATAAAATCACTTCGCGATTTCGCAATGAAAAACAAGGGGCTCGCAACGCTTGCGTACACGCATTTTCAGGCGGCGCAACCCACGACCGTCGGAAAGCGCGCGACGCTTTATATTCAAGACCTCGTAAACGACCTCGACAATCTCGATTTTCAACTTTCTCGTTTGCGTTTGCTCGGCTGCAAGGGCACGACGGGTACGGCGGCAAGTTTTCTCGAACTGTTCGAGGGCGACGACGAAAAGGTGAAGGCTCTCGACAAAGCGATAGCGCAAAAAACCGGCTTCGAAGGAACGTACGCCGTGAGCGGTCAGACCTATTCGAGAAAGGTGGATTACAACGTGCTTTCCGTGCTTTGCTCGATTGCGCAGAGCGCAACGAAATTTTCGAACGACATTCGCCTTTTGTCACATCTCAAAGAGGTTGAAGAACCCTTTGAATCCAAACAAATCGGCTCGTCGGCAATGGCGTACAAGCGCAACCCGATGAGAAGCGAGCGTATGGCTTCGCTTGCAAGATACGTCATCTGCGACAGTATGAATCCCGCAATCACCGCTTCGGCGCAGTGGTTTGAAAGAACGCTCGACGACAGCGCGAACAGACGTATCGCAATCCCCGAAGCGTTTTTGGCCGTTGACGCAATACTGGCACTTTACAATAACATAATAAGCGGTTTAACACTCTATCCGCGCATTATCGCAAAACATTTGAACGACGAATTGCCGTTCATGGCAACCGAAAATATCCTTATGTATTGCGTGTCGAAAAAGGGCGGCGACAGACAAGTTTTGCACGAGGCGATAAGACAGCACTCGGTTGCGGCGGCGCAAGCGGTCAAGTGCGACGGCAAAGAAAACGACCTTTTGGAACGTATACTCGCCGACAAAACTTTCAACCTTACAAGAGAGGAACTCGATTCCGTCCTCGACGTAAAAGCGTTTACGGGCAGAGCGGAAAAACAGGTCGAGGAATACGTTTTTGAAACGATAGACCCGCTTCTTGAAAAGAACAAAAACCGTATAGGCAGTTCGATTGCAATCAACGTCTGACGGAAGATAAAACGAAATATTTTTTTTGAGGTATACGTATGCTTACATCAATTGTTGGTATCAACTGGGGCGACGAAGGCAAGGGCAGAATGGTCGATTTGCTTTCAAAGCAACAAGACGTCGTCGTTCGCTATCAAGGCGGAAACAACGCAGGTCACACCGTCATCAACGACAAGGGCAAATTTGTGCTTAACCTTTTGCCGTCGGCTATACTTCGCGAGGACAAAGTGAACGTTATGGGCAACGGTATGGTGGTTGACATCGAACACCTTTGCAAGGAAATCGCAAAGCTCAGAGAGGGCGGAATCGTCATCACTCCCGACAATCTCAAAATCAGCGACAAAGCGGTGGTTTGCTGTCCTTACGACGTGCAACAAGACTGCCTCGAAGAAGACAGACTCGGCGACAAAAAATTCGGTTCGACTCGCAGAGGTATCGCGCCTATTTACGCAGATAAGTATATGAAAAAAGCAATTCGTATGGGCGACATTCTTCACCCCGAATATTTGCGCTCTCGCCTCGAAACCATCGTTGAGTGGAAAAACCTCACGATTGAAGGCTCTTATCACGCAAAGGGTTACACCGTCGAAGAATTGCTCGACTGGTTCGACAAATACGGCACTCCGCTCAAAGATTACATTTGCGATACGGGCTATTATCTCGACAAAGCCCTCAAAAACGGCAAAAACGTTATGCTCGAAGCGCAACTCGGCGCATTGCGCGACATCGACTTCGGCATTTATCCCTACACGACGAGTTCGTCCACGATTACCGCGTACGGCCCTGTCGGCGCAGGTATTCCCAACCACAAAGTCGAAAAGGCAATCGGCGTTATGAAAGCGTATTCGACTTGCGTCGGCGAAGGTCCGTTCACTGCGGAAATGTTCGGCGAAGAAGCGGAAGAATTGCGCAAAGCGGGTGGCGAATACGGCGCGGCAACCGGTCGTCCTCGCAGAGTCGGCGGATTCGACGTCGTCGCATCAAAGTACGGCTGTATGGTTCAAGCGGCAACCGAAATCGCACTCACCAAACTCGACATTCTCGACACGATGGAAAAAATCCCCGTCTGCGTCAGTTACGACGTAAACGGCAAGACCGTCGACGAGTTCCCCTCGGGTGAAGCCCTCAATATCGCAACCCCCAACGTCGTCTATCTCGACGGTTGGAATTGCCCCACAACCTCTTGCCGTCGCTACGAGGACCTTCCCCTCAACGCACGCAAGTATATCGAGTTTATCGAAAAAGCGGTTGATTGCAAGATTAAGTATATATCGGTCGGCGCAGAGAGGGATTCAATCATTGTAAAATAAGCCATTATTGAGCGATTAACTACGGCAGAGGCACTTGTCCGGCATTAGTAAATTAGGGTTGCCGGACAAGTGCCTCTTTCTTGTTCTTTATCTCAATGGCGCATTATTTTACTTGCTGCCTTTGATGTGCAAGATGCTACTGTTTAGTGGCAAAATGCAAAAAAATCTCAATTCGACACACAATCGCTCTCGTGTGCGTCAAGAAAAAGGGTCAGAATTTTTCGACCTCGTAAATCCAGTTCAAAATGTCAATGTATTTCATTTCGCCCGAGGCAACGGCAAGACCAACTCGTGCGACTTCATCGTTGCTTACGTCGGTATGAATGCCGTTAGCTTCAAGGAATGTCAACATAACATACATTCCTATGCGTTTATTTCCATCGACGAAAGCGTGATTTGAAATCAAGTTGTATCCGAGACGTGCGGCTTTTTCTTCTTTTGTAGGGTATAATTCTGCTCCGTCAAATGTTGCATAAATGCTTTCGAGAGCAGAGTCTAATAATCCGATGTCACGCACACCTTCGCTTCCGCCTGTTGCTTGTGTTATAAGTTGGTGCAGTAAGAGTACTTTTTCATCATCAAATTTTATCATTTTGCCAACTCCTTGAATGCATCGAGATACTTTTCAAGTATTCTTTTCGATGCAATATCGATTTTTTCATCGTCACTCAATTCAAATATCGGATTTTCCTCAATATTGACTATCATATATTTTGGTTTATTGTTCTTGAAAACAACTGCGCTACCGTTTTTATCGGCGATTTTAACGACTTTTGAAAAGTTTTGATTTGCTTCGGTCATTGATACTATTTGATTTGTATTTATAGTCATAAATGTCACCTCTAATAATATTATAATCAATTATAGGATAAAATCAACCTATTTTTAAGAATAAAGAACAAAAAGCAAGAAAGCATTAGCCTTACGGCAGAATGTTAGCAAAAAATTTGTTGTTGCAGATGATTATTTTTGCTAAACATTATTAAAGATTGGGAATGCAATGACGGAATCTCGCAATTATTAACGGAATGTGTAAGTTAAATCTTTCAATCCCTATTAAATAGCGAATCCAACGATACGTCGAAAAAGTCGGCGAGGGCTATCAACGTGTCAAAATCGGGATTGACTGCGTTCGTTTCGTATCTCGTGTAATTTACCCGAGATATGTGCAATGCATTTGCAACTTGCTGTTGCGTTAAGTTTGCGCTCTTGCGCAATAGTTTCAAATTTTCGCCGATTTGATGTTTCATACTTGACATTGTACAAATTGTGTACTATGATAAGTAAAAATGTACATATTCTGTACAAGATATACATTGAAAGCAAAATAATCGGAAAACGATAAAAGGTCAATCTCTGCCAACGAGCGCGTCGAGGGTCAAATCGAGGGCGGTGGCAACAGAAACAAGGCTCGGAATGCTCGGCAAACTCACGCCTTTTCGCCAAGACGCGATTTTGCTGCGGGATATGCCCGTCTGTCTGACGAGGCGGTACTCGGTGATTTTCTTTTCGCAAAGGATTTTTTCAAAATGTTCCTTAAAAGACAAGAGGGGCGAGTGTGGCGTGTACTGTACGTCCAGTTCTTTGAGTCCGAAAAGATAGTCGAGCGAACAGCCGAAGCCGTTCGAAAGCACGATTGCGTTTTCAAAATTGGGTAAAGATACTTTCCTAAGCCACTTGTACACGGCAGAGGGGTTGAGGTTCAAATCGCGAGAAAGGCAACCGACGTCGGTTTTGTTTTCTTGCATAAGGTCGCAAAGTCGCTCCGCGAAACACTCAGTCAATTTTTCGTCATTTTCCGACATTTTGCGACAAACTCCTACATTTTTCTACAAAAATAGTATGCCCCCATTTGTCCTCAAAGACTTGAATTTGTACAAATGGGGTCATATAATAAACTTATCAAAACAAAGGAGAACGCCCTATGGAAGAACTGTTGACGAAAATCGGAGAGTTAATATCGATGGAAATCGACGAGGTTAAAGATGTGGAATATCTCGACAAAGAGATGGGGTATATGTTTTATATAAATCTCACCGACGGACGAAAGATTTTGCTCTCCTTGATTGACAGCAAACTGTAAAAAAGACCGCTAATGCGGCCTTTTCTATTTATATTCGCTTTCGTCTTGCGTTAAGCGCGATAACGTTTATTTTGTATATGCGGTTAAAACTTTTTACTTTAGGAAGTATAAATTAAATACTATCGTCTTACAAGATATTTCTTATTTGGGACAAGTCTGTGACGGCGTAGTTGCAATCGGCTTGCTTTTTCGTTAGGTATTTGTCGAACCAAATCGTATTTATGCCGTAGTTGTGCGCGCCGTTTATGTCGGCGGTCAGCGAGTCGCCTATCATATATACGTCTTGCGGTTTTGCGTTGAGCGCGGCAAAGCATGCGTCGAAAAACTCTTTGTTCGGTTTTAGATAGCCTATCTCTGCGGATACGAAATATCCTTTTATATATTTGTCGAATCCTGCCTTTTTCAATCGTTTGGTTTGTTGTCCGAGAGGGGCGTTGCTTGCGACGTATAGGTCGTATTTCGAGGAAAGGTATTCGAGCAAATCTTTTGCGCCGTCAACCGCAACCGCGCTTTCGGCAAGTCCTTCGTGAAAAGCGGTTTCAAACGCTATTCCGTCCGCCTTTACGCCCACTCTTTCAAAAAGGGAATTGAATCTCGTTTCGAGCAGTTTTTCCATAGTCAATTCGCCGCGTTCGAGTTGTTGCCAAAGCGAAAGGTTGAAAGGGTGGAATATCTCGCAAATTTCGTTTGCTTTGTTTATGCAAAAACGCGCGCAAGCGTTTTTTATGCTTTCGTTTGCGCACTTATCGAAATCGAGCAGGGTGTTGTCAACGTCTATAAGAATCGTCATAATATTCGTTTTGCCAAATTGAAATGGCGTGGGTTGAAAAAGAAAAACGCGGAAGCGTCCGCGTCGTCCTTTTAGGTTTTATCCGTTCACTTTGTCAGCGTACGCGCAGGCGTTGAACGCCGCAATCGAA
Organism: Christensenella sp. UBA6880; assembly: GCA_002449145.1. GTDB lineage: Bacteria > Bacillota > Clostridia > Christensenellales > CAG-917 > CAG-475. Next base: position 42,737 of record DKCG01000005.1, on the reverse strand, counting down.
CCGTCCGAAGCCGCCGTAACGAGTTGGCGGATTTTCTTTGTTCTGCAATCGCCGGCAACGAATATGCCCTCGCAAGACGTCGTGCAGTTTTCGTCCGCAACGATGTAGCCCGCTTTGTCGAGTTCGACGAGGTTTGCAAAAGCGGTGTTGTTGGGCACTTGACCAATGCAGATAAACGCACATTTTGCTTGGACGGTTACGTCTTCGTGGGTTATTGTGTTTTCAAATCGAAGCGCTTCGAGTTGGTCTTGTCCGATAAACTCTTTCAAGGAAAGGTTGTGCGTGTATTTGACGTTGGGGCGGGCAAGCACGAGGTCCAAAAGAGCCTTGTCGCCGAAGAACTTGTCAAACAAAGTGCATATATGCACGCTCTTGCAATATCCGCTCAAAACAAGCGCGTATTGAAGGGCGGTGTTGGCGTCGCCTATAACGCAAACGTCTTCGCCCGAATAGAACGCGCCGTCGCAAAGCGCGCAGTAACTTACGCCGTTACCGACGAGTTCGTCCTCTCTTTCAACGCCGATTTTGCGGGGTTTAACGCCCGTTGCGAGAATGACGGATTTGCACTCGTATTTGTTGTAATCGGTGGTTAATTCAAACCCAACCGGCGTTTTAACTATCGATTGTGCTTTTTCAAGTTCGATTTGCGCACCCCATTCGGTTATTTGCTCATAGAGTTTGTCCATAAGTTCCGAACCCGAAATTTTTTGATAAGAAGGGAAGTTTTCCACTCTCGGCGAGTATGCGATTTGTCCGCCGAAACTGTCGCTTTCAAGCACCAAAACGCTCTTGCCCGCTCTGAGGCAGTTGAGTGCGGCGGTCATACCCGCAGGGCCTGCGCCTACGACGATTATATCAAATTTGTCCATGATTACCTCTTGCTTTTTCAAAAAGAAAAGCGGTATGGCCGTTGCCATACCGCTATCGTTTATTCATTATTTTCTCGATTCGATATAGCCTTTGATCTTGCTTGCGTTGTCGTAAACGTCGTAGCCGTTTCCGTTGGGAACGAGAAGCGTGGGGGCTTTCTTGACGCCGAACGCGAGCGTTTGATCTTTGTTGTCCTCTGCGTCGATAACAGTATAAGCGATACCTGCTTTGTCGAGCATTGCTTTTGCCATTTTGCAGTTTGGGCAAGTCTTCGTGGTGAAGATCAAAAGACCTTCGTCGCCGCCTTTTTGCTCGCAAGCGCATTGCTCGGTCGCTTCGGATTTTTGAGTCATCTTGACTTCGCTCTTTGCTTGGTCGTCGCACACGAATTCTTCGATATGTTTGCCGTGATATTGCGAGGTTGCGATGTCGTAAACTTTACGCTCTTTGAACTCTGCGCGTTTGCCGTCGTTCCAGTTTTGGACGGGGCGATAGTAACCCGTGATACGGCTGTAAACTTCCGTCTTCTTGCCGCAGATAGGGCAGGTGTATTGCTCGCCTTCGAGATAGCCGTGTTCTTGGCAGATGGAATACGTAGGCGAAAGCGTGTAGTAGGGAAGTTTGTAGTTTTCCGCAATCTTTCTTACGAGATTCGCCGCCGCTTGCCAACTGTCGAGGCGTTGACCGAGGAAGGCGTGGAATACCGTGCCCGACGTGTAGAGAGTTTGCAATTCGTCTTGAATGTCGAGTGCAGAGAAGATGTCGCTCGTGTAGCCGACGGGAAGGTGCGAACTGTTGGTGTAGTAGGGCACGTTGTCCATATTGCTTGCGCAAATGATGTCGGGGTATCTTTCTCTGTCGTGCTTTGCAAGGCGGTAGGAAGTGGATTCTGCGGGCGTTGCTTCGAGGTTGTACAAGTCGCCGTATTGCTCTTGATAGTCGCTGAGTTTTTCACGCATAAAGTTGAGCACTTTCTTGGTGAATTCTTGCGCTTCCTTGTGAGTCATATCCTTGCCGACCCAGTTTGCGTTGAGGCAAGCCTCGTTCATACCCACGAGACCGATTGTCGAGAAGTGGTTGCCGAACGTGCCGAGGTATCTCTTGGTGTAGGGATAAAGTCCTTCGTCGAGAAGTTTGGTGATAACGTTTCTCTTGATTTTGAGCGAGCGAGCGGACACGTTCATAAGGCGTTCGAGTTCTTTGAAGAATTCGTCTTCCGTCTTGCTCACGTACGCGATACGCGGCATATTGATGGTTACGACGCCGATAGAACCCGTGGATTCGCCGCTTCCGAAGAAGCCGCCCGATTTCTTGCGAAGTTCGCGAAGGTCGAGACGCAAGCGGCAGCACATACTGCGCACGTCGCTCGGTTCCATATCGCTGTTGATGTAGTTAGAGAAGTACGGCGTGCCGTATTTTGCCGTCATCGTGAACAACAAGCGGTTGTTTTCGGTGTTCGACCAGTCGAAATCTCTCGTGATAGAGTAGGTCGGGATAGGATATTGGAAGCCTCTGCCGTTGGCGTCGCCCTCGATCATAATCTCGATGAACGCCTTGTTGACCATAGCCATTTCCTTGACGCAATCCTTGTACTTGAAGTCCATCTCTTTGCCGCCGACGATTGCGGGAAGTTCCGCCAAGTCGTTGGGGACGACCCAGTCGAGCGTGATGTTGGTGAACGGTGCTTGCGTACCCCAACGAGAGGGGGTGTTTACGCCGTAAATGAAGGATTGTATGCATTGTTTGACCTCTTTGTACGAGAGGTTGTCAACCTTGACGAACGGCGCAAGATATGTGTCGAAAGAACTGAACGCTTGCGCGCCTGCCCATTCGTTTTGCATAATGCCGAGGAAGTTGACCATCTGGTTGCAGAGGGTAGAAAGGTGTCCTGCGGGCGACGACGTGATTTTGCCGGGGATTCCGCCGAGACCTTCTTTGATGAGTTGTTTGAGCGACCAACCTGCGCAGTAGCCCGTGAGCATCGACAAATCGTGAATGTGGATTTGCGCTTCGCGGTGTGCCTTTGCGATTTCTTCGTCGTAGATTTCGCTGAGCCAGTAGTTTGCCGTAACCGCGCCCGAGTTGGAAAGGATAAGTCCGCCGACGGAATACGTTACCGTCGAGTTTTCCTTGACGCGCCAGTCGTTGATTTTGAGATAATTGTTCACCGTGTTCTTGTAGTCGAGCATAGTGGAATTCATCTCGCGAAGTTTCTCGTGTTGTTTTCTGTAAAGGATGTACGCTTTTGCCACTTCGACGTAACCCGATTGAATGAGGACGACCTCGACAGAGTCCTGAATGTCCTCGACGCTGACCACGTCGCCCTTGACCTTATCGTTGAAGGTTGCGGTGACTCTGAGCGCAAGCATATCGATGATGTCGTCGCTGAAACTCTTGTTCACCGCGGTGAACGCCTTTTCGATTGCGACCTTAATTTTGTTTAGATTGAATGGAACTATACTTCCGTCTCTTTTTTTGATGTTCAACATATCTATTGAACCCCCTTGGAAAATGTGCCTCTTTATTATAGCAAGCACGCGTAATATGTCAAGGACAAATCACAAAATAAAGCGTGAAACTTTTTTGCGAAACACTACATATTGTGTTTTTGTCGCAAAATGCCGAAAATTGCAAATTCCACTTTTCGTGTATCGAAAAAGCCGGTTTTTAAGTATGTAACCGCATATGTAAAAAAGCAATCCGCATTCTAACACGTTCAAATATTTTTGCCGAAAATTGCGTTTACAACGTCCGCACCACAACATATAGTGGTAGGGGAAAACGACGGAAATCTTAGGAAATCCGAAAAATCAGCGAATGGGGAAAATTATCCAAACGAAAACCCGCAATTTTTCAAAAGGGGGCTCTGCCGAGCAAGTAGTCGGTGGATACGCCGAAGAAGGAAGCGAGTTTGCAAAGCATAACGACGTCGGGCAAGCGGTCGCCCGTTTCGTATTTGGCGATAGTGGAACAGTCCACGCCGAGTTCTTTTGCCAACCCGACCTGCGACAATCCCTTTTCCTTGCGCAATTCAACAATTCGTATACGCAACAATACTACGTTATGTTCGTTAACTTCTGTCCTCATAATTGACATTATGACATTATGCCAGTATAATTCTATTAATACTGGCGAACCGCCAGTGTGGCGTTTTATTTACAACATTGTTTGGGAGGCAAACATGAAAAGATTTGCAACGGCTGTTTTTTGCCTTGTCGCATTATTGGCAATATGTGTTTTTTTTGTCGCGTGCGACAAAAATTCGCAAGAAACAACGTACACGGTGACAATACATCAAGGCGAAGGACTTGAAGACATCGTATGGAACATCGATAGCGATATTCCCACGTTGACGAAAGACGGATTTATCGTCGAAGGATTGTATTTGGACGATAATTTTGAGGAAGAAGTTTCACTTTTGACATTAAAACGCACTGGGCTAACTCAAAACATCAATGTCTATGTCAAATGGCAAAAGAATCCGTGTAGCCATAATATAGTTGTTGACAGAGCTATTTTGCCGACTTGCACCGAATCGGGACTTACGGAAGGTTCGCATTGCAGTATTTGCAATGAAATATTCATAGCGCAACAAGAAATTGCAGCGTTGGGGCACGATTTTATATCCAGAATCACAAGAATGCCGACGACTGAAAAACAAGGGGCGAAATTGCTAAAATGCAAAACTTGCGGCTGGAAAAAGACCGAACTTTTGCCTACGCTTGAAGGTGCTAGGGTTGTATACTTAACATATGATATGTTTGGAATAATTCCCGACGAGTATTCGACCGCAGGTATGTGGATTTGGAAAAATATCGACAAAACGGCAGAACTCGAAAATTATTTCCTCGAACACGGTTACGAGACGAGCGGAAGAAGTACGAGTTCGCAGGCAATGAAGCAAAATCTTACGAGGATCGAGTATAGGGAAAGTAACAACGACTTTTCCGTTCAATATTTTGACGGAAACGGAAATTGCACAAGTGCGGTTTATCACAAGTCCAACGAAGGCCCTGATTTTGCCGAGATTTTTGCGGATATAGAGTCGAACGGAGATTTTAGATCGACAAAAACGTTTATTGCATGGGGGTGGGATTGCGTAAACAATCAGTTTGTCGACGATCTAAAAGCAAAGTTTGAAAACGCAGGCTATATTCTTGCAGAAGAACAAGAAGATCAAGCGTTTGCAAACGCAAACGTACAGGTCATTTTCGGAACGGATAACGGAAAACCGTTTTATGGCATAATTGTTTTGTCAAGCGAAGAGGGCAATTTATCGGCGGTGCAGTATAATTATAGCGTGCCGTCCGACAAAGAGGCGTTGTTCTTGGAAAAAGATGATTTTGCAAACGCAGATAATTTCATTGCCGATAGCGACAATCCGATTTCGCTTTCATATTACATCGATGACGACGCAAGATTGGATTTCGTTTACGCATTGGCAAAAGCAGGCTATTGCATCAATAGTGAAAACGTAGTCGATATGGAAGGCTCAAAATCGTCAACGTTCACGCAGTTTTCGGAAAATGGCGGATATTACTTTTTCTTGTCGTATTTCGACGGCAGTGGCAAATCGTGGCAAATAACGTTTAAAAAGAACATCACCGTCTATATCGAAGCCAGAACGTTTTCGATTAAATACGTTGCATCGGAAGGCGGACAGATAATCGGCGAAGCAGATCAATCGGTTAGGCAATCTCAAACCACGCAAACAGTCAAGGCAGTTGCGTACAACGGATATAAATTCGTCGGGTGGAGCGACGGTGTCAAAACGGCGGAGCGTAGCGATATCGCGCGTGAAGATATGACGGTTACCGCGCTTTTTGAAAAGAGAAACGATACCATTTTGCCAAACGGCTTTTATATAGGGAGTGGCTTTTCGGAAGAAACGGATTTAATGTTTTTCAAGGTTGACGGCTACGAAATTTTTGTGCTTGACGACAACGGGAACAAGACCGACGTTTTTTATTTGATAAGTCAAAGCAACGATTACACGATAGAAATTACCGTTAGAGAAAAGACGTATGCTTTGTTACAGTATTCAAAAACGGTGTATGCCAATGAAAATGCGGCATTATACAAATTATTCGAAGCGGATATAACCACGTCGTTTAATGCCGACAAGGTGGGAATATATGGCGACAGAGAGAATAACGAGACGGTCACCGTATCTGCAGACGGCAAAATCACTGCGTTTGGCGTAACGCAAAATGTCACCAAGATAGACGGCGTTTATGTAGGTTGCATAAGTTTGAGCGAGGCAGGCGTTCCCGATGTTCCAGATTACTATAAAAAATACTACTTTTCGGAAGGCGCAATCGATATTTCTTTCGGGCAAGATAGCAGTGTGATTTGTAGTAATATTGAAGTAAAATATAAGCTCTATAAAGAAGCGCAAACGCTGTCGCAGGGGTCAGGCAGCCGTATATCAGCGCCGTCAGGTAGTGTCGGCAAGTATAAGATGGCTGTAACGGACAGTTCTATTGAAATAAAAGAAGACGGCACTGTAATTATAACGGAACAAGGTACAAGCAACGAATGGCAACTGTACGAAAGCGAAGGCACGATTAGCATAATTGCACAACATATTGACGCGCGCATTGAGGTGCTAATTGAATTTGACGGTAACGATGTGATTGTTTATGAGGTAAATCAGTATTATAAAGCAGGTATGATTTACAGACGAATTTGAATGGGCAGACGTAAAAATACTAAATATCTATCGATTGCAAAACGCATATATAAAACGACGAACGGCCGTCCGATTGGATGGTCGTTTGTCGTGATAAGGGGAGTATTGTGAGGAATGTGTTGAAGTGTTCGTGCACGGTGAGCGACGAGTAGTTATGTGCACGCTCTGCGTGCGAGAAATTGCGCCTTTAACGCAGCGATATTTGCGCTTTGCGCAAGTGATATTGCGGCGTTGCCGCAGTTAAGGAAAATCAAATTACGCATTTTATGATGACACGGTTTCTTTTCGGGTGTGGGCGACGCCCACCCAAAATTATTAATTATTAATTATTCATTATTAATTAATCTAATTAATCCGTATCCTTGCTTTTCAAAAACAACACGTTTTTCGTGTGGACGTCGCTGTATGAAAAGGTGCGTTTTTCGCCGCCTTCGAGTTCGACGGTGAATATCGAGGGAAACAGCGCGGTCACCTTGCCGTGATAGAGCGAGGATTTGCCTCTGCCGCCGTTGATTTTGACAAGTACGGGTATGCCGACTATTTTTTGCACGCGGGCTTTTGCCTCTACGATGGATTGTCCTATTTCTCTCATACACCGATTGTTGCCGAAAATTCAAATTTTATTCGCATAAACGCAAAGAAGTTTGAATATGTTTTTGGTGAAACGGAGGAATGCTATGTTCGATTTTGAAAAAATAAGTGCCAGCAAATTTTACGTTGCGCCGACATCCGAGCGAGTTGTCGAGTTTTCGCCGACGGACGTGGATATGAGCAACATTGCAAAGGTATTGTCTTTGGCGGTAGACGCGCGAGCGACGAGCGTTGACGCGCAGGACGGATATGCGCAAGTGGGTGGCAGAGTGAATTTCCGCCTTGCGTATTTGGATAAAGACGGAACGCCGAAGGGCGTGGATTACAACGCCGATTTTACGGCGAGAGTGGACGGCGAGTTCGTCGAGGGCGACAGCGCTTGGTGCGACATCGTTATATCCGAATCCGACGTGGAAGCGGGGGATACGCTCACGCTGACGGCGGTGCTCGAGGTCAGCGTATCGGCAATCAAACGCGACGAAATCGAGGTGCTTGTCAATGCGGACGATTGCTACGTGCAAAAGCAAGAGATTTACGTTCCGTCCTTTATCGCGCAAAAATCGGTCGTCGTTCCCTTTGACGACGAAAAGAACGTGGGCGGCGAAATCGAATCCGTGCTCGGACTTTCTTCGACGGCCGTAACTCGCCAGTCCCTTGCGACGGACGGCGGCGCAACCGCAAAACTGGCGGTCTATTCGGTCGTAACCTACGTTGAGGGCGGCGAAATCAAGCAACACACTTTTGAAATTCCGCTCGAAGAAGAATTTAATCTCGACGGCGTGAAAGAGGGCGACGCAATCAAACTTTACACCGCTTTGAAATCGTCCAAAATCGTGCTTCAAGGTGTGACGGACGACAATACCATTCGCGTGGAAGGCGAAATTCAAATCAAGGTTCAAGCGTATAGATGCTCGAAAACCGAAATCGTGTCCGACTTGTTTATGCTGTCCAATCAAACGGAAATAGAACGCAAAACCGCAAAATACACTTGCTTTGACGGCTGCGGCTATTTCGTCAAGGGCGTGGGCGGAAGCGCAACGCTTTCGGACAACAAACCCGCGGCAATCGAGGTGTGCGCTCTGCCGTATGCAAGGTGCTATACGACTCGTGCGTACGTCAACGACGAAAACAGACTCATCGTCGAAGGCGTTGCAAATACGGATATAATCTATCGCGACGAAAACGGCTACAATTCCGTGCGTGCGGAACTTCCGTTTGCAATCTCGGCGGCAAGCGAAATCCCGTTCTCGAAAGAAGTGCGCGTAGATTGCAAGATTCAGCGCATAGACGCGGTCGTGCGCAGAGAACGCGAGTTTGACATCACTTTTGACGTTGCAATCGCGGTCTGCGGATTCTCGCCGCTCGAAGCGCCGTATATCTCGGCGGTGGAAGTCGGCGCGGAACGCGCGCAAAACACGTCCGCATTGTCCGTGTACGTCGCCTCGCCGTCCGACACTATGCTTGACGTATGCTCGGCTCTGTCCGCAATGCCCGAAGACATTTTGGCGCAGAATCCCGACCTTGCCGAACCGTTTGCGGAAGATACGAAAATCGTGTATTTCAGAGCGTTGAAGTGAATAGAATCTCGAAAAACCTAAAGAGAGAGAGGCTTTTTCCTCTCTCTTTTCAAATTCAAACTATCCGCAGGTATCGTTGTTGACCTGTGTTTTTTTGTCGGTTCTGTTATTGTTTTAGCAACTGCTCTTTTTTCTCATCAAACTCTTGCTGCGTTATAACGCCGCTGTCTAGCAGTTCTTTGAGTCCTTTTAGTTCGGCTATATAATCGGGGGCAGTGACTTTTTGAGGGTGAGAATCGTCGGACGGGGTATTTCTTAAATTAATCGCAATTTTTTCAAATGCGGAAGCTTGCTTTTCTTGCGCGCCGACTTTCGCCATTTCAATGTCGGTGTGTAAATCCTTGTCTGTTTTAACGTCGTTTATCATTTTTGAAATAGCGTTATAAACTTCATCATTATTGTCAATACAGTCAAGCGTGAAAGTATCATTTACGATATTGCCATTTTGCTTTTGCGGTTGAGCGTCTTTCCCTTGCGAAAAATAAATAACCAATTTTTTTAACCCTAAGTCATTTTTAATTTCGACATTATCTATCACATCGAGGCGATAACTAAAACTTGTTTTAGAGAAAAATAGTGCTTTAACGCTGTAAATGCGTTTATTTGTTACGGTACAAGTGTTTTGCTTAATTGAATAAATGTGTGATAAGCAAGAAAGAACATCAATGCACAATCCACCGATTCCAAATAGAAGTAGTGCAACACCAGAGGCAGAATTATTTTTTAATATGCCAAAAACAATCATCAAAACAAAAGCAATCATAAAAACAATATACTCAACAACAAGCACAACGGGCATTTTGCATTTAGCGTGTACGATTATGATTTCTTCTTCACGATTTTTTCTGATTTCGTTCATATGCGGCGTTCCTAAAAGATGATATAATATATTGTAGTTAGGCGTTGCCTAATTGTCAAGATAAAAATTAAGTAATGCCTAATAATATGATACGGATTAAGTCATATTATTAGGTGAAAAATGGGCGAACTCGAAACGAAAATTAGCAAAAGGTTGAAAGAAGAAATAGAATTGTCGGGGAAGTCGAAAAGTGATCTTGCAAAAGCAATAGGCGTATCTAAGCCGACGGTATCGCAATATCTTTCAGGACGAATTATGCCTTCTCTCGTTACGTTCGCAAAGATATGCGCATTTCTTGATTGTTCCGCTGATGATATTTTGAAATTATAAGTTTTTGTTGCGTTTATTTTTACGTTCCGCGTTTATGCGAGGCGGGCGGATTTCATTGAAAGAAGAAGGGCGCGGGCGTCGGATTTGGCTTTGTCAAGGGCTTCGTTCAGAGCGGTGCGAGCCGAGTCGATGGCTTTTACGGTTTCCGATTGAGCAAGCAGCGTTCGTATTGCGGCTTCGTCTTCTTGGGTGACTTTCATTTGCTCTTTGGCTTGCGAGGCTTGCGTTTCGAGGCGTTCGATTGCGCTTTCGACGGATTGTCTGCTTGCATAATCGTCGTCGCTCGGTATGCAGGTGGCAAGAGCCGAATCTACATCGAATTTGACAAACGGCAACGACGACATAACGCTGTCTGCGAGAGAAAGGGCGGATTTGATATAAGTTGCCACGCTTTGCATTGTTTCCTTTGCGACGGACAAGTCCGTTTCGTCCTCTTGTGCAAATTGCAAGAGGTATTCGACGGCGTTGCCGTATGCGGATTGTATTTCCGTGCGTGCGCTTTCGTTTGAGCGGTACACCGTGTTCACAAAGCAATCCAACTCGGTTTTGGTGAATCTAACCGTGCCGTTTGGGGCGGAATACTTGGTTTTGAAGTCGTCCGCACGAGTGCCGAGCAAACAAGCAATATCGTCAAATTGCTCTTGCGTAAGTTCGTACACGGGGTTTTGGTCGAAATAATCCGAGCAAGCGAGATAAAACTCAAGCGCGAGTTTGCTTGCGCTCGAAGCGGCGTATTTTGCGGTGTTGAGCGCTTGTTTTGCAACGTCTATCGCGTCGGACTTTGCCGTATCCAACAGTTTTTTCGCGAAATAGCGAGCGTATACGCCGTTTTCAACGGTTTGTTGTGCGCTGTCGAAGATATATTGCGCGCGGTTTATTGCAAGTCGGTATTCGTCGTCGAATTTTTGGTTCAAGTCCGATTGAAAGTCGTTTGCTTCGGCAATGAGTTTGTCGAGGGACAAAGAGAGGGAATCCTCGACGGATACGCCGTTTTGTTGCGCTATTTTCACGAGGCGATAGGTTGCGACGTCGAGGTTCTGAATGGTTAGATTGTCGGAATTTTTGGATTTGAGCGCGTCGAGTTCGGATTGAAGCACAAAGTCGCAAGAATGCGAAATCGAAACCGTGAGCGACGGATTTGCGTTTTTTATCGCGGAAGTGAATTTTGCGCTTATCTTTTCGAAAATATCGTTGTTTTCTTCAGTGGAAGTCACTTCGACGGACACGTTTGCGCCGTCCGAAATGTAGCCGTATTTGACGGACAGTGCAGCAACGTTGCCTATTGCGACGTCGAGGTCCGCGCCGACTATGCCGTCTTCCTCGAAAAGCAGGGCTTTGCCGTCCGTGTTTGCGCCGCACGCGCTCATGACCACGTTGTTTTGGTCAAGCACGAGTTCAACGGACGGATTGACGTCTACGCAAACGAAAGACGTTGCTTTTTGCGGCTCGGGGGTGCTTGGTGCGTTGGTGTAGACCGAATTGCACGCAATGAGAACGACCGCCGACAAGACGGTTGTCAAAAGGCATAACGCCAAACATATCGTTTGCGTGATTCTCTTGCGCATAGCAACCTCGAATATTACTCGTTCGTTTTCGGCAATCCGCGCGCATACGACGCGCATATTCTCGCGCATACGACGCGCATATTCTCGCGCATACGACGCGCATATTCTCGCGCATACGACGCGGATTTACCTTTACAATATAGATAATATACTCAAAATGTTAAGAAGCAATTAATTTTTCTTAAAGAAACATAAATTTTTCCTCAAAAATCCGCAAAATCGGGCAAATCGAACAAAATTTTCGAAAAATAATTATAAGTTGTTATATTTTTGCGCTTATGCTAAAATAAAAATATGACCAAACAGGAACTCGACAAATTGATGTTGCGCCTGCAACGAGGCGACGAAAGCGCGTTTGAGCAAATCTACAACGATACCAAACGCGGTCTTTTTGCGTTCATTATGTCGATATGCCGAAACTACCAGACCGCCGAAGATATGATGCAGACGGCGTACATTCGTTTGAGAACCACCATATCGAATTACAGGGCGGGGTCGAACGCGTATGCGTGGCTGTACACGATCGCCAAAAACGCCACGATAAACGAGTTGAATCGTTCAAAGCGCGAGCAGTCTACGGAATCGTTCGAGGACGACGCCAAGTACGGCACGTACTCGATTGACGAGGAACTCTCGCCCGTGACCAACGCTATGAACAAGGTTCTGGGCGACGAGGAAAGAGAAATCGTAACTCTGCACGCAATATCGGGATTCAAGCACCGAGAGATTGCGGAAATGACGGGCAGACCCGTCGGATCGGTGATATGGGCGTACAACAACGCTCTTGCAAAACTCAAAAAAGAACTGCAAAAGGAAGATGGATATGAGACTTAAAGACATTGAAGGAAAACTCAAAAGCGAGCATAATTCTCAAACGGTCCCCGACGTTTTGCAGAGAGCGAAAAAAGCACCGATAAACAAACTGCTCGACGGACAAACGCCGCTCAAAGCCTTCGACAAGCATACTGCGGTAAGGCTGCTTTGGTGCGTTATGCTTCTTTTGGTGACGGCGGTGCTTGCGACGTTTGCAATCGCAATGCTTCCCGACGGCGCAAAGGACGAAGTGGCGGTGTGCTACGTCAACGTAAAGGTGGAATCGGGCGGCGAAACCGTCGTGTACGGCATCGTTGTCGAGAATTACGAAACCGTTTCCGTGTTCGTCAAAGAAAAGCAAAATCAAACCGTTATCGCGCAAAATCTTCAAAAGAGAGGGTATTCGCTCGAAAGCGCGATAAATGACGTATGCGAGCAAAAAGAGGGCGATAGAATCACGATTTGCGTGCTCGGAAAAGACGTTTCAGCGGATTTTGCAAACGCAGTTAAAGATATGTTCTCGCCCTATGCGGCGAATACGTCCGTAAACGATTCGGCCGTGATTTTCGAACTTAAAGATTTTCTCGGTTCGGACAAAACCGACGTCGGCGCGCTAATCGACGAGTACGTCACGAAATTCCAACAATAACGCGATAAAGGTTAAAAGCGCGCGCAAGACAAAATAAGGTTGAAAAAAGCGCGCCCCGTGTGTATAATAGATTCATAAAATTTATTCATACTACGATTGTGCGCACCTGCGCACGCAAGGTGATTATGAAAAAAACGCTAATGACAATTTGCATCGTACTCGTTGCCACGCTCTTGTGCGCGGTGTTGATCGCATGCAATCCCACAACGCCGCCCGACGACGACAACAACGGCCACAATCAGTACGAACAAGCAAAGTACACCGTCACGTTCAACGTTGACAGCAACGACTTCAAACTTACCGACAACGTCGTAAAAGACGTGCTTTCGGGTACGTCCGTCGCTCGTCCCAAAAACAAGGACGGCTCCGACGTCGTGCCGATAAAAACAGGCTATACGTTCAAATACTGGTCGGCAGACGGTACGAACGAGTTTATCTTCGGTCAAACGCCCATAACAAAGAATACGACAATTACGGCACTTTACACGAACAATACCTATGAACTTACGCCGCACGTCGACAAGAAACTCGTCGCGCAAAAGGGCGAGGACGGCAAATATACCTATTCGATTATCGACAGCGACAACCAAGCGAGTCTCGGCGCGGATTCCAAACTTATCGTGACTTACAACGACACCGACAATCTCGATTGCCCCAAAACCGAAAAGGAAGGGGACGAGTTCTTGTTCTGGTTCTATCTCGACGGCGAAAACAAACCCGTCAGACTCACCGAATTCGCAACATCCTCGGACGCGGCGGTGAAACTCGAAAACAAGTGGAAGATCACAAGATCGATCGACGTGTACGCAATGTTCAAATCCACGCTTCCCAAAGTCGAGGTGGTTTATTGCGATTCTCTTTCGGCTGCCACTTACGAGTCTGTTTATTATCCCGTGACCGAGAGCATAACCCAAGAGGCGGCGGACAAAGTGCCTGCCGGCAAAGCGGGATATACGTTTGCAAAGTGGTATTATGAGCAAACCGTAACAGAAAACGACGAGGAAAAAGTCGTTCAAAAAGATTTCGTTTTCAAAACCGACGACACCACTGGCACGACGCTCTATCAAGCGTGCGGTCTTAGCGATTATTTCACGCCCGCAACATTGCGCCTCTACGCAAAGTGGACGAAGCAAATCACGATAGATTCCGTCGCGAGTTACAGAGAGGTCTACGATTTGCTCAGAAAGGAAGACCCGACGGAAGACGAGAAAAAGCAAATCGCGGAAATTCTCGAAGCGGAAATTACGTTCAAATCGATTGACTTCGTTTCAAGCGAGTTCGAGCCTTTGTTCGATTCCGATCACGTTTTCACGGGTACGATTGACGGCGGCGTGTACTCGGACGACAACAATCTCACCTCGCAAGCGGTGATAAGCGGAGGCAAATTCGGCTCGACGACGGACGCTTCCGTGTTCGGCTACGTTTCGGGTACGGTGAAGAATCTGACGTTCAACAACGTCGGTTTGGTCGTGAAAAAGACCGAAAACAAATATGCAAGCCTCGTTCGCATAGGCTACGTCGCAAGCGTACTCGAAGGCAAAATCGAGCATTGCAATATCACCGCAACGACAACTGCGTACGGCGAAGATTATACGGGTCAAAGTTGGCTCGATTACGGTATGAAAGCGGTGATTTTCGGCGGTATCGCGGCGGAAGTCAGCGGCGACAACCAAGTCAAAGATACGGGCATGGTGAGAGATTGCACCGTCGAGTTCGGCGCAAAATTCTTCTGTGAATCCTTAACTTTCGGCGGCGTGTGCGGCAGCAGCAATTCTGCGGCGACGCTCTCGGCAAACAAGGTCACCGTTACGCTTGAAAAAGCGCATTGCCACGACGACGGACAAACCTCGAACGGCAGATCCTTCGTCAAGATAGGCGGCATTGCAGGCGTCAACGGCGGCGCGATTTCGGCAAGTAAAGTCGCAATTTCGGTCGGCGATCTCGAAAGCCTTGACGAAACTTATTTTGGCGGCGTTTGCGCCGACAATACGGGCAGAGTGATAACCACGAGCGCAACCGCAAGTATCAACGCAAAAGTCGGCGGCGCGATTTCTCAAATCGTGTGCGTGGGCGGTATGATCGGCAGAAACGAAGGCTATATCCTCAACGGTTATTGCATTGTCGACATCAACGTCGTCGCGCAGAAAGAGAACGGCATCGTTGCGGTCGGCGGCATCGTGGGAAGCAATTTCAGCGATAAGACCGATTCGAGTTCGAGCACCAGAACGGGTGTGAGCGCAATCAACCTCGCATACAGCGTAGGCTCTATCAATGTTTCGACGGCTACCTTGCAAGAGGGCAAGAAAATCCAACTCTACGTCGGCGGAATCGCAGGCAGAAACAATCAAACCAAAAAGATTTCCAACTGCTTTACCGTCACGGACATCGTGGTTGAAAACAGCACCGACGGCGTGAACGACATCGGTCGTATGTTCGGCAAACACGAAAAGAAAGCGGAATTTGTAACCACTACGATGTACTTTGCGCGCGACAAGAAGTTTACGTTGAACGGCGAAACCGAGTTCGAGCACAACGAAGATACGCAAGGCAATTCCGAAGCGGCAGAGTGGTTCTTGTCAAGCGAGAACGTCAAAGGCAAGTTTGCCTTCGACTTCGGCGAGAACGGCGAATGGGAAATCACCGAAGGTCAATATCCAACGCTTAAATAATATCTTACACAAGCTTAAATAATGTAAAAGGTGCGCTTTCGGGCGCACCTTGTGCATTTGTATCGTTTGTACTTTGTTTATCTTTTGCAGGTCAAACATTTTCGATATTGTTAAGCATAGCGCAAAGCAAATGTAAAGTTTATGTAAAACATCCGTCGAAACCGTGCTCGTTATTGACAGTGAATATATACGATGATAAAATTTAGTAGACCTAAGAAATCTACAAAATTAATAGCAATAGACATTTTTGACTTATGGACGAAACGGCAAACTACTGTGCAATGTGCGATTCGCTGCACATAGCAAAAGAGAACTAAAGGAAAATGTTGCCTATATCTTATAAAGCAAAAACGAGCATTTGCTATTTAGGAAAATAATATATGAAAAACATCATTGAAATCGAACATCTGGATAAAAGTTTCCAAGACGTACACGCGGTAAACGATTTGTCGCTTTGCGTAAAAGAGGGCGAATTGTTTGCGTTTTTGGGCGTGAACGGCGCAGGCAAATCCACCACCATTTCCATAATGTGCGGCATGCTCGCAAAGGATTCGGGCAAGGTCTTTATCGACGGCAAAGACGTTGACAAGGATATGCGCGCAATCGCAAAGGAACTCGGCGTGGTGTTTCAAAACACCGTCCTTGACGAAAAACTCAGCGTAAAGGACAATCTTTTATCGCGTGCGAGTCTTTACGGGATCACGGGCAAAGAGGCAAAAGACAGAATCGCCGAACTTTCCGAACTTCTGGAATTCAAAGACCTTATGAATCGCACGTTCGGCAAGTTGTCGGGCGGACAAAAGAGAAGGGTGGACGTTGCTCGCGCGCTTCTGCACAAGCCCAAAATACTCATTCTCGACGAGCCGACCACGGGACTCGACCCCGAAGCGAGAAAAACGCTTTGGAAGGTTATCACTTCTTTAAGAAAAAACGAAAATATGACGGTGTTTTTGACCACGCACTATATGGAAGAAGCCGCAGACGCCGATTATGTCGTGATTCTCGACAGCGGCAAAATCGCCGCGAAAGGCACGCCACTCGAACTCAAAAACGAGTACACCGGCGATTTTGTGACAATCTACAATGCGGACGAGGACGCCGTAAAAGCACTCGGTTTGCCTTGCGAAAACATAAGAGACGCGGTTAGAATAGCGGTTAAGGACACGATAGAGGCTCGTGACCTCATACTCGCAAATCCCGAATTGTTCTCGGATTTTGAAATCACGAAGGGTAAAATGGACGACGTATTCCTTGCCGTCACGGGCAAGAAACTCGAAGGAGGCGCACAATGAAAACCTTTTTTGCGCTTACAAAGCGAAATATAAAAATATTTTTCAAAGATAAGGGTATGTTTTTCACATCGATGATAACGCCCGCGATCCTTTTGGTTTTGTATGTTACATTCCTTGCAAAAGTGTATAGAGAGTCGTTTTCGTCTTCGCTTCCCGAAGGATTAAGCATACCCGAAAAACTCATAAACGGCATGGTTGGTGCGGAACTTATATCGTCGCTTTTGGCGGTATGTTGCGTGACGGTGGCGTTTTGCTCGAATCTGTTGATGGTCAACGACAAAATAACGGGCGCGAGAAAGGACTTTCTCATTTCGCCTGCCAAAAAATCCACGATAGCGGCGGCGTATTTTGCGGGTTCGCTTCTCACGACGCTCATCGTGACGTACGTTGCGACTGCGGCTTGCCTCGTGTACGTTGCCGTTCAGGGATGGTATATGTCGGCGGGCGATGTATTCCTTTTGCTTCTCGACGTGTTTTTGATTACGTCTTTCGGCACGGCATTTTCGAGCATTGTAAACTCGTTTTTGACGACGCAAGGACAGGCTTCGGGCGTCGGCACGATCGTTTCGGCAGGCTACGGCTTCATATGCGGCGCGTATATGCCCATATCCTCGTTCGGCAAAGGACTTCAAAACTTTATGTCATTTTTGCCCGGTACGTACGGTACGGCTCTTATACGCAATCATGCGCTCAGTGGCGTATTCGAGGAAATGTCCGTTCAGGGATTCCCGAGCGAAGTGGTGGAAAAAATCAAGGACAGCGTTGACTGCAACCTCTATTTCTTCGACGATAAGGTTTCGACGGGCGCGATGTACGGCGTGCTTATCGGTGCAATCGTTGTGTTTGTTGCGGTATATGTCCTTATAAACTTCCTCGAAAGCAAAACGCACAAATCCATTGATGATTTAATGCGAAAAAACAAGCGCAAAAATAAAAAAACAAACAAAAACGGCATCTGATGCCGTTTTTATATTATAGTTCGCCGCTTAAAAGTTCGTCCGCCGTGACGGAAAGAACGTCGCACAATTTTCTAAGTGCCGTCACGCTCGGTTCGGTGCGGCCTTGTTCCCAGTTTGCATAGCAACTTTCTACGACGCCAAGTCGCAATGCGACTTGCTTTTGCGTCATTCCCGCTTGCGTGCGAGCGGCTTTTAAGTTTTTGCAAAATGTGATGTCCATAAACGTATTATGTATTGCAACTAGATATTTTGTCTTGGCACTAGACAATATATCTAGTAAAATAATGGAAAAGATTGCTGTTTCAACAATTCAAAACTACAAATAAAAAAGTGAAAATGTCGTCTTTCGACGGTGTTTTTAACATAGTAAAAAAGGAAAAGGTAAAAATGGAAGAACTATTAACAAAAATCGGGGAACTTGTTGCAACCGAAATGGAAGAAGTAAAAGACGTAAAATACGTCGATAAACAAATGGGATATATGTTTTATATCGTCCTTAATGACAATAGAAGGGTGTTGTTATCCCTGATTGAATCTACGAATAACGAATAATATTTGTGGTGTGGGGCGAAGCCCCGCCCGTAATTATTAATTATTCATTATTCATTATTAACTCAACACACAAAAACCCCTCGAATTTTCGAGGGGTTTCGTGGTTTCTTCGAATTGCAAAGCGTTTTAATTACTCTTTGTAATCTTCTGCTTTTTTCAGATAATATGCACGTTTGTTTTCGGCGTCTTTTTCGTTCTTTGCGAACAAAACTTTTGCCGCGTCCGGATTCATCTTCGCGAGCGAAGCGTATCTCGTTTCGTTCATAAGGAACGCTTGGTAGTCCCCGGTCGGTTCTTTGCTGTCGATGACAAGCGGTGCGCTATCCGTGCCGACGAGAGTCGGGTTGAAGCGGAACAATTGCCAGTAACCGCAGTCAACCGCTTTCTTCATTTCCATTTGCGAGTTGTCCATACCGCCTTTGATGCCGTGGTTGATGCACGGTGCGTATGCGATGATGATGGACGGTCCGTGATATGCTTCCGCCTCTGCGAACGCTTTGACGACTTGGTTCATATCCGCACCCATAGAAACTTGTGCGACGTAAACGTAGCCGTAGTCCATTGCCAAAAGCGCAAGGTCTTTTTTCTTGGTGCGTTTGCCGGTTGATGCGAATTTTGCGATTGCGCCCGTCGGGGTGGACTTGGACGCTTGTCCGCCGGTGTTGGAATAAACTTCGGTGTCGAGAACGAGGATGTTGACGTCTTCGCCGCTTGCGAGAACGTGGTCAACGCCGTTGTAACCGATGTCGTATGCCCATCCGTCGCCGCCGACGATCCAAACGGATTTCTTGATGAGGCAATCCTTTCTTGCTTCGATGCTTTCGAGAAGTTCGAGGCTCAAGCCGCTTGCGGTCTTCTTTTCTTCGGGAAGAAGTGCGATGATAGCGTCAGCCGCTTCTTCGCTCTTTTGAGCGTCTTCCTTGTCTTCGAGCCACGAATTGAGAGCGGCTTTCATATCTTCGGAAATAGCGTCGAGACCGATGAGGCTGGTGATGTTGTTTGCAAGCACGTTGCGACGCGTGTCGTATGCAAGGTGCATACCGTAGCCGAACTCTGCGTTGTCTTCAAACAAAGAGTTTGCCCACGCGGGACCGCGACCCTTGTCGTTCTTGGTGTAGGGGCAAGTCGGTGCGCTGCCGCCGTAGATGGACGAGCAGCCCGTTGCGTTTGCGATGAGCATTCTGTCGCCGAAAAGTTGCGTCATAAGTTTGACGTAAGGCGTTTCGCCGCAGCCTGCGCAAGCACCCGAGAACTCGAAGAGCGGTTTCTTGAACTGACTGTTCTTGACGTTGACGGATTTGAGTTCCGCAGTGGTTTCTTTGAGGTTTGCCGCATAGTCCCAGTTTTCTTCCTCTTTTGCGATTGCTTCGTCGAGGGGAACCATAGTGAGAGCCTTTTCTTTTGCGGGGCAAACAGCGACGCAGTTAGAGCAACCCGTGCAGTCGAAGGGGCTGACTTGCATACGGAATTCGTAGCCTTTCACGCCGATTGCGGGTTTGGTTTCAAACGTTGCGGGTTTGTCTGCGAGTTCCTCTGCGGTTGCGAGGGTCGGACGAATGGTTGCGTGCGGGCAGACGAGAGCGCAGCGGTTGCATTGGATGCACTTGTCTTTGTCCCACATAGGAACGGAAACCGCGATGCCGCGTTTTTCAAACTTGGTCGTGCCGGTGGGGACGTAGCCGTTGGGGGTGAATGCGGAAACGGGAAGTTTGTCGCCTTCTTGCGCCGTGATGGGAGCGATGAAGTTCTTGAAATACTCGTCGTTGGGTACGGGAAGCGGCGCAGCGCCGGTGGTCGTGGTTTCCCAACTTTGCGGATATTTGACCTCTTTGAGGTGTGCGATCGCGTTGTCTACGCAAGCGTTGTTCATTGCGACGACCGCGTCGCCTTTCTTGCCGTAGGATTTCTTGATCATTTCCTTCATATAACGCTCTGCGTCTTCGTAAGGAATGACGTTTGCGAGTTTGAAGAATGCCGCTTGCATAACGGTGTTGACGCCTTTCTTCGTGCCAATTTCTTGAATGACTTTAAGACCGTCGAGAGTGTAGAATTTGACGTGTTTTTTGGCAATCATATTCTTCATTGCGGCAGGAAGTTTCGCATCCATTTCTTCGGGTTCCCATTGAGAGTTGAGAAGGAACGTGCCGCCGTCCTTGAGGTCGGAAAGCATATCGTAACGAAGAACGTAGGATTCGTTGTGGCAAGCCACGAAGTCCGCTTGGTCGATGAGGTAGGTGCTTCTGATGGGCTTGTCGCTGAAACGCAAGTGCGAAATGGTGATGCCGCCCGATTTCTTGGAATCGTATGCGAAGTACGCTTGCGCGTATTTGTCGGTGTGGTCGCCGATGATCTTGATAGAGTTCTTGTTTGCGCCGACGGTGCCGTCAGAGCCGAGACCGTAGAACTTGCAAGAAATCGCGCTCGCGTCGGACGCGTCGATCTTTTCGGTGACGTTCAAAGAATGGAAGGTCACGTCGTCGTTGATACCGACGGTGAATCTGTCTTTCTTTTCGCCGCTCATATTCTCGTAGATTGCGTTGACCATAGAGGGGTTGAATTCCTTGCTGCCGAGGCCGTAACGACCGCAGAGCACTTCTTTCTTCACGCCTGCTTCGTTGAGTGCGGACACGACGTCGAGGTAGAGAGGTTCGCCTTGTGCGCCCGGCTCTTTGGTTCTGTCCATAACGGTGATGGTCTTGACGGTTTCGGGAATCGCTTTGACGAATGCGTCTTGGGGGAACGGACGATAAAGTCTGACTTTCAAAAGACCGACTTTGTGTCCTCTTGCGTTGAGGTAGTCGACGGTTTCTTCAACCGCTTCCGCACCTGAACCCATAATGACGATTACGCGGTCCGCGTCGGGTGCGCCGTAGTAGTCGACGAGGTTGTATTTTCTTCCGGTGAGCGCGCTGACTTTGTCCATTTCCGCTTGAACGATTGCGGGAACTGCGTCATAGTACTTGTTGCTTGCTTCTCTGTTTTGGAAGTAGATGTCGGGGTTTTGAGCCGTGCCTTGTTGATGGGGATGTTCGGGGTTGAGTGCGCGTGCGCGGAACTCGTCCACTTTCTTGAAGTTTACGAGGGGTTTGATCTCGTCGTATTCGATCACGTCGATCTTGTCAACTTCGTGAGAGGTGCGGAAACCGTCGAAGAAGTTGAGGAAAGGAACGCTGGATTCGATCGTGGAAAGGTAGGAAACCAAAGTAAGGTCCATAACCTCTTGAACGCTGTTTGCAGCGAGCATAGCAAAACCGGTTTGACGGCACGCCATAACGTCCGAGTGGTCGCCGAAGATGTTGAGCGCGTGACCTGCAACGCTTCTTGCGGAAACGTTGAATACGCAAGGAAGCAACTCGCCCGCAATCTTGTACATATTCGGGATCATAAGCAACAAGCCTTGACTTGCGGTGAACGTGCTTGTCAATGCGCCTGCCGCCAACGAGCCGTGTACTGCGCCTGCCGCGCCGGCTTCGGATTGCATTTCGGCAATTTTAAGCACGTTGCCAAAAATGTTCTTTCTGCCTTGACCCGCCCAGTCGTCGCAGTTCTCTGCCATAGGTGATGACGGAGTGATAGGGTAAATAGCCGCTACGTCGGAAAAAGCATACGCGATGTGTGCCGCAGCGGTATTGCCGTCAATGGTCATTTTTTTCATATCGGATAGTCCTCCAAATAAATATCTTTGAGTGTTTTGATTCATCACGCGCACACGCAAGAGCGCAACGCGTAATCAATTAGATATTATATATTGATAAATTTTAATAGTCAATAGAAAGGGCGGAATTTTGAATTAACAATTAATAATTAATAATTAATAATTGCGGGTGGGGTTTCGCCCCACACCCGAAACGAACACTTATTCGAAGACTACTCTTACACGGAATGTGCCATTTCGAAGATGGAACACGAGCCGCAAGGCGGCGAGAAAAGCGAGCGTCGAAGCTCGACGTTTTGTACCGTCCGACTGTGCCGTTTGGGTGCGTAGCTGGCACACAAAGGACGGTGGCATAATGAGTGAAATGTCCCTTTCTATGCGAGCACCGAGTG
>DKCG01000005.1:0-20259 GCA_002449145.1 Christensenella sp. UBA6880 | reverse complement strand
CGTGGGTTCCCTCAAATTTATGCAGAGGGGGAACGGCGGTGGGGGAAACACGTGAGGAAAGGGGAAGCTGCATTTTAGAAAATAAATCATTGTTCTTAAGTATAACGCGCTTTTAATTTCACACACAATCTTCAATAACTTGCTTTATAAAATCCGCTGTGGTATACTTGCCGTATGTCGCAAATCGTCCTCAAAGGAGTAAGTTATAGTTACTCATTAGGGGAGGGCAGCAGTCTAAAAGCCCTCAAAAACCTGTCTTTTTCCGTTGAGAAAGGCGAATTTGTCGCGCTCGCCGGTATGAACGGCAGCGGCAAAAGCACGCTCGCAAAACTTCTCAACGGTCTTTTTATACCCTCGAGCGGCGAAGTTTTGATTGACGGCTTGTCAACTTCCGACGAGAAAAACACCTTTGAAATCCGCAAAAAAGCGGGTATGGTTTTCCAAAATCCCGACAATCAGATGGTTGCGACGATAATCGAGGACGACGTTGCGTTCGGCCCCGAAAATATCGGCGTTCCGCGCGACGAAATCATCGAACGAGTCGACGAGGCTCTCGAAGCGGTGGGAATGAACGAATATCGCAAGCGTTCGGCGTCCAAACTCAGCGGCGGACAGAAACAGCGTATCGCAATCGCGGGCGTTCTCGCTATGCGCCCCGATATTCTCATTTTGGACGAATCCACGTCTATGCTCGACCCAAACGGCAGAAAAGAGATTATGTCCATTGCCAAAAAACTCAACGAGCAGGGCATAACCGTCATCAACATCACGCACAATATGGACGAAGCCGTGCTTGCGGACAGAATCATCGTTTTGCGAAAGGGCAGAATCGCAATAGACGGCACGCCGAAGGAAGTGTTTTCTTCGGGACTTTTGGAAGCGTGCGGACTTACGCTTCCCCCCGTGTACGCGTTGTGCAAAAACCTCGAAAGCAAAGGCTTCGTTTTCGATTCGCCGTTGCTTACGGAAGAAGAACTTGCGGAGGGCGTATGTCGGCAATTGAAATAAAAAATCTAACTTACGTCTATTCCCCCAAAACGCCGTTTGAAAAAGTGGCTCTTTCCGATATTAATCTTACGATAGAAGAAGGACAGTTCGTCGGCATAGTCGGCGCAACGGGCAGCGGAAAATCCACGCTTATTCAGCACCTTAACGGACTTATCAAGATTCAGGACAAAAAGAAGTCTTCCGTCGTCGTCAACGGCAAAAGCGCGACGGACAAAAAGACGCTCAAAAACCTGCGTTTCGACGTGGGTATGGTTTTTCAATACCCCGAATACCAACTTTTTGCGGATACGGTGGAAAAGGACGTTGCGTTCGGTCCTAAAAACATGAAACTCGAAAAAGAGGAAATAGACCGTAGGGTAAGGCGCGCGATAGAGGTCGTCGGACTCGATTACGACAAGTTTGCAAATCGCAGTCCCTTCGATTTGAGCGGCGGCGAAAAACGTCGCGTTGCAATCGCCGGCGTTATCGCTATGGAACCCAAAATCCTCGTTCTCGACGAACCCGTCGCGGGACTCGACCCGCAAGGCAGAGAGGAAATTCTCGCCCTCGTCAAAAAACTTCAAAAAGAAATATCGCCCACGATAATTATGGTGTCGCACAATATGGACGACATCGCCGTCATAGCGGACAGAATCGTCGCGCTCAAAGACGGAAAAATCATTGCGGACGGCACGCCCAAAGAGGTGTTTTCAAACAGAGAACTCATTGCCGAAGCGGGGCTTGACGTGCCTTGCGCGACAAGACTTTCGGACGTGTTCATATCGCGAGGGATAGACCTTCCGCGCGACATAATTTCTATGGACGAACTTGCCGACAAACTTGCCGAAATCAAGGCGGCAAAAGGGGGAAGCGACAATGTTTAGAGACGTTTCCTTCGGGCAGTATTATCCCACGAATTCCGTCGTTCACAGACTCGACGCGCGAGTGAAACTCGTGCTTACGCTTATGTATGTCATCGGCATATTTTTCGTCAAATCCTACTTCGGATTTATGCTGACGGCGGCGGTTTTGATTGCGATAATTTTGATTGCGAAATTGCCTATGGTGTCCGTTCTCAAAAGTGTGAAAGGCGTGCTTTTCATAGTTTTGTTTACCGCGATTCTCAACTTGTTT
This sequence comes from Christensenella sp. UBA6880, assembly GCA_002449145.1. GTDB lineage: Bacteria > Bacillota > Clostridia > Christensenellales > CAG-917 > CAG-475. The sequence continues at coordinate 18,138 of DKCG01000005.1, read as the reverse complement.
TTGATAAAAGACGGCGAAGTTTTGGTGCATTGGCAAATCTTCACAATCACCAAAAACGGCGTTCATACAACCATAAAGATGGTTTTAAGGCTCGTTTTGTTGATTTCGGGCGCGTCTTTGCTTTCGCTCACGACAACGCCCGTCGAACTTGCGGACGGTGTCGAAAGTCTTATGTCGCCGCTCAAACTCGTCAAAGTTCCCGTCAGAGACATTGCGATGATAATGAGCATCGCGCTTCGCTTTATCCCCACGCTTTTCGAGGAAACCAACAAGATAATTTCCGCGCAAAAAGCGCGCGGCGCAAGTTTCGACACGGGCGGACTTTTCGCAAGAGCAAAGGCTCTTTTGCCCGTGCTTATTCCGCTTTTCGTCAACTCGTTCAGACGCGCCGACGAACTCGCTTTCGCAATGGACGCAAGGTGCTACAACGCAACCGAAAAACGCACCAAAATGAAGAAAGCGAAAATCGGTTTGGGCGACGTTATCGCGGCGTTGTTTATGTGCTCGTTCTTCGTGGTGATTTTGCTTGAAAGATACTATTTCCCGACGATAGGAATCAACATCGACCAAATGATTTTCGGGGGACTCGTGCAATGAGGTATCGCGCTATAATTTCGTATTTCGGCGCAAGGTACGTCGGTTGGCAAAGACAACTCAACGGATTGAGCGTTCAAGAGGTTTTGGAAAAGGCTCTCGAAAAAACTTTCGGCGTAAAAACCGCCGCTACGGCGAGCGGCAGAACGGACGCGGGCGTTCACGCAGAGGGGCAAGTCGTGCATTTCGACGCCGATACGTCCATACCCGCGGACAAGATTCCGTTTGCGGTGAACACGCACCTTCCCGACGACGTGAGTATGCTCTCTTGCGAGGTCGCAAGCGACGATTTCAACGCGCGATTCAACGCAAAGCGCAAGACGTATTGCTACAAGATGTATATCTCTAAACATCGCCGTCCTATGCTCGAACCCACACACGAACACGTCATCGTTCCCGTCAACCTCGAGAAGATAAAAGAGGCTTGCAAAGTCATTGAAGGCACGCACGATTTCAAGTGCTTCGAGGCAAGCGGAAGCGTGATAAAAAACACGGTTAGAACCGTGTATTCCATAGAAGTTTCCACTTCGCCGCTTCAAGGTTTTTGCGAATCCGAGCAAGAAAAAGACGGTATGCTTTGCGAGTCCGAATTGTGCATATCCGTGACGGGCAACGGCTTCCTTTACAATATGGTGCGCATAATCGCAGGCACGCTTTTGTACGTCGGAATAGGCAAACTTTCGGTCGACGACGTAAAACGTATTATCGAAACGGGCGACAGAAAACTCGCGGGAAAAACTTTGAGCGCAAAGGGCTTGCATTTGCTGTCCGTGGTCTATTGATTTTTTGCAGATTTCAGGCTGTTTTTTTGTTGAATTTTAACTGATTTTTGCGTTGTGTTTCTTTGATTTTTATTGCGAAAACTAAACGTTTTTGCAACCTTTTTATGCTTTTTCGGTGTGGATTTTGCCGTTTATTTGCGACTTTTAGATACGGTTTTTTTGATAAAAGCAAACGCAAATTTTGCCGCTGACATTTTTTAACGAATATTTGCGCGGCGCAATTATTGACATATCACTTATTTCGTTTTATTATTAACTATAACCTGCTCGCGCAGGCGTATCGTGCGTGAGCGAAATTCGATATGCGCTCAGGCGCAAAGGCTAAACTTATGGAAGACAATTCAAGAAATTTTATCGAGGAAATCATTGACGAAGATCTCGCTTCGGGCAAGGTGAACAAAATTATCACTCGTTTTCCGCCCGAACCCAACGGATATTTGCACATCGGTCACGCAAAGGCGTTGTGCATAAACTTCGGAATGAAAGAAAAATATCACGGCGCGTGCAATTTGCGCTTCGACGACACAAACCCCGTCAAAGAGGACGTCGAATATATGGAAAGCATAAAAGCCGACATCAAATGGCTCGGCTTCGATTGGGACGAATTGCACAACGCAAGCGACTACTTCGAGAAAATGTACGAGTGCGCCGTCAAACTCATCAAGGACGGCAAAGCGTACGTTTGCGATTTGAGCGCAGAGCAAATAAGTCAGACGCGCGGCAGTTTCGGCGTTCCGGGCACGGAAAGCCCCTATCGCAACCGCTCGGTCGAGGAAAACCTCGACTTGTTCGAGAGAATGAGAAACGGCGAGTTTGCCGACGGCGAAAAAGTTTTGCGTGCGAAAATCGATATGGCGTCGCCCAACATCAATATGCGCGACCCCGTCATCTACCGCATTTGCCACGCAACGCACCCCCATACGGGCGACAAATGGGTCATCTATCCGATGTACGACTTTGCTCACCCCATCGAGGACGCAATCGAGGGCATAACGCACTCGCTCTGCTCGCTCGAATTTGAAAATCACCGTCCCCTTTACGACTGGGTGACGACGAATTGCGGTTTCGACCCACGCCCGAGACAAATCGAGTTTGCAAGACTCAACCTTACGCACACCGTTATGAGCAAGCGTTTCATCAAACGCCTCGTGGACGAAAAAGTGGTTTGGGGTTGGGACGATCCTCGTCTTTCCACGCTTTCGGGCATAAGAGAGAGAGGTTATACGCCCGAGGCAATCCGCGATTTCTGCTCTCGTATCGGCGTGTCCAAAGCGGACAGCGAAGTGGATATTTCCATTCTCGAACACTGCGTGAGAGAGGACTTGAACAACCGCGCTGAGCGCGCAATGGTCGTCACCAAACCTCTCAAACTCATCGTGGACAACTATCCCGAAGGCAAGAGCGAACCCGTGTATATCGAAAACAATCCGCAAGCAGAAAACGCAGGCGTGCACGAAACCACGTTCGGCAGAGAACTCTACATCGAGCAAGACGATTTCGCTCTCAATCCGCCGCCCAAATACTTCCGCTTGAAACCCGACGGAATCGTACGTCTTAAAGGCGCGTACATCGTCAAATACGTCGGTTGCGACCTTGACGAAAACGGCAACGTAAGCGCAGTCCACGTCGAATATCTCGAAGGCACGAAGAGCGGTGAAGAAGGCGCGAATATGAAGGTCAAAGGCACGATTCACTGGGTCAACGCCAACGACTCGGTGGACGTCACGCTCAATATGTTCGACTATCTCATCAACGACGGCGACGGCGATTATATGGACAGAGTCAATCGCAACTCTCTCACGGTTTTGCACGGCAAAGCGGAAAGAATCGTTGCGGAAGCACCCGTACACACGAGATTCCAATTCTTGCGCGAAGGCTACTTTATCAAGCGCAACGAGAACAACGAGTTCAACAATATAGTGGGTTTGAAGGACAGTTACAAACCAAAAAACTAATTTTTAAGGTAAAACAATAAACAACATAAAGATATTCGGGTGAAAGCAATATGTTTGTTTGCAAGATATGCGGAAATGAAGTAAAACCTGGACAAGCCTTTTGTCCGACTTGCGGCGCGGACGTCGTTGAAAATTATCAGACGATCTGCCCCGTTTGCCACGCCAAAAACAGTGCCGGCAGCAGATACTGCGCAAAGTGCGGCGGCATTTTGCAGGTTATGCGCAAGCCTGTTTGCGCCGTTTGCGGAACGAAAAATCTTCCCGGCGCAAAGTTTTGCGTGTCCTGTGGCGCGCCGATAGTCGTCGAAAGCGAAACGCACAGCGACGAGGATATGCTCGACGCTCGCAAGGCGAAACTTCGTCTCGACAATATGGAACGCGACCGTATGGCGGCAATCGACAAAGAGATTGCCGAAAAGCGCGCAAAAGCCGACGACGAAAGAGAAAAGGCACTTCAACAAGTCGAAGAATACCGCCAAAAGAGCGAGGAAGAATACCGCGTGAAAGCGGAAAATCTCGAAAAATATCGTCAAAAACTCAACGAACTCGGCCCTGAGGACGTCGAACTTTTGAAAAAGATGTCAGCCGCGCTCAAAACCTATTCAAAATACTACGCCGACCCGTACACTCAAATCGACGAGGACGACATCGACGGCGACACGTACGTTTGCCCCGCTTGCGGCACTATAAACCCGCTCACCGCAACCGCTTGCACGCATTGCGGCAGAAACAAGGCGCGCGCTCTGCTTCTTCTTGCCAAAAACAAGATTAAACAAAGTCCGCCCGTAAAGCGCAAGCAACAGATTATACCTGCGCCGACCGTAGACCTCGAAACGAAGAAAGCACCCACGCTTGACGAGTTTATCGACGAACTCAACGCGCCCGTGCAAGAGGAAAAACCCGTGGAGGAAAAAGAACCCGAAAAAGAGCAACCCGCAGACTTTTCCGGTCCGAGCAGAGTGCCTTATCAAGGCGGATATGCGCCTTATCCCTATCCGCCGTATCCGTACCCCTCGCAACCCGTTGCGGCAGGTATGCCTCAATATCCGACCCCCGGATTCTTTATGGGCGAGGACGGCAAGCCTTATCAAATGCCGCCCATAGTTCAACCCGTTGCGTTCGTGCCGTACGTCACGCAAGAGCAACCGCTTATGCAGTATGTTCCGCAAGAACAAAAGCCGCAAAAGGCTCAACCCGTCAAGGCGCAACCTCAAAACAAGAAAAATTAACAAATAGAATAAGATATGGCAGAGAAGATCAACAAAAACAAGAATCGAAGCGTTGACGACGCGGGCATAAGACTCGCGCCTTCGCCCATTGACAACGCCGCCTATCACGTTATGCCCACCGTTATGCAGCAGTACGTGATAGAGCCGACAATCGTCACGAAGGAAACGCTCGATTCGGATTCCGCTCGTATCGTATCCACCCAAGACGACTTCCAACCCAAGCGCGAGGAAGTCAACAAGAAGTGGAAAAGAGGCAAGAGAGCGAAAAATATGGCGAGCGGCGTGATTGCTCTCGTCGCTTCGGTGTTGGTTCTTTTGCCGTACGTACTAGGCGTGATAGGCGCGCAAGTGGACGCGCCCCTCGTGCTCGTTCCCGACAAATTCAACGTCATTCGCAACCTCATTTCCGCTTTCGAGCAGACGGCGGCACTCGGTTGGCAAGGCGAAGAAGTCGGCGCGATATGGATAAGCACGATACCGTCGCTTATTCTCACAATAGGCATTTTATGCGTGCTGATTAACGTGATAAAAGCCTGTTTTGCGATATTCGGCGCGGTTAAACCCGTAAAATTCGTAAACGGCGCGGTCATCTACGCGCTATGTTTGATTGCGATATTCGTTGCAAGCCTCGTGGGCGCAAGCGCAATCGGAATCGAACGTATAGATTTTGTCGCGGATTTCATTTCCGGTTATGCGCAAAGCGAATTGTTCACGCTCGTCGTTTCGGGCGCGGCGTATCTCGTTTTGTGCGTCGTCGGCGCAATCGTCAATCGCGACAAGTGCGGTTATCTCAAATAATCGCGAGGAGGAAGTATGTCGAAAAAAGACAAAAAGCAAGAAATCGTTATGACCCCCGATAACGAGATAAAGGTCGAAGACGAACCTATGTTCGAGGCGGAAGCGTACACCGCGCCGCAACCCGAAGCAGGCTCTGACGTTACCGTTATGAAAACCGTCGGAACGGGCGGCCCCGTGCCTATCGTCGCGCCGAAACATAACACCATTCAACTTCAACCCATCGTCGTTCCGCTTGCCGTCGTGCCGTATATGACGCAGGACAGCAACGTTTTGAGAACGGACGGCAGAGGTCAGAACGGATATGCGCAAGCGACCGTCGAAAACGACAAAGCAACCGATTTCGAAACGATTGCCGCTCGCAAGATCAGAAAGAGAGGCAAGATTCAACCCAGAATTTTTGCGCTCGTCACGTTTATATTGTCCGCGCTCGTCGTGCTGCCGTTCATCTTGTCTTATTTCGTACCGAGCGTAGGGACGGTGTCTATCGAAAAATTCAACATCATAGGCACGATTAAAAACTGGGTCGCAAACGGATTTGAACTTCATCCGCTCAGCAATTTGGCGTACATAGGCGTTGCGGCGGTCAGCGCGGTTATGACGATTGCGTCGCTCGTTTCCGTAATCGGCGGCAAATATCCTCGCGCGCTCAACTTCATCTTCTCGCTCGTAGCCGCAGGCGCAATGCTCGCCGTGATGATTAAATGGATTATCGACAAATCCTTCGTCGCAAGCGAACAAGTGGGATTCCTCGTCATTTTGGTGCTTGCGCTCGTCAATCTCGTGCTGTCGATAGTATTCGCCGTTCTTCTCAACAAACTCGACGACAAGGTCGAAAACGCCGAAAACCTTTCGAGAGAAATCTAATTCGAGAGAGATTTAATTCAAAGCGCAAATTTAACAACTAAACGAACGAAAATAGGGGGAACGAATTGCTTTTGCGATTCGTTTTTCCCTCAAAAAAGGGTATACAAATGTCGCTAAAACTCGTATCGCTTGCAAGCGGAAGCAAGGGAAATGCCACGCTCATACTGTCAAATTCAACGGCAATCTTGGTTGACGCTGGCGTTTCGTTTACGAGGATTTCGAGCGCGCTTTCCGAGTTCGGGTTGAAACCGAGCGATATAGACGGCGTGGTGATAACTCACGAGCATAGCGACCATATTGCGGGACTTTGCAAATTGTCGTCGTACACCAGAGTGTACGCACATCCGCTCACCGCTCGCGCAATATGTCAGAAAACAGACGTCAAAAACGTGACGGACGTTGCCGACTACGAGGGCGGATTCAAAATCGGAGATATAGCGGTCGAGCCGTTCCGTATTCCGCACGACGCGGTTTACCCGCTTGCGTACACTTTCGATTTTGAGGGTGCAAGGTGCAGCGTGGCAACCGACATCGGCGTACCCACCAAAGGCGTTATCCGCAACGTAAAAGACAGCGAGGTCGTGCTTCTGGAGGCAAATCACGACGTCGAAATGCTCAAAAACGGCAAATATCCGCCTATGCTAAAAGCGCGCATACTGTCAAATTCGGGACACCTCTCTAACGACGCAACCGCAAGAATAACGTCTGTTTTGTGCGACGATTCGCGCATAAAACAACTCGTTTTGGGGCATATAAGCGAAAACAACAACACCGAACAAAAGGCGTTTGAAACCGTGGAACGCGCCATAAAGGAAAAGCAAAGCGACATTGAATTGTACGTCGCACATCAATTGAGAAGAAGCGAGGTCTTTGAAATTCTATGAGAAAAACGATAGGCGCAAGCGAAAGTTCGTCAATCTATCTTATGTGCATATGCGTCGGCAGTTTGCTGTCGCTGTTCTTGTCGCTCGCGCTCGGAAATTCAACCGCAACTCTCGACGGTATGAGCGTCTACAGTTGGTGCGGGTATGCGATTATGCAAATAGGCTTTATCGCAACCGTATTCACGTATGCGCGCGTGCGCAAAATCGATATTGTAAACGTCGCCAAACTAAAAGGCAGACTCAACGCTTTGCAAATCGTCATATTGCCGTTTATCGCCGTTGCGACCATACTTGTGTTTTTGCCTTTGGCAAACGCGTGGTCGGCGTTTTTGAGCGTCATCGGCTATCACGGATCGGGCGTCACTATGCCAGAATTTTCACACGTAGGCTACTATTTTCTCGCGCTTTTCGTGCTTGCGATTATGCCTGCAATCGGCGAGGAAATCTTTATGCGAGGCACGGTTTTTCCGGGGCTTGCGACGAGAGATATATGGTTCGGCGTGCTGATGTCGGGACTGTTTTTCTCGCTTATGCACGCAAATCCCGTTCAAACCGTACATCAATTCGGCTTGGGGACTGTGCTTGCAATCGTCGTCGCGCTTTCGGGTTCGGTTTGGGCAGGCGTTATAATCCACTTTTTCAACAATTTCATATCTCTCACGCTGACGGCGTATCTGCCGCAAGTTGACGCTCTGTACGTCAAACTCGGCTATTACAACTGGCTCACGGGCGCGGCGAGCGTCATCGTCGGATTGTTCTTGCTTGTATGCTTGCTCTATCTTTTCTACCGCGCGGGCGCAAAGCGTAAAAAAGGACTCGTGAGCAACGTCTATCGCGAGGACGGATTCACAATCGTCGCAACCTCGAACGCAACCGAGCAAAAAGAAAACGTGTTCAAAGGCTTGGCGCGCTTTTTGAAATCCTTGTTTACGAAGCAGGGGTGGAAGAAAATCCGCTACGAACTCGAGGAAAGCAACGGCGTCGAGTATATAGGCAAAAACCAGAATTTGACGGGCGTATGGATTGCGCTCGCGCTCGTGTGCGCCTACTGGCTGTACGGCTTTATCGTGGGGCTGATATGACGAAGCGGACGAGCGTAGGTTGGATATATTTCGTCGTCGTGCTATGCACGCTTCTTTTGCGTATAGCGTCGGCTTTGGATATTTATTCCGCATTGAATATAAAGGATTCGGACGCATTTTTCTCGTGCGTAGTGCAGATTGCCATTTTTGCGTTCATAAGCGTGTTTTTGTATTCTCTCACCGCAAAGCGTAGGGGCGAAAAGGCAAAAGACGTAATTTCCGATTTCGGTTTCAAAAAAATATCCGCAAAAAACCGGCTTTTGATAATCCCTATGTGCGTATGCGCAATCGTCGTTTCGAGCGGCATATCTTTCGTGTGGCAAATGGCGTTGAGAATGATAGGTTACACCCACATTCCGTCAAGCACCGACTACGATAGCGTAGGCACGCTGTTCAAGGAACTGTTTTTGGTTGCAGTGCTTCCCGGATTTTGCGAGGAAATCGCGCACAGAGGTCTTATTAGGGCGGGCTACAAAGAGTGTAAATGGAAGTTCGTGCTCGTGTCCGCCGTGCTATTTTCGCTTATGCACCAAAACATCGTGCAGACGGGCTATACGTTCTTTTTCGGCGCAACCGTCGCACTTATTGCGTATTACACCGATTCCATATGGGGCGGAATCTTCATTCACTTTGCCAACAACGCGTACAGCGTGTTTTCGGAATACGTTTCCCAAAACGGCGGCGTATTCGACTTCATCAACAAAATTTCAAACTGGTTTTACGGCTCGAATTTAGGCTTTGCGGTGGCGGCGGCTCTCGTGGTCGTGTGCGCGTGCTTGCTTGCGCTTTTATTCTTCGTTATGCGCAAAGACGCCGTAAAACACGAGCGCATATCCGACGTTCCTTTCGCAAGCGCAACCGACGTTTTGCCGCTTTATAAGGACGTTCCGTTTATGCTTACGGTGGCGGTGGGAATCTGCGCCACGGCGTTCAGTTTTGCGTGGGGAATGATGAGATGAAAATCAATATTATCGCAATCGGCAAAATCAAAGAAAAGTATTTCACCGACGCAATCGCCGAGTATCTCAAACGCGCCTCTCGCTTTGCAGATGTCAAAGTGATAGAACTTCCCGACGCGCCGCAAGGCAAAACGCCCGCCGAACAACAGCGTATCGAAAGCGAGCAGTTGCTCTCGAAAGCAAAAGGGTATATTGTCGCAATGGATTTCCGAGGCAAAGAGTTTTCAAGCGAGCAACTTGCCGACCTCATAAAGACCAAATGTAACGACGGAGAAAGCGAGTTTTCATTCCTCATCGGCGGCAGTCACGGACACACCGACGACCTTCGCTCGCGCGCAAATCTCGTCCTATCTTTCGGCAAGCCGACTTTCCCGCATCAGTTGTTTCGCATGATGCTATGTGAACAAATTTACAGAGCCTTGTCTATAAACGCAGGTCTGCCGTATCACAAATAACACAATCAGCAGTTTATATATTCAAAACAACACGATAAAGGTGACATATGGGTTATAACGAGCAATTTATGAATATGGCGATTGAACTCGCAAAAGAGTGCGGTGCGCACGACGAAGTGCCCGTCGGGTGCGTCGTCGTCAAGGACGGAAAGGCCATCGGCGCAAGCGGAAATCGCAAGGAAAGAGAAAACAACGCCATATGTCACGCCGAGATTCTCGCGCTCTCGCAAGCGACCAAAGAGGTGAACAACTGGTGGCTCGAAGATTGCGACGTTTACGTCACGCTCGAACCTTGCGTTATGTGCGCAGGGGCGATGATACACTCTCGCATACGCGCGCTGTACTTCGGCGCATACGACGAAAAGACGGGGGCTTGCGGCTCGAAACTCAACCTTTTCGAGCAAGGACTTTTCAATCACACCGTCCTTGTCAGCGGCGGACACGAACGGCAAATCTGCTCGCAACTCTTGTCCGACTTTTTCAAACAAAAAAGAAAGAACAGATAAGTAGAACTTTACAAAGGGATATTGAATATGAAAGACCATTTCAGAGCGTTCAGCGCAGTGTTTCCGATCATTTTGAAATGAACGGACGGCAAGACGTATATTCTGCTTCACAAAAGAGCAAACACCGGTTATATGGACGGCAAGTGGGATACGGCAGGCAGCGGACACGTCGACAAATGCGAGACGGCAACGCACGCGCTTGCAAGAGAATGTTTTGAAGAACTAGGCATAACCGTAGACCCTCAAAAACTGCGCTTTGCACACCTTGCACACAACGTTGAAGGTGGCGGCGAAGAAACTTATTACAACGTTTATTTCTTCGTTGACGAATACGAGGGCGTTCCTCAAATTAAAGAGCCGAACAAATGCGACGGGTTAGAGTGGTTTGACGTGACGCACCTTCCCGAAAGTATGATTGAGAAACGCAAAAACGACGTTCTTCAAAGTTTGCAGTCGATATATTACTCGGAACTTATCGATGAATAAATGCCTTGAATCAAGCAAAAATTAATCTTATTCATCCAGATGTAATCCCGCGAGTTTGTTGTCAAGCAGTTGACCTATCGATGCATAGGCGTGCTGTTGGTTTTTGGTTAAAAAGTTTGAGGATTGAGTTTTTATATTGAAATTCTTGTTTTCAAGTTTTGCATTTGGACATTGCTCGATTAGACTTTGAACAGAAACTTGTGCTTTTTCGAGTAGTGATTGTAGTATAAGCATAGTGTTATGTGCATCGTTTTCTGCATCGTGTTCTAGTGTTTCACCGGCAATGCTAAGTGTTGTTAGCATATTTGAAACGCTGACAACATTATCAGTGTATTCTATTTTTTTGTAAAACTCTTTTATTTCGTAACCAGTAAAATTAATGCTTGACAAATTATATCTTTCACATTCCGTATTAAGCGCATTGACATCGCTTTGCAATGTGTGTCCGAAAACATAATCTGCGGACAATATTAGGTTCGATATTTTTTGATAGTAATGATCGAATTTCGGATTGGGTTTATATTCTTCGATCTTCTTATGCAAAAGATTTTTCACAACATATTTGTCCCATTCATCATCAGAGATATTAGGATTTATTATAAGATTGTCTTCTTCTTTAATTTTGAAATTTTCGTCAACTATAACGTATCCGAACTCGCATATTCGCCCACCATTTTTTGATGTGGCTTTTTCTATGTCAAAAAATAAGTATTTCATATGTGTTTATTAATCCTTTGTCGAATCGCTGATAAACACATTATAGCGCGAAATGAAAAAATAGCAATCTTTGTAAGAGTAGTATCTGTGCGCAACTATTCGTTCGAGCAGGCGTTTGCGGTCAGTTAGAGAGCGGGGGTGCAGGATATTGTTCAAAAGAGCATTTCGCCATAATCGTTAACACTCGTCGTCTTGCGATATGCAGGGCGGCGGTTTTGTTTATGCGAGAGCAAGCAGTCCTCGCTCGAGATAGATTACAGCGTTTCGACAATGCTCGTGTCGATGTCGACGGCGTCTTTTATCGAGTCGGCAGGCACGCCGAACACGATTCCCAAGACGGTCGATATAAGCGATATGATTGATGCAACGATGACAAATACAATCTTTTTGGTTTTGTTATCCATAGGTTCTCTCCGTTTAAGTTTATTTGCCGCCGCGAAGATTTGCCTGCTCGAACACGCACAATATACAACTCGCTTTGCCCGATTTGCAAAATATTATGTCGTATGCCGTAAAAGTTTTTTCGCAAAACGAATATAGTATGGTATGGACAAATATAATATTGTTTTTATAAAAACCGAATGGGGCGAAAAGGAATTGCTCGGCAGGCGTGCGGAAGACTATGTTATTCGCGAGTTCTACGACTTTGCGGCAAAGAAGTGCCGCATTGCCAAGCAATCCGCGTACAAGGAAGAAAACGCGATTCTGGACGGATACGTCAACGTTGTGCTGACTCTCGATATGCCGCTCGTGAAGAAAGAGGACGTAGAGTCGCTCGTTTGCGAGATGAGGCGCAAAAACATCTCGACGATACGGCTCGGCGCGAAAAATTCCCCGTCCAAAATTTGCATAGGCAAGGGGATTGACGAAGGCGTTTTCAGTGCGCGGCCCGCTTTTTTGAAGATTGGTGATGCAAAATCCTATAATATAGTGTATAATCTTCTAAAAGATAGAATTTTAGACGGACTTTTGGACAACGGTGTGTATATCGTGGACAAAACCACCACTTTTATAGACGACACCGTGAACGTCGAAAAGGGCGTTACGATAAAGCCGTACTGCACGATAGAGGGCGAGAGCGCGATACTCGGCGAAAGCACGATTTTTGCCTCGCACATACGCAACAGCGTGATAGACGGCGCGGACGTTTCGCATTCGCACGTGGTGTGTTCAAAGGTGCATAAGCGCGCTACGGTCGGTCCGTACGCAAGGCTCAGACACGCGGTGATAGACGAAGGCTGTCGAGTGGGCGATTTCGTCGAAGTCAAGGCTTCGAGGCTTCGCGACGGCGTAAAATGCGCGCATTTGAGTTATGTCGGCGACGCGGAAGTAGGCGAGCGTACGAACGTCGGTTGCGGCACGGTGTTTTGCAATTACGACGGTCACGAGAAGCACAAAACCACCGTCGGCGCGGAATGTTTTTTGGGTGCGAACACCAACCTCATTGCGCCCGTGGTCGTGGGCGACCACGCGTTTATCGCGGCGGGTACGACGGTCACGCGCGACGTTGCGGACGGCTCGTTCACCATAGGCAGAGTGCGCCAAGACACCAAACCCAAAACGGATTGAATCCGCTTTGAAATAAGCAAATTCGCAAATTATTAATCAATAGAATATTACGCGAGAGGAAGATATGATACTCATCGTAGGACTGGGCAATCCCGGTATGAAATACAAAAACACCTATCACAACGTCGGGTTTATGGCGGTGGACGCTTTGGCAAAAAAATGCAAAGTCAAAATCGCGAAATCCGAGTGCGACGCGCTCACTTGCAAGGCAAGACTCGGCGGCGTCGATTTTGTGATTGCAAAACCGCAAACGTATATGAATCTGTCGGGCGAGTCCGTCAAAAAACTTGTGCGCGCGTACGACGTCGACGAAAAGAGCGAACTCGTGGTGTGCTACGACGACATAGATTTGCCGATAGGAAAACTGCGTATCCGCGAGGAAGGCAGCGCAGGCACGCACAACGGAATGCGCAATATCGTCAAGGAACTCAACACTCAGGATTTTTTGAGAGTGCGCATAGGCACGAAAACCGAGGAACTTGCAAAACACGAGGTTGAACTTATCGATTTTGTGCTGTCAAAGGTCGATTTTGACAGCAAACAGATTTTGCAAGAGTCGATAGAACGCGCCGTGGACGCACTCGAACGCATCGTTGCGGGCGAGGATATTCAACGTATACAAGAGAAGATAAACGGCATCAAACGCTGAAAGATTTATGACGCCATCGATTTTTCAACTTCAGAATATGGGCGAAAAACTTGCTTCGTTGCAAGGCATAAACGCAAAAAAACTTGCCGACGACAAACTGTCGGCAGTTTGCGTATTGCGCGTGTGCGAGGGTGCGAAAATCCATATAATGTCGCAACTTACTGCAAAAAAACTCATCGTCGCGTCCGACGCTTTGGGTGCGAAAAGTCTCGTGCGCAAAATTGCGAGTTGGGGCGTAAAAGTCGATTATTTGCCCTATCGCGACGACATGCTGATTGCAAGAAAGAGGTTTTCCGAGCAAGGTATGCGCGAGCGTATTTGCACGCTCAGAGATATTGCTTTCGGCCAAGCGGACACCGTCGTTACGTCGGCGGACAGCCTTTTGCAACTTTTTCCCAAGCGCGAACTTGTCAAAAAATACACCGTATGCGTCAAAAAAGAGGACGTGATTTCGCCCCAGTCGCTCGCCGACAAACTTGCGCTTGCGGGCTACAAACGTCAGGCTATGGTTGCTGACGCGGGCGATTTTTCGGTGAGAGGCGACATCGTTGACGTGTGCGACGTGTCGGGAGTTGCGTACAGAATCAATTTCTTTGACGAACTCGTCGAAAACATCAAGGTTATCGACGTCGAAACTATGCTTGCCTCAAACGAGGTTGAAAAAGTGTCTTTTGCGCCCACGAGCGATATTTTGCTTGACGAAACAGGCTACGACTACGCTCGCGAAAGGCTGTCGCTTTATCCCGAAAACAAAAACGCGCAACAGGCAAAGGAACTTTTGAGCGTAGGTGCGTGCGATTCGTCCGCAGTGTGGGCGTTGCCGTTTTTGAAGAACTGCACGTCAAACATATTCGACTTTTTCGACGACGACAGACCCACGCTCGTGATTTTCGACGAGCCGAGAGTGGTCAGCGACAAGTTGCAGATTCTCGAAAAGGAATTTTCCGGACGTATCAAAACGCTTTGCGAGGGCGGTGAGATTCTCGACGAACACAAAGACGTATGCATATCTCTGCACGAGGTCAAACGCCAACTCATATTCGTGCGCAAGATGGGGTTTGCCTCGCTTTCTCTCGACAATCGCCTTTTCGAGCCTAAATACGTCATCGAACCTAAAACCCGCCCCGTCACGAAGTACTATCTCGACCCGAACGTCATGGTGCAAGACCTCAAAAACTTTGCGCTTAACGGTACGAAAGTCGTTATGGCGTGCGGCGGCAGAGAGCAGGCAAAGAACATAATCGAAAGTTTGCGGGAATACGATATTCTCGCAACGTACAGCGAGGACGGAAACGGCGAGGGAAGCATACTCGCAACGCCCCTTCAAGTGGAAACGGGATTTATTTATCCCGCCGTCAAGGCGTGTCTTATAGGCACGGGCGAGTGTATAGGCAAGCACCGTTCGACAGAGATTTCCGTCAAAACCGCCGAGCAGGCACTCTCGCCAAAACCCGGGGATTACGTCGTGCACAAAATCCACGGCGTAGGCGTTTGCGAAGGCACTACCATACTCAAAACGGGCGAGTTTGAAAAGGAATACATCGTTCTCAAATATCGCGACGGCGACACGCTTTACGTTGCCACCGACCAAATGAACAACTTGCAAAAGTTTGTCGGTGAGGAACATCCAAAACTCAACAAACTCGGCGGAAAAGAGTTTGAAAGAGAAAAGGAAAAAGTGCGCAAATCCGTGCGCAAACTCGCAATAAACCTCGTCGAACTTTACGCAAAGCGCGAAAAACAGCGCGGCTTCAAATACAGCCCCGACACCGTGTGGCAAAAGGAATTCGAGGACAACTTCGAGTACGAGGAAACCGCCGACCAACTCAAAGCGATTGCCGACATCAAAAACGATATGGAAAGCGGTCGCATTATGGACAGATTGCTCGTGGGCGACGTGGGCTTCGGCAAAACGGAAGTGGCGTTCAGGGCGATGTTCAAAACCGTGCTCGACTCAAAACAAGCGGTGCTTCTCGCGCCTACGACGATACTTGCGCGCCAGCACTACGAAAACCTTATAAGGAGGCTCGAACCGTTCGGCATAAAATGCGGACTTCTGACGAGGCTTCAATCGTCCAAAGAGAACGAGCAGTTGCTCAAAGAACTCAAAGACGGCACGACGCATATGGTCATAGCAACGCACAAAGTGCTTGCAAAAGACGTGGAATTTCACGATTTGGGATTGCTCGTGCTTGACGAAGAACAGCGATTCGGCGTAGAACACAAGGAAAAACTCAAAGAAAAATATCCGCTCGTCAACGTGCTTACGCTGTCGGCAACACCCATACCGCGCACGCTCAATATGTCGCTCACGGGCGTGAGAGATATATCTATGCTGGAAACCGCGCCGAGAGGCAGACTGCCAATTCAAACGTACGTCGTGGGTTACAGCGACGCGCTTTGCCAAGACGCAATCACGCGCGAACTTGCAAGAGGCGGACAAACGCTCGTGCTTCTCAATGACATAGAGGCACTCGAACCTTTTGCGAGCAGACTTCGTACGCTGTGCGAGGGCGCAAGGGTTATCACGGCGCACGGACAAATGGCGCCCGGGCAACTCGAACAGAGAATAAGCGCGTTTTACGACAAGGAATTTGACGTTTTGGTGTCCACGACGATTATTGAAAACGGCATAGACTTGCCCGACGCAAACACGCTTATCGTCATAGACAGCGGAAGATTCGGACTTTCGCAACTATATCAACTTCGCGGCAGAGTGGGGCGCAGAGGCGTGCTTGCTCACGCATATTTCACCGTTCCCGAAAACGGGACGATCACCGAAAACGCGCAAAAACGCCTCGATTCTCTTCTCGAAAACACGGAAATCGGCAGCGGATTCAGAGTTGCGCTCGCCGACTTGTCCATACGCGGCGCAGGCAATATTTTGGGCGCGGAACAAAGCGGACATATCGAAAAAGTGGGTTACGAAATGTACCTTGAACTTTTGGACGAAGCGGTGCAAGAGATAAAGACGGGCGTTGTGAAGAAGCCCGAACGCGACGTGGAAATGAAAGTGGACGCGGCGGCGTTTATCAGCGAAAGTTACATTTCGGGTCGCGACAAGTTGAGAGTGTACAAGCAAATATCCAAAGTCGCTTCAAAGAGTGCGAGAGATTCGCTCATCAAAGAACTCGGCGAGGTCTACGGCGAAGTGGATTTGCCGCTTGAAAACCTCATAAACATCGCGCTTTTGAAGAATCTTGCCTCGAATTACGACGTGTCGAGAATCGTGATAAACCGCAACGGTGCGGGCGTAAATTTCTACGATTCCGACGTTTTCAAAAACGAGAGTCTTATGAACGCCGTGTCCAAAAACAGCGGAAGCGTGGTGCTTACGACCACCATACCGCCGTCAATGATATTCGAGGTGAACAAACTCACGGCAGAGCAAAAACTTGCCAAACTCATAGATTTCTTCGACGGTATAGAATAAATCAAAACGTTGCTTTGGCGTTGTTTGAAAAGCAATTTGCCTATGATAAAAAACAAACGATTTAGAAATAAAGAATAGAAAAACAAACGAAAAGCGCACTTTATGTGCGCTTTTTGAATGAATAAAATAATTGTTCTGCGATTTAGAACTTGTATTCTTCTCTCTTATGCACGTCGCGCATACCCTCGATTGTGTCGCAAATGTCCTTAAAGGAACACGTTGCGCAATCCATTTTCAAGTTTTTGAGAATATGGTCGAGAGTGACGGTTATGCCCTCGTTGAGTTTTGCCGTTTGCTCGAAAGTTTTGAAATCGAAGGTCGGGTCGGTGATGAAAATCTGTTTGACGGCTTTGACGTTTTTGTCTTGCTTGTATGCGTTCAAGAGTATCGTGCCGACGTCGGAAAAGGATATGCCTTTTGCCTTTGCGGCTTTTGAAACTCTGCCGCCTTCGCGCAAGAGGTTGGTGTTGACTCTTATCATATAGCCGTCGGGATTGACCTTGTAGCGTTTGTATTCCACGTCGCGCAGAATACGATAGACCTTTTGTTCCTTGTCGAAGTTCTGCTCGGTGTTTTCGTCAAGCAGAATGATTGCGATTCTTGCAAAAGGCACGTCGCCCGACAAGTCCTTTATGTCCTTGCCGCGAAGAAGAATCTCGTCTTTTTGCACGAGTTTTTCGTCGGTGGTGTAGGCGATGAGATAACTTGAATTTTGTCCCGTCGCGCCGAGTTCCACCGCGCCGTCGTCGGGAAAGAGAAAGACTTTCTCGTCGAGGTTTTTCCAACTCGAAGAAACGGGAAGCGATTTGAGTTCGCTTCCCGCAAGTTCAAGCGATTTTGAAATTGTGGAATCGTAAAGTTTCATTATTATTCAAGGTGACGATTTCTCTTGCGCTTGTCGTAGAATTTTTGAAGGAATTTTTGAACGTGCGCCAAGAGTTTTGAATCGAGGTTGAAGAAGTACATAATGAACAAGAGCAGGAAAAGAAGAAGTATTGCACCCGCAACGCTTCCGATGACGATACCTGCGATTGCTCCGCCGCTCAATGCGGATAACGTGGTTGTAATCATTTTATGCCCCCTTATGCTTGTGCCAAGCCTTTTTGTCTTGCGTACTCTGCAGCACCGAGCGCGCCCATAAGTTGCGGGTCGATCGGAAGGTCGATAACCTTGATT
>DKCG01000025.1 GCA_002449145.1 Christensenella sp. UBA6880 | reverse complement strand
TAGGCTGGTGGATTTTTATTGCCGAAAAAATCGATTTTGAAAAGGGTATATTTACCGTTGGTTTTGAAAACTTCGTTTTGTATCGAATAATATATTTTTTTAGAATATCCGTTTCTATATTAATTTTGAAAGAGGATTATAACTTAACACCGTTCCGTTGCCCGAAAGGGTGGTTTTCGATGTCGTTTGATTGTCATTTTTTGTTGCCGAACTCGTCTTCGAGTTCGAGCAGATAATCCGCGCTGACGTTGAAGAATCGCGCAATGGCAACCAAAGCGGAAGAAGTCGGCTCTGTTTTGCCCAGTTCCCACTTTGCAACGGCAGACTGACTCACTTGCAACGCTCTTGCAAGTTCGTACTGGCTCATTTCTTGCGATTCTCTCAATTCTTTTATGATGTCTTTGAACATAGACAAAGAATACCTTAATTAAGTATTTTTGTACTTGACAAGTCTAAAAAGACTTAATATAATTATTGCAAGTACAAATGTACTTAAACTTTGTTTATACATTGGAGGAAAGAAGATGAGGCAAAAGAAAACGCTCGTTTTTGTTGTTGCAATCGTTTTGATGTGTATGTTGTCTGTTGTTCAACTTACCGCTTGCGATGAAAACAGTGACAATAACAATACTAATAATGCTGTTGAATATCAGGAAATTGAATTAACATTATCTAATTTTTTTGATTATTTTATCCCTAATACAGTGTCAACGCTTATTTCTACATCAAGAGACCCGTATGTTAGTAGTGTATATTATGACAAGTATAGAGTCGACTATAGCATTAAATGCAAGTATTCAAAAGCAATATGCGAAAATGTGTCTATTGAATTTAAGGTAGATACCGATACGTATAAAGATAGTGCGGGAAATTCTCAAAAGTATGATATAACGAAGACAATGCAACTAACCGATGACGGAAAAGGTGACATATCCTACAATTATACGGATATGTATATGCCTAGTATATATCAAAGCGAGGGAGGAATCGTTTTATCTAAGAGTACACTGTCTAATGTTTCGGGTACAATAAAGATTCCTAAAAATTAAAAAAAAAGAGGCGACGGACTTTGAGTCCGCCGCTTCTCTTTTATAGGGAAAATTATGAGGGGTTTTAGTTTGTGCCGCCGTCGGCGGCAAGGGGATTAGTGCTTGGACGAAACGGTGATTTCGCCGTCTTTTGCGTCCACGACAATCGTGTCGCCTTCGTCCATATTGCCTTGCAAGATTGCTCTTGCAACTTTGGTTTCGACGTTGCTTTCGATGTAACGCTTCAAGGGTCTTGCGCCGAAGGTCACGTCGTAGCCGCCGTCAACGATGAGGTCTTTTGCCGCTTGCGTAACTTCGAGTTTGAGGTTTTGTTTTTCAAGCCTCGATTCGAGTTTTTTGAGCATTATGTCGATAATCTTGTACACGCTCTCTCTTGTAAGAGGAGTGAACAGCACGGTGTCGTCAAGTCTGTTGAGGAACTCGGGACGGAAGGTTTGTTTGAGCAGTTTGTCGATTTGCTCTTTCGCCTCGTCCGTGATGTTGCCGTTTTTGTCGATGTTGTCGAGGATTATGCCGCTGCCGAGGTTCGAGGTGAGAATGATTATCGTATTCTTGAAGTTGACCGTTCTGCCTTGGCTGTCGGTTATTCTGCCGTCGTCAAGCACTTGAAGCAGAATGTTGAACACGTCGGGGTGCGCTTTTTCGATTTCGTCGAACAAGACGACAGAGTAGGGTTTTCTTCTCACTGCTTCGGTGAGTTGTCCGCCCTCGTCGTAACCGACGTATCCCGGAGGTGCGCCTATAAGACGAGATACACTGAATTTTTCCATATATTCCGTCATATCGATACGCACGATGTTGCGCTCGTCGTCAAACAGATAGGAAGCAAGAGCCTTTGCAAGTTCGGTCTTGCCCACGCCCGTCGGGCCGAGGAACAGGAACGAGCCGATAGGTCTGTTCTCGTCGGATATGCCCGCACGAGAACGAAGCACCGCTTCGCTCACCGCGTCAACCGCTTCGTTTTGTCCGATGACTCTCTTGTGAAGTTCGTCGGAAAGGTGAAGCAATTTTTCCTTTTCGCTTTCCATAAGTTTGGTTACGGGAATACCCGTCCACTTTGCGACAATCTTTGCGATTTCGTCCGCAGTCACTTCGTCACGAAGAAGGGAAGTGCCTTTTGAAGATTTCTTTTCCGCTTCTTCGAGTTTCTTGGTAAGAGCGGGCAGTTCGCCGTATTGAAGTTGCGCAGCCTTGCCGTAGTCGCTGTTGCGCTTTGCTTCTTCGATTTGAAGATTAACTCTGTCGATTTCGGCTTTGGTGTCTTGAACGCTGTTTATTTCCTTCTTTTCGTTTTCCCATTGCGCTTTCATTTCGTTGAATTTGTCGTGAAGTTCGGCAAGTTCTTTCTTTATGGATTCGCGACGGTCAACGGACAGTTTGTCGGTTTCCTTTTCAAGAGCCATTTCCTCGATTTCGAGTTGCATAATCTTACGGCTGATGACGTCCAT
Organism: Christensenella sp. UBA6880; assembly: GCA_002449145.1. Lineage (GTDB taxonomy): Bacteria > Bacillota > Clostridia > Christensenellales > CAG-917 > CAG-475. Next base: position 18,603 of record DKCG01000025.1, on the reverse strand, counting down.
TTCGGTGGGCATACTGTCGATTTCCGTTCTTATCATCGCGCACGCCTCGTCCACGAGGTCGATTGCCTTGTCGGGCAGGAATCTGTCGGTGATGTATCTGTCCGAAAGCGTTGCCGCCGCAACGAGCGCTTGGTCGTGAATACGCACGCCGTGGAAGATTTCGTATCTCTCTTTCAAACCGCGCAGTATCGCGATCGTGTCCTCAACCGTCGGTTCGTTGACCATAACGGGTTGAAAACGTCTTTCGAGCGCGGGGTCCTTTTCGATGTATTTGCGGTATTCGTCAAGCGTGGTTGCGCCGATACAATGCAATTCGCCTCTTGCAAGCATAGGCTTCAAAAGGTTGCCTGCGTCCATACTGCCTTCGGTTTTGCCCGCGCCGACGATGGTGTGAAGTTCGTCGATGAACAGAAGCATTCTGCCGTTTTGCTTCTTGATTTCGGTGAGGACGGCTTTGAGTCTTTCCTCAAATTCGCCTCTGTATTTCGCGCCCGCGATAAGCGCGCCCATATCGAGCGCAAAGATGTGTTTGTCTTTGAGTCCTTCGGGAACGTCGCCTCTGACGATACGTTGCGCAAGACCTTCTACTATTGCGGTTTTGCCGACGCCCGCTTCACCGATGAGAACGGGGTTGTTCTTGGTTTTTCTTGAAAGAATACGGATTACGTTTCTTATCTCGTCGTCACGACCGATGACGGGGTCGAGTTGTCCGCGAGCGGCTCTTTCGACCATATCGTGACCGTATTTATTGAGCACGTCGTAAGTGTCCTCGGGGCTGTCGCTCGTCACCTTCGAGGTTTTAACCTGCGAAAGTGCGTTCATAAAGTCCTTTTTGTTGAGTTTGCACTTTGCAAACACCGCTTTGAGGGCAGGGGTGGGATTGTCGAGAATCGCTGCGAATATATGCTCGACGCTCACGAAATCGTCGCCTTGTTTCTTTGCGTCTTTCTCTGCTTGCGAGAGCATAAGCGAGCAGTCTTGCGACAAGTACGCCTCGCCTGCGCCGCTGCCGGTGACAGAGGGCATTTGCGATATGAGTCTGTCGATTTCTCTCAAAAGTTGAGGTGCGTCCGCGCCGCATTTGGTGACGAGTTTGGGAATCAATCCTTCTTCGTCGTTGAGCAGTGCGTAAGCAACGTGTTCCTTGCAAATTTGTTGTTGATGTCTCTCAAGAGCAAGGTTCTGAGCGGCATTCAATGCGTCCAGCGCTTTTTTAGTAAATTTGTTGGTGTCCATAGTTCATACCTCCTTTGAAATATGTTCCGTGTCGTGCCGTCGTCAAACGCTTTTCTTTGCCGCCGCTCGCCGTTTTGTCTGCAATCTTTGGCAATACGTTCATTTGATTGTTAGCACTCTATATCTTCGATTGCTAATTATAGCACCAAATTTTGCATTGTCAATATATTCTGCACAATTTTTTGAAAATTTTTTAATCTGGGAAAATTTTTGATTTTCGTTAATTCTCTATAAGAGTTTGGCGACGTGTACTTTAATTGAAACTTCCCCCTTCTGTCATTCAGGGGGGGGAACGAAGTGACCGTGAGAATCAAGCGAAGCGAAATGCGCCTGCGGCTAGATTCCCGCGCTGCCGCTCGGAATGACGACAGAGGGTGGGACACCCACACCCGATTCAATTTTTCGATTAGGAACAGTGTTCGGATTAAGGCTTCGCCTTCCGCAATTATTAATTATTAATTTTTAATTATTAATTAAAAAGAGCGAATCGCTTTTGCGATTTGCTCGAAGTAATTCGTTTGGGATTTTTATTCTTCCGTCTTGGTTACGACGGGTTTGCCGTCGGAATCGAGCAAAGGTGTGATTCCCAATCCGTAACTGCTGTATGCGACAAGATAGTTCACGCCTGTTTGTCGGTCGACAATGACGCTGCAATTCGGGCCTATAAGCGACACACTGTCGCTGCTTGTTTGTTCAAATCGTTTCTCGGGTTTTTCTTTTTTCATTTTGGTTTCTCTCCTTTTTTTTGTATATTTTATAAGTTAGCTCGCTTATTTTGTAGTCATATATTGTAACGTTTAAGTTAAATTTTTGTAAAAAAAGACTTCCGAAACGGAAGTCCGATGTATTATTAGTTTGCCGATGCAGAATCGTTCTTGCTGTTTTGTTCGATGTCCTCGAGCATTTTTAAGAGTTTCTTTTGCGTTTCCGACACCTGTTCGAGTTTTTTGTATAGTTCGTCGATAAGAAATTCGCTTTTCAAATTGACTCGATAATCGTTCTCGGCACGTTTTCTGTCCTTTGCTTCTTGCCTGTTTTGGCTCATCATAATCAACGGCGCTTGTATTGCGGCAATGCAAGACAAAACCAAATTCAAAAGAATAAACGGATATGCGTCGAATGCCTTTGTTCCTAAAATGATGTTTACGACCATCCAGATTACCATTACGGCAACAAAACTGAAAATGAATGCCCAACTTCCCGCAAATTTTGCAACGGCGTCGGCGGCTTTTTGTCCGAAAGACACTTTTTCGTTTTTCTCGGAATTTTCGGTAACGTTTGTGCTTAAAACTTCGGCTACGAGTTCCTCGTCGGTCAGTTCTTTGTCGGATTGATGCAACAATTCGCGGATGATCTTTCGTTTGTTTTTCAAGTCTTTTTCCGACAAATCGGGCAATTTGTTTTTTATGTCGTTTGTCTTTGGCGGCTCGGCTTTTGCTTGACTTATCTTCACTTGCTTTTCGTTTGTGTTTTCGTTTACATTAGATTGTTTCATTTTGTTGCCTCTATAATAAAATTCGGTGTCTTATAAATTACTTTTTCTCGAAACATTTCTCTGCGAGGGGGCAGGTGGCGTAGGTGATAAATTCATCGTACGAATACTTGCCCGGGTTGTCTACGCACCAAAGCACCGTGTTTATCATTCCGCCCGCAACGAACGTGGACAAAATCTGAAGGGGAAGTTTGATTTCGTACGTGTCCTTGTATTTGGAAAGTTGATACTTTATCGAATGAGCAATGGAATCTTGTATGGTGCTTATCACTTTGCCGTTGCGGTTGAAGCGTATGATGTTTGCGATGTGGTTGTGTTTGTCAAAGAAAAAGTCCACGCCCATAACTATCATCGAGTTGAGCGTTTCGGTTGGGGTGGTGAACTTCGTGTCTTTGGTGAACTTTCGGTAGAGGTCGTCTTTGAGTTCTTCCAAAGCGAAGGACAAGAGGTGATATTTGTCCTCGAAGTGAGCGTAGAACGTGGCTCTGTTGACCATTGCTTTGTTGCATAGGTCGATGACGCTGATTTTTTCGATGGATTCTTCTTCCATCATATCGAGCAGCGTATTGCTCAAAAGTTTGCGCGTGCGCACGATTCTCAAATCTTCTTTTTGTGCAGACATAGTGACCCCCTAACTGCATTCTTGTATAAATTATTGCACAAAATCATACGTTCTGTCAAGATATGTTGACAACGTGCTCTCGTTTAATAAATATAAAAACAGCCTCTAATAACTTTGAATCGAGGCAAAACTGCGCAAAATAAGCGACAAAATCTGTTTTATAACTGCGATAAAACAAAAGTGCATATGGGGTCAAATTTTCGGGACATATATATGGAATATTATTAAAATATATTTAATATTTTTATTTATTTTTAATAATTCGTTGACATTTTTTTTAATAAATTGTAAATAGAATATTGACCGACAAATTTAAGGTCGATGAAAACGTTTCCGCTTTTGCGAATTTTTCATCGTCGCACCCGGCGACATTAAGGTGATTATGTTAGAAGACAATAAAAAAGCACCCAGATCTAAGGGCGGATTGAAAAAAATGGCGAGTTGCGTGGGCGAGTACAAAGTGCCTGCGATTTTCACGTCGGTTTTGATCGCGCTCGAAGTGTTGTTTGAAATTCTCATTCCGCTAATTATGGCGCAAATCGTAAACGTCGGTATGGTTGAAAACGCAACCTCGTTTACATTTACGCTTCAACTCGGAAAGAAAGGTTTTGCACTCTTTACGATGGACAACCGCATTTGGTTTATCGTCACTTGCGGCGCGATGATGGTTGCGATGGCTCTCGTATCGCTGTTTTTCGGCACGATGTCCGGTCAACTCGCCGCAAAAGCGTCCACCGGTTTTGCAAAGAATTTGCGCAAAAAGATGTTCTATAAGATTGAGAATTTTTCGTTTGCAAACCTTGACAGATTCAACACCGCAAGCCTTGTCACAAGGCTCACGACGGACGTTACCAACATTCAAATGGCGTTTCAAATCATCATTCGTATGCTCGTTCGTTCGCCCATAATGTTGATTCTCGCAATGTTGATGTCAATCTCGATAAGCCCCGATTTGTCGCTTATTTTCGCGGCGGCGATACCCGTTTTGATTGTCGCGCTCGTCGTCGGCACGAGAATCGTTTTCCCGCGATTCGAGAAAATGCTCAGAAAGTACGACAGTATGAACGAGTCCACGCAGGAAAACCTCATCGGCATCCGCACGGTCAAGGCGTTCGTGAGAGAGGACAGCGAAATCGACAAGTTCAAAAAGGTGAGTTCCGCCGTTCAAAAACTTCAATTTTCGGCAGAAAAAATCATAGTCATCGCATTTCCGTTTATGCAAATCGTCATTTACGCGTGCATTATTTGCGTTGCGTGGTTCGGCGGCAACGAGATCATCGTCGGCAAGATGCAACTTGGCGACTTTACTGCGTTTTTGAGTTACATAATGCAAATCCTTATGTCTCTCATTATGGTTGCGATGGGCTTTATGAACATCGTTATGTCGCGCGCTTCGCTCGACCGTATCGTTGAGATTTTCGACGAGAAAATCGACATCGAGGACGGCAAAAACGCTCAGGACATAGAAGTCAAAGACGGCAGTATCGACTTCGACGACGTTGACTTTTCCTACTCGAAATCCCACGACGTTCTCAACCTCGAAAACATCGATTTGCATATCAAGAGCGGCGAAACGATTGGCATTATCGGCGGCACGGGCTCGGCTAAATCCACTCTCGTGCAGTTGATTCCAAGACTCTACGACGTGCTTGACGGCGAAGTCAAGGTGGGCGGCGTCAACGTCAAGGACTACAAACTCGAAAAACTCAGAGATTCCGTCGCTATGGTGCTTCAAAAGAACGTGCTTTTCAGCGGCACTATCAAGCAGAATCTTATGTGGGGCAACAAAAACGCCACCGACGAAGAAATCGTACACGCGGCAAAAGCGGCGCAAGCGCACGACTTCATTATGTCTTTCCCAAACGGCTACGACACCGAACTCGGACAGGGCGGCGTCAACGTGTCGGGCGGTCAAAAGCAACGTCTTTGCATTGCCCGCGCGTTATTGAAGCGTCCGAAAATTATGATTATGGACGACTCGACGTCCGCCGTCGATACCGCAACCGATGCGGCAATCAGAGCAGGACTTAAAAAAGAGTTCGGCGATACGACCGTGCTTATCATCGCTCAACGTCTTTCTTCCGTCGAAAGCGCGGACAGAATCATCGTTATGAACGACGGCAAGATAGACGCAATCGGCTCGCATGAGGAATTGCTCGCAACCAACGAAATCTATCAGGACGTATACAATTCTCAAAAGAAAGGAAGCGACGAGGAGGTGAGCGTCAATGCGTAAGAATAAAAAACAAAGCGTCAATGCCGCGCCTCAACAAAACAAGTTCAGGGCGAAAAACCCGATGCAGACCTTCAAACGTATTCTCGGCTATTGGAAACCGTTCAGAGGTCAACTTATCGGCGCGCTTATTTGTATGATTGCAAACGTGCTTTGCAATATCGCAGGTACGTTTATGCTCGGCTCGGTGGTCGTCAACAACTACATTTTGCCGCTTGCGTACTCGCACGGCGCGTACGTCACCGCAAACGAAGAGATTATAAAAAGGGCGGCGGAAGTCACCATTCAAAACTTCGGCGGCATAATCGGCGTTATGGCGGCTATGTACGTAGTCGGCGCGGGACTTCATTATCTTTACAACTACATCCTCGTCAAAGTCACCACTCAAACCCTTCAGAACGTGCGCGACGAGATGTTTGTCAAGATGGAAAAATTGCCCGTCAGATACTTCGATACGCACACGCACGGCGACATAATGAGCCTTTACACCAACGATACCGACACTTTAAGAGAGTTGCTCTCCAACGGTATTCCCAACCTCATCAGCAACTTGCTCACCGTCTTGGGTATGTTCGTTGCGATGATGCTCGTTTCGCCTTTGCTCACGCTTTGCTCGGTGGGTATGCTCGTCATTATGCTGTTCATAATGAAGTTTATCGCAGGCAAGAGCGGAAAGCACTTCGTCGGTCAACAACGCCAGACGGGCGCAATCAACGGCTTTATCGAGGAACACATCGACGGTCTTAAGGTCGTCAAAGTCTTCTGCCACGAGAAAGAAGAGAAAATCGACTTCGACAAGTTCAACGAGGATTTGTTCTATCACTCGAACAAAGCGAACAAATATGCGAATATTTTGTTCCCGATTATGGGCAATCTGTCATACGTTTCATATGCCGCAACCGCAATCGTCGGCACGATTATGGCAATAAGCGGATTCGGCGGCATGACGTGGGGCGGTCTGGTGTCCTTTATGCAATTTTCGCGCCAGTTCAGCAATCCGCTTTCACAGATAGCGCAACAAATGAACGGCATCCTTATGGCTCTTGCCGGTGCGGAACGTATATTCGAACTCATCGACCAGCAACCCGAAACTGACAACGGTTATGTCACTCTCGTCAACGCAAAAGAGGATGAAAACGGCAATATCGTCGAGACGGACGAGTACACGGGCGAATGGGCGTGGAAACACTATCATAAAGCCGACAATACCACCACTTACGTTAAGTGGAGGGGCGAAGTCGAGTTCGAAGACGTATCGTTCGGCTACGTTCCCGAAAAAATCGTGCTCAAACACATCACTATGGAAGCGTTGCCCGGTCAGAAAGTCGCGCTCGTCGGCTCTACCGGCGCGGGCAAGACCACGATAACCAACCTCATCAACCGCTTCTACGACATCGACGAGGGCAAAATCAGATACGACAATATCAACATCACAAAGATAAAGAAAGACGATTTGCGTCATTCCATGGCTATGGTGCTTCAAGACACGCACCTCTTTACGGGTACGGTCGCCGACAACATTCGCTTCGGCAAACCCGACGCCACCGACGAGGAAGTCGAAAACGCCGCAAAACTCGCAAATGCCGACTATTTCATTCGCCATTTGCCCGAGGGCTACAACACTATGCTCACCGGCGACGGCGAAAACCTCTCGCAAGGTCAACGCCAACTTCTCGCAATCGCGCGCGCCGCTGTCGCAAATCCGCCCGTCCTCATTCTCGACGAAGCGACCAGTTCCATCGACACCCGCACCGAAAAACTCATCGAGCAAGGTATGGACAAACTTATGCAAGGTCGCACCGTCTTTGTCATCGCTCACCGTCTGTCCACCGTCCGCAATTCCGATATGATTTGCGTTCTCGAACACGGCGAGATTATCGAGCGCGGCAATCACGAGCAGTTGATAGCGCAGAGGGGTAGGTATTATCAGTTGTACACCGGCGCATTCGAACTCGAATAACGTCGCCAAACAGCGAATAACTGCGGCAAAGCCCTTTTGCTTATCCGTCACGTACGATTCAGTACGCTGGGCGGATTTGCAAAATGGCTTTTTCTTGTTCTTCATCTGCTTGGCGAGGTTATTGGGTGTTAAAATGCAGAAAATAATTTTGTTATTTGTCTGTTTGCTCTTTGTTATTCGAGTTCGAATCTTAATTTAAGAATTTTCTTGTTCTTCATCTGCTTGGCGACGTTATTTTATCTCTAAATAGAGTGTAGGGGGGGGTACTCTAAAATTAAAGCTTCCCCCTTCCTCACGTGTTTGGACTTCGGCGTTTGCAAGGCAATCCGCCTCGTTCGCTTTGGCTACAACACATTCACCGAATGTGTTGTTTAACGCGTCGCGCCCTACCGCCGTTAAATTTTTCCGCTTGCACACAAAGTGCGCACCCACCAAGCAGATAATTTGGCGAAACTGTGGTTTGAAATTTTATCCGTGTTTGAACTGATAGCACAAATTCTCTGCGCGGTTAGTGATTGCGAGAACAAGTGCGGTTTTTGACAATCGCCCCAAAAGTTTTCGTTTCTATTTAGGGGATTCCCACGCTACGCTCTGAATGACGATGGGCGATTGACTGTACCGCAACGCCGTTTGAGCAATGGGTCGCCGCCTTGCGGCTCGTGTTCCGTCTTCGAAAGAGCAGAGTAGTAGTATAAGAACGCTTTGAATAAGTGAACGTTAAAAAGTCCGCTCTGCGAGTTCGCGGACGGCGGTTTCATCTCGTCTTCGAATAGACACATTCCGTTTATAAGTACGCTACGAATAAGTTTTCGTTTCGGGTGCGGGCAGAGCCCGCCCGCAATTATTAATTATTAATTAATCATTATTCATTATATTTGCGCTATGCGCAAAATAAAATATTGCCTTATAAATTCCTTAGTGATATAATACATAAAAAAATAAAATTCTTTTTAGGCGGATTATGAAACAGGATATTAAAAAATTGCAAGAGTTCGTAGGACAAAACGGAATTGACGCGTACGTCGTTTTTACGAGCGACGATCACGGCAGCGAATACGTTGTGGACCACTTCAAAACGCGTGCGTTTTTGTGCGGTTTTACGGGCAGCGCGGGTACGCTGGTAGTGACGAAAGACAACGCGTATCTGTGGACGGACGGAAGATACTTCATTCAAGCGGCAGAGCAACTCAAAGCAACCGATACCGTGCTTATGAAAGCGGGCGAAGAAGGCGTGCCGTCAATTTTCGAGTTTGTGAAAAAACTTTCGGACGCACCCAAAATCGCGTTCGATTTTACGACCGCAACCGTCGAATTCGTCGAGGCGTTGAACAAAAACGTTAAGGGCGTCGAACTTGTGGACTCGGGCGAAATTATCGACCGTATTTGGCAAAATCGCCCCGAAATCGAGCCGACGAAGGCTTGGTTTTTGCCGAGCAACGCGGCAGGCGAGAGCATAGAAAGCAAGATTGAAAACTTGCAAAAAGACCTCGAAAAACAAGGTTGCGAATATGCGCTCGTATCTTCTCTTGACGACATCGCGTGGCTGTTCAATATGCGCGGAAGCGACATCCGTTACAATCCCGTCAACTACGCATACGCAATCGTGTCCGCAGATGGTGCGACGCTGTTTATCAACGAGAGAAAACTCGACGGAAAATGCAAGAAAATACTTGACGAAAATCATATAAGCATACTGCCTTACGGCGACGTTTACGGCATAGTTTCGGCAATCGATGGTAAAGTGCTTATTGACAAAGAAAAGACCAACTACGCGCTGTTTTCTCGCATAAAGAACGCAAAAGAAACCGAATCTTTCCCCACGACCGTGAGAAAGGCGGTGAAGAACTCGGTCGAGATTAAGAATATGAAAAAAGCGCACGTCGAGGACGGCGTGGCAATGCTCAAATTTATGCGATACCTCAAAGAGCGCGCGGGCAAGGAAGAAATGAGCGAGATTTCTCTTGCCGACAAACTCGAGTGTTTCAGAAAAGAGAGCAAAAACTTCCTCGATTTGAGTTTCGACACCATATGCGGATACGCATCGAACGGCGCAATCGTGCATTATTCCGCAACGCCCGAAACGGACAAAAAAGTTGAAAACAAGGGATTGCTTTTGGTGGACAGCGGCGCACAATATCGCTACGGCACTACGGACATCACCCGTACTTTCGCAATGGGCAAAGTCACAAGCGAGGAAAAGAGGGCGTTCACAATCGTGCTTAAATCGCATATCGCGCTTGCAAGGGCGGTGTTCCCCAAAGGCACGACGGGCGCGCGCCTCGATATGATTTCAAGAGAGCCGATGTACAGGTTCGGTATGGATTTCAAACACGGCACGGGTCACGGCGTAGGGTATTTGCTCAACGTCCACGAAGGACCGCAAAATATCTCGCCGAGAGCGTTCACGCCTAAATTTGCCGTTTTGCCCGGTATGGTTACGTCCGACGAACCCGGTTTTTACGAAGAAGGCAAATTCGGCATAAGACACGAAAATCTCGTGCTTTGCGTGGAAAAAGAAAAGACGGAATACGGCACGTTTTGCGCTTTTGAAACGATAACCCTCGTGCCTTTCGACATCGACGCAATCGACGTAAAGTTGCTCGACGAGGGCGAAAAAGCGTGGCTCAACGCGTATCACAAGACCGTGCGCAAAACCATAGGCAAGTATCTTTCGGGCAAAGATTTGAAATTCCTCGAAAAAGCGACGAGAGAAATCTGAAATTAACCCGAAAATCACAAAACAAAACTTTTAACAATTCAAAAAGCAGGCATAAAGCCTGCTTTTTGTGTCATTCATTACAAAAAAACGTTTATTAATTTTTCGATTTTACAGAATCACCGTCCTTTTCGGATTCGCACTCGGCGGATGATTCGAGTTTGTATTCTTTGGTGGCGGTGGATTCGCCAAGAGCAAAGCGGTAGTCCTTTTTGACGATATGTTTTATGTAGGGGTAGAGAAGCACCGCTACGGCAAATACCCACGCGCCCGGGTCGCCGAAACAGAGCGCGATATACGCGCCGTTGGACGCATACGCGTTGGTTGCTCCGCCGTTTACGAGGGCGGGTAAGAAGGTGCATATAAGCACTCTCGCAATAAGTTCGCCTGCGCCGGCTGCAAGCGTCCAACCCGATTTGCCTATGCCTTGCACCGCGTTGCGCAATACGAAAAGCATTGACAAAATGAAGAACAGCGACAAGTCGACGTAAAGGAACGTGTTGCCGAAATATATGGATTTTTCGCTTATCTTGTCCGCACTCAAAAAGATATGTTGATATGCGGCGTTTATGGTGAGCAAAAGTCCGATTCCCGAGCATATGGCGGTGAGGACGAAACCGAGCAAAATGGCTTGATTCGTGCCTTTTTTCACTCTTTCGGTGAGTCCTGCGCCGAGATTTTGAGCGTTGAAACTCACCATTGCCGTGCCGAGCGCAGAGAGCGGCGCCATTGCAAAGTTTATGAGTTTATTCGCCGCGCCCACGCCGTTTTGAGCGGGGTTGCCCACGACCATAAGTCCGTCGGGAAGAAGGTCGAATTTGATGGTTTCGGAAAGCATTACGATAAGACCTATCGACAGCACGGAAAACTGCAGTCCGAGGGGTATGCCTTGTTTTACGTGCGCCCAAATATCTTTCCACGCAAACTTGAAATCTTGCTTTTTAAGGCGCAAAAACTTGTATTTAACAAATGTGTAAACGAAGCACGCTATCGTGCAAAGCACTTGGGTGAGTATGGTTGCGCCCGCCGCGCCCGCAACGCCCCATTTGAACACTTTGATGAAAAGCAAGTCGAGGGCGATGTTCATAACCGTTGATATGAGAAGGAACAGCAATGGCGTGAACGAATCGCCGATACTGCGCAATATGCTGATTATGAAATTGTAAAAGAGTTGTGCGATTATGCCGAGGAATATCACGAGGCAGTAGGTGTACGCCGCCTCGAATACGACGGGATTTTGATCGGTGACGTTGACCCACGCAAGCATAGGTTTTATGCAAAACACCGAAACGAGAGTCAACACCACCGTGATTATTCCGCAAAGTATAAACTGCGTCGCAAAGGATTTGCGCATGCCGTCCTCGTCGTTGGAGCCGAGTTTGCTTGACAACACCACGCAGAATCCTGCCGTACAGCCGAACGCAAACTGCATAAATATGAACACGAGAGGGGAAGTGTCGTTGACGCCCGCAACTTCGTCCGCGCTCAAAGTCTGTCCGCATATTGCCGCGTCCGAGAGTATGTAAAGTTGTTGCAAAAGATAGGACACGATTATCGGCAAAGTGAATTTGACGATAACTTTGATTATCGACCCTTTGGTCAAGTCAATCTGTCCGAATAGATTTTTTATTCTGTCCGCAAAGGACGGTTTTTGTGAATACGTTTCGTTCATATGTGTTAGGTGTTATGTGTTTCGTTTTTGCTTATCGTTGTTTCAACGGATATTGCATTATATTTGTATTGCATATCGCTGTCAAGCGTTTTGAAAAAAGTGATATTGTAAAATTTTTGCATATACGCGACGAAAAAACATCGGTGTCAAGCAAGAGAAAACCGCAAGCGCAAAAAAAGACATATTTTATTGAAGCGTGCGTGCAGGCTTGTGCGCGCACGCGTGCGCGAAAATTAAAACGACTTTTTGTCGGTTATTTCGGGCAAAAAATACACATCGTGTATCCGATTAAAATTTTTTAATGAAAAAGCAAAATAGTGTCCATTTTTGTTTGACATTGCCGTTTCGTTTTGGATATAATGCCCATATCATTCAAGAGCAAACCAAATCGCAACGCACAACTTGCGGAATCAAGAATCCGCACACACCACTACATATTGTGGAAAAGAGGCGCGCTATGAAGATTTTGGAAGATCGCATTTTGAGGGACGGCAAGGTTAAGCCCGGAAACGTCCTCAAAGTCGGCGGATTTCTCAATCATCTTATTGATCAACAACTGTTGGACGAGATTGGAAAGGAAATTTCTGCGCTCTTTTGCGGACAAAATATAACCAAAATTCTGACAATCGAAGCATCGGGGATAGCCATAGCGTGCGCAGCCGCGCACTATGTGCAGGCGCCGGTGCTTTTTGCTAAGAAAAGTAAGACCATAAACATATCCTCGGACTGCTACTGCGCCGAGGTTTATTCTTTTACGCATCAAGTTGCGAAGGTGATTATGGTCGAAAAAGAGTTCGTTTGTGCAGACGACAGAGTGCTTATCGTTGACGATTTCCTCGCAAACGGCGCGGCAATTAACGGACTTATGAGCATTGTCGAGCAAGCGGGCGCAACGCTCGTTGGCTGCGCGGTCGCAATCGAAAAAGGTTTTCAGGGCGGCGGCGACGCTTTGAGAGAAAAGGGCGTAAACGTTCAAAGCCTCGCTCTCATCGACAGTATGGACGATGACGGAAACATAGTTTTCAGACACTGACGCGATTTGCGCCAAAACGGCGTGAATATAGACAATCACAATACGCCTCACGGCAAAATTAAAGGAGAAACGTATGAAAAAGAAAGTATTTGCACTTGTGCTTTGCTTGGCTCTCGTAACCGCTTTGGTTATCGGTTTGGTTGCTTGCAATCCCGAAGAAGAAAGGGTTGTCAATCTCCAACCCATTGCGAAAGACGACATCAAGATCGGACTTATCTGCTTGCACGACGAACAATCCACTTATGACAAGAACTTCATCGACGCAATGAAAGAAGCGGTGAACGAACTCGGTTTGAGAGAGGATCAACTCGTTATCAAAACCGGTATCCCCGAAAACGAAAAATGCTACAATACGGCAGTTGAACTCGTAGAGCAAGGCTGCAACATCATCTTTGCGGATTCTTTCGGACACGAAGATCACATTATGAGAGCGGCAGAAGAATACACGAGCGTGCGTTTCTTCCACGCAACAGGCACAAAGGCTCACACCGCACAACTCGGCAACTACTTCAATGCGTTTGCTTCCATATATGAGGGCAGATACCTCGCAGGCGTTGCGGCAGGTATGAAACTCGTCGAACTCTACGGCGACAAAGAAGACGGCAAGGTTTCCGACGAAAACGCAAAAATCGGTTATGTCGGCGCATATCCTTATGCAGAAGTCAAATCCGGTTACACCTCGTTCTTCCTCGGCGTTCGTTCTATCGTTCCCAATGCAACGATGGAAGTGAAATTTACGAGCAGTTGGTATGACGAAGCGGCAGAAAACGCCACCGCAAAATCACTCATCGAAAGAGGTTGCAAACTTATCAGTCAACACGCAGACTCTATGGGCGCACCCAATGCGTGCAAAGAAAAGGGTATTCCCAACGTCACGTACAACGTAAGCACCGAAAATGACTGCGAAGGCTCTTATGTCATCGGTTCGAGAATCAACTGGGCACCTTACTACAAGTATATCGTTGAAGCAACCATTAAAAACGAAACCATTCCTTACGATTGGACGGGAACTTTGCAATCCGGTTCCGTTGAACTTCTCGAACTCGGCAAGGCAGCCGCACAAGGCACTGCAGAAAAACTCGCAGAAGTGAAAGCGGCTCTTCAAAACGGCACTCTCAACGTGTTCGACACCAACAACTTCACGGTTGACGGCAAGCACATCACGTCTTTCCTTGCCGACGTTGACGACGCAGGCGATTACGTTCCCGAAACCGAAGTGGTTGAAAACGGCATTCTCAAAGAATCCGCTTTCCGTTCCGCTCCGTATTTCACTCTCGATATCGACGGTATCACACTTCTCAAATAAAAGAAGCCTTAATCGAACTTTAAGCGATTTGGCGGAGCGGTTGCTCCGCCAAATCGAGTTTATTACAAATATCTGAATAACAAGGAACATATGGACAACCCCATCGTTTTACAGTTGAAAGGCATAACCAAACGCTTCGGCACGAAAGTCGTTGCAAACGATCACGTCGATCTCGATTTGCGCAAAGGCGAAATTCTGTCGATTTTGGGCGAAAACGGAAGCGGAAAAACAACCTTAATGAATATGATTATAGGCATTTATCGTCCTGATGAAGGCAGTATTTTCATAAACGGCGAGGAAGTGAACATTCTTTCTCCGAAAGACGCTTACAAATACAAAATCGGTATGGTGCATCAGCACTTCAAACTTATCGACGTTTTCACCGCCACCGACAACATCATTCTCGGCGAAAAAGAGCCGCCGTTCTCTATAAAGGACGAGGCAAATCGCATAAAAGCGGAAGCGGAAAAGAATAATGCGGACGCAGACGCCTACAATCCCGAAGAACATACGGGCGTGTTGGCGTATTTGTCAAAGCCGAAAAAACAAACGAAATTTCAAACCGCAATGAAAATCGCCGCATTGCCTTTCATCAAACTCGCAAAAGCCGCAAAGTTTGAATGGTTGTCCAATAATCGCGGTGCGAAATTGCAAAAAATTGCGGATAAATACGGCTTTGAAATCAATCTTAACGAGAAAATATACAATATGTCTGTATCTCAAAAACAGACTGTTGAGATTATAAAAGTTTTGTACAGAGGCGCGGATATTCTTATCCTCGACGAGCCGACGGCGGTTTTGACGCCTCAGGAAATTCAAAAACTCTTTGACGTTTTGCGCAAAATGAGAGAGGACGGAAAGTCAATCATCATAATCACGCACAAACTCAACGAGGTTATGGAAATAAGCGACAGAGTGGCGGTGCTTCGCAAAGGCAAGCACATTGCGACGGTAAATACGTCCGAAACCAACGAAAAAGAACTGACCGAAATGATGGTCGGCGAAAAAGTCGATCTCAATATCGACAGATCGAATCCGCACGACGTTGAAGACAGACTCGTGGTAAATCATCTTACGGCTATCAATCACGACGGAGTAAAAGTGCTTGACGACGTGTCTTTTGCCGCTCGTTCGGGCGAAATTCTCGGTGTTGCGGGCATCGCGGGCAGCGGACAAAAGGAACTTCTCGAAGCGATTGCGGGACTTCAAAAACTCAACGAGGGCGAAATCACTTATTTTGACCCGTCAAAGGACAACGAGAGGGTGGATTTGCGCTCGAAAACACCCGTTCAAATAAGAGAACTCGGCGTAAGATTGTCTTTCGTTCCCGAAGACAGACTGGGTATGGGGCTTGTCGGCAATATGGACCTCGTGGACAATATGATGCTTCGCTCGTACAGAAAAGGCATTCCCTTCTTCCTCGACAGGAAAAAACCGAAAAACCTTGCGGAAACAATCGTTCACGACCTCGAAGTTTCCACTCCGAGCACGCGTACGCCCGTCAGACGTTTGTCGGGCGGCAACGTTCAAAAAGTGCTTGTCGGTCGCGAAATCGCCGCTGCGCCCACTGTGCTTATGGCGGCTTATCCCGTAAGAGGTCTCGACATCAACTCGTCGTATATGATTTACAATCTTCTCAACGAACAGAAAGAGAAGGGTGTTGCGGTTATCTTCGTCGGCGAAGACCTCGACGTATTAATCGAACTGTGCGACAGAATTATGGTTCTTTGCGGCGGTAAAATTTCCGGTGTAGTTGACGGTAGAAGCGCAATTAAGGAACAAATCGGCTTGCTTATGACAAAGCACGACGAAACAAACGAAAAGGACGGTGACGGCGATGTTGAATAAACTTATGCACAATTCCGTATTCCATATCACAAAACGCACCGATGCGCCCAAATGGCAAGCGTGGCTCGTCAGGGTCGCTGCGGTTGTTGTTGCTCTTTTGGCAAGTGCGGTCGTAAGCAGTATCTTGAAAGCGGGTACGTTCGGCGCATTTATTCAAAACGTGTTCGTGGGCAATTTCGCAACGCCTAATCGTATTATCAGGTTGCTACAAAACACGGCTATTCTCTTGCTCATTTCCCTTGCGGTTACTCCTGCGTTCAGAATGAAGTTCTGGAACATCGGCGCAGAAGGTCAAGTGCTTATGGGCGGATTGATGAGCGTGGTTATGGTCAAATATCTTGGCGGAAAGGTCGACAACTCGCTTCTCATTATCCTTATGTTCATAATGGCGGTTCTCGGCGGCGCGATTTGGGCTGTAATTCCCGCTTTGTTCAAGGCAAAATGGAACACGAACGAAACTTTGTTCACGCTTATGATGAACTACATCGCAATGGGACTTATCTCGATTTGCATTGCGGTTTGGGTCACGAGCGGTTCGCAGGTTCTCGGTGTGCTTAAATACGGTCGTTTCCCCAAAATCGGCGGTTATAACTATATTTTGAACATAATAATCGTTGCAATAATCACAGTTGTTGTTTCGATTTATCTTAAATTCAGCAAGCACGGATACGAATTGTCCGTCGTCGGCGAAAGTCAAAACACGGCAAAGTACATCGGAATCAGCGTTCCGAAAGTCATAATAAGAACGATGCTTCTTTCGGGTGCGTTGTCCGGTATCGCAGGTTGGTTGCTCGTTGCGGGTACGTCGCATACGATTTCTACGACGAGCGCAGGCGGTATGGGGTTCACCGCAATATTGGTGGCTTGGCTTGCCGGACTCAATCCCGTCGCAATGGTTTTTACGTCGCTGCTCGTGCAGTTCTTCAATATCGGCGCGGAATATGCGGGATCGAACTTCGGTTTCGGCACGGCTTTTCCGGAGATTATCACCGCAGTGTTTTTCTTCGTCGTTATCGCAAGCGAGTTCTTCGTCAACTACAACGTGAAAATCAATCCCGCTTTGATTGCTAAATTCAAAAAGAATAAGGGCGGCGAAAATGCGTCCGAAAACGATTCTTCCGAAGAGCAAAAGTCGAAGGATAAAGACAACTCTTTCTCCGAGCAAAAATCGGTTGATAGCGACAATCCTTCCGTCGGACAACACTCGGAAGATAGCGACAATAAATCTAGCGAACAAGTTTCGGATCAAACCGTGACGAAAGAAAAAGTCGCGGACAATTCAAACAAGGAGGTAAATTTATAATGTTTCTGACCTTCTTACGAGAATCTCTTAGATTCAGCACGGTATTTCTTTACGGTTCTACCGGCGAAACCATAACCCAAAAAAGCGGACATCTCAATCTCGGTACTCCCGGCGTTATGTGCATAGGCGCAATCGGCGGCAGTTTCGGCGAATTGTGGTATATCAGATCCCTTTCGGATTTGAGCCAAATGAACGGTTTTCTTGCGGTATTTATTCCCATATTGACCGCACTTTTGTTCGGCGGACTCGCAGGCGTGCTGTTCAGTTTTTTCACGGTTACTCTCAGATGCAACCAAAACGTCGTCGGCTTGACAATCACGACTTTCGGCGTAGGTTTGAATAAGTTCGTTTTGGGCAATATGGACAATACAGGCTTCGGCGAGGCATGGAAGTATTTTATCAAATCTTTCCCGTGTGCAAACGACAACTGGTTTACGCAACTGTTTTTCTCATACGGCACTCTCGTGTATCTTGCGCTCATAATTGCCGTAATCGTTACGATTGTTTTCAAGAAAACGAGAGTCGGTTTGACGCTCCGTGCGGTTGGCGAAAATCCCGCCACTGCAGACGCGGCAGGCATAAACGTAACAAAGTACAGATATATCGCGACAATCTTGGGGTGCGCCGTTTCGGGACTCGGCGGATTGTTCTATATTATGGACTACAACGGCGGAAGTATCGGCAACATCGCAGTTACCGTCGAAGAGTACGGTTGGCTCGCTGTTGCGCTCGTTATCTTCTCTGTGTGGAAACCGAGTTGGGGCATTCTCGGCTCTATCTTGTTCAGTTTGCTGTATTTCGTTCCCAACTTCTTCTCGGTTTCGACCACGGCAATGAAAGAATTTATAAAACTGCTTCCGTACATAGTCACGATTGTTGTTCTTATCATCACAAGCATGATAAACAAGCGCGAAACTCAACCGCCGGCGGCACTCGGCACGTCTTACTTTAGAGAAGACAGATAGTAATTTGCGCCGAGTGCAAAACACTTGTCACCCATCTTTTCAAGATGGCTTGACAAATATTTTGGCGCAAACGTCCTGTCACAAACAAATCAGAGCATTTGTTTGTGACGTAAGGGGTTGCAACTTTGAGGCGGCTCGGCAGTTGCAACGGCGGAAGTGGATGCTCACAACGATTCCTCGTCGTTCCATATTATTCGGCTCCGCCTGTTTACGAGCA
>DKCG01000012.1 GCA_002449145.1 Christensenella sp. UBA6880 | reverse complement strand
ACGTAGGTCGTCACCCAATTAGTTTTTTTGATTTCCTTGCGGATACGAATAAAGGACGTAAAGGAGTAAAACGCCCAATTATTCGTTTCGCCTGACTTTCACAGGCTCATCAGTCCGCTTCGGCAAAATCGGCTGATTCGTGCGCACCGGAGGAAGCGCGCACAAGTCCCAAAATGCTAATAGATAAAATCCGTTGTAACTTTCGTTGTGCCTTTCAAGGCGCGACCGTTGCCCCAAATATCAGAATGTTTGTCGCATACAAATTTCTTTTCGGAGCGTTCGTAATAACCTTTTGTATAGGTTTCACGGCTCATTTTTCCGTTCTTATCGAGAGTGCGAAAATACGTTCCTTTTGGGAGTTGTCGCAGTTCGCAAGTTCCGCAAAAATCTGCGGATAATTTCTTTAATGGTTTCAAAGTTGCTTTTGTCTTTTTCATACGTTTAATTCCTTATTTTGCCATTGATTCGATAGTGGTTACAACGTCAAGCAATGCAACCAAACACATAAAACTGTCATACGCACCTTTGGCAATTCCTTTTGAACAAAGCATATCAATCGTGCTTTTAATTGTGCTTTTGTCGAAGTTATCAAGAACATAATCGATTTTGTTACAAATTACTGCGTATTTTTCCATTTCATTTACCTCGCTTTTATTCTTCAACCATATATTCGTCGCAATCAGCGCACATAATGTTGACTTGTTTTGTTGCGCGCACGCTTGTATGACAACACGGGCATACGTATTTGCGCGTACTCGATGATTTAACAGTCGTATTTGTTGATAATGGACTTCTATAAATCACGTTTTCTTCGTTGTGTGCCGCAAATTTTCTTATAATTTCCGCAATTTCGGAAGTTAGACTTGTTTGCGACCAACCGATTTTATCGACCTTGACAACGTTCAATCCGTGATTTTCGGCAATTTGTCTAAATAGTTTGTTATGATATATACCCGAACGGGAACAATCTTGAAGTCCGTGGACACTTGCGAATTGATGACACATTTCGTGAATCATCGTGCTTGCGATTTCTTCGATAGGACGATTAAGGTATTGAGCGCACATATTCAATTCGTGTACGCCTTCGTCGTCTTTGTTCTCGTGCCAAACCTTGTTGACCGACCACCAACCATAAGCCTTGTTGCGCGAATCAACTTGCACCGTGATAACAGGTTTCACAAGTTCGCCACCGAACAAATGCTTGTTGATAAAGTCATACAGTTTTCCGAGAAACGCGACCGTTCCAATATACCTTTCCGTTCCGTTTTCCAATTTTCGCTGTCCTTTATAAAAAAAATGTACCGAAGTCGATATTTCAACTTTCGATACAAGAGTAAAACTTTATAAAAAGTTGTCATATTGTCCTCGCTTGCGCAAAACGATTGACAACACTCAAAAAAAGCAGTACATTATATGTAAGTAATGAAACTGTTCTTCGGCAGAAGAGGGGCTGATGCTTATTGTGAGTGTTTGGTCGTTTCGTTACTTTTTTTATTTTCTTCTTTTTTCGCGATGTACTTTTCTTTGGCGCGGCTCGCATATTCCTTTGCTTTCTCGTAATCTTTCTTTGCCATTGCCCCCGACTTTGGGTCCTTATAGTTGTTTTTGACGTCAATTGTCGCTTGCCTACGCATAAAGGATTTTTTGCCTTTTCCCGTCGGGTCTTTTTCGAGCGGATAATTCGGGTGATTCTTTCCTTTCTTTGGACGTGTAGTCAAACCGACTGAAACGTTATTATCGTCGATTTCATCCATTAGCACGTGAGGATGTCCGCCGTTTGAATCGTTGTGAGTCGAAATGATGACTTCAACGTCGGGTTCGACTTCTTGCTGTTGTTCCTGTTGTTTTTCTTTCGGTTCTTCGTTTACTTTTTTCTTTTTGTCAAAAAGTTCCACAAGTTTGCTCCTTATTCATTTTTGTTGCATTTTTATGCGTTTTTCGTATATGTTTCGGCGGATTATTCCGCACGTTGTATCGAGCACTTTGCTCTCAGAGCGATTTAGAGGCTCTGAACGCGCCGGCGCGGTCGAGATTGAGCAGTTTGACGGCAAAGCCGATAGCATCGCGCTGACTCTGATATGCGTATTCCTCAAACTTGCCGAGATATATCGCTCGGACCGTGTATCGATTCTTTGACGTTTGGGCAAAATGGAACGCTATCCCCGGCGAACTGTAACTGAATGCTACGCCGTCCGAGGCGAAAGTCACGTATTTGCCGACGTCCGCCGCTCTGAACGGCGCGGTCAGCGTTTGGAAGTAACTCGAATCTGCCATTTTTCTATCCCATTTTTTTGCGAGTGAAACAAGTTTCCCTCGCTTACTGTGTAGGGAATTAAAATTCCCTCACATACGGCGGATTCGGATTTTTGTTTTTTCTTTTCCGAACCGCCTATATCAGCAAGCCGAAAAATTGCTCTCGCATCTTTTTCGGCTTGATTGCTTGCCGTTTATGTGCAACAAAACGGATACGCTGCCGCTCGTGTAGTGGGATTCATCCCGACTCGGACTGAACGTCGTTTCATTGCTTTTCTTGTGTCGTGTCGTCATAGTTGAGTGCGTTCTGACGGCAGTATTTGTCTACGCCTTCCGGGCTTAGCACGTTTTCCGGATGCTTCTCGACCGTGAATTGCTTAATCCCTCGATACCAATACGGCTTGCCGCTTTGCGAGTTGTATTGCGAGTAGATATTGCCCTCGTATATTAGTTTGCATTTCCGGGCGTTCTTCTCGTGTACCTCGATACCCATTTCGCCCAAAGAGGCGGCATTCTCGGCTTGTTGGTGCTTGACCCAAATAAACTCCCACTCCGTGCGCAACAATGTCTTTTTGCGGCTCAACCTATGTTTTTTGCCGTACACATCCTTTTTGCCGAGTATGTAGATGACGTCTGTCGTGAGTTTCCGGACAGCCGCGTCTACCTTGCTGAAATTCTGCACGTCACCGAGAAACACGAGGTCGTGATGTCGGATATACTTGAAACCGTCTATGATGTCCGCTTTCATAGAGGCGTTTTTGTTCCATTCACGGCAATCCATAAACGAGTCTATCTCATCACATCCGATGACCGTGAACGGCGGAAAGTATTGAACTTCCGGGCGACGTCCGGGCAGTCCGAACTGCGATATATCAGTGTGATACGTCGGCTTGCCGTTCGGCAAAAACAGTTTCGAGCGCGTTCGATACGGACACGGCGGCAATGTGAGTTTGTAGCCGATTTCGTTGAGTTTGTCGATTTCGACTTTTGCCATTTGTAGACGTTCGGCGCCGTGATACTTAGAGTCAATCGAGATGAGCGCATTTAGAAACGACGTCTTGCCAACGCCCTGAGGTCCGACAATGATATACACGCCTGGCGGAATGGGTTTATCGATAAACTCGTCCGTCACCGTGTTGGTGCGCTCAATTGGCACTTCACGAAAGTGCTTGCGCAATATTGCGTAACTCGCTATTGCGGCAACGATACCACACGCGCCTGCTATGATAATGCCGTTGATACTCATCAAAATACTTGTCCGTTTGTGCTGTTGCTCGATTCGTCTTTTTCAAGACGCTCGATATAATCGTCTATAAAATCCGAGATATACTCGAATCCGTACGTCCTATCTTCTGCGCGCTGCTTAGCGCACTCGTATTTATACTCTTTTTCTTTGCGTGTAAAATGCCAATCACGAATCGCCTCGAACCACGCACCGAACTTGCTTCGAGGGGCGCGCGGCGCGATGTCGCATTCTTGCTGAGCCGGCTGCGTCGGCGGTTGCTCGGATTTTTCGACATTGCTTATCGCCTCGTCTACCGTCATTTGAGGGTCCGGACTTGATTCGGCTTTATCCGTCGCTTCGTTATCTTCGACGAGTTGCGCGAGCGTTTTGCCCGGGATTGCGGTAACGCTCAGTTTTGTTTCGATTTGCGGCACCTCTGATTGAACGTCAAAATCAAATCTGTCCGGATAGGGCTCGATTTCTTCCTCTTTGATAGCACGTCCGCCGCGCCGCTCGATGCCTATTTGCCGTTGACATTCGAGTTGAATCTCGCGCAGTATAACCTTAATGACTGCATCCATTTTTTTGCTCCTTTTATTCCGCTTGACATTGTTTTTGAAATGTCGTATATTTTAGATAAGAAGTGTTTAGGTGCCACAACGTTTGTTGTGATGTGATTGCTCGATGCAATCAATACCGTTGCAGAGCTGTGAATCACTTTCGTGATTTGCTGGGCGCACTTCTTTTTTTATTGCTCTTTATTATCTTTGCGACTTTCTTTTTGTCGTTCGGATGAAATTTCCACTTCTTCTTTGCTTCCCCAAAGCGGTTTTGTTTGTCTTGTTCCGATTTGGTTTTTATGTAAGCCGTTCCGTTATCTTCCGGGTCCGGATTCTTTTCGAGTTCGCTGTTGGTCGTGCCTTTATCGATTTTTGAGTGCGTGATTCCTAAGAATCTGAACTCATCGCCGACTTTCTCAAATATGTAGGCAGGATGTCCGCTTTTCTTATATTTTCTAAACTCGTCGCGAGGTTGTTTTCTTGCCATTTTTTTGCTCCTTAAAGTAAGTTGAGAGGCGCGCGCACGCACTTAGACGTGCGCGCACCAAATTGAGGGGGAAATTATGAGTTTTATTTCTGTTTAGAATGTAAGGCTCGTTGAGGAAAGCGAAACGCTTGTAACATCGACCGCAAACCAGAACTTAACTGTCGCAGATTTGTTCAAAAACGTGTTGGTGAGCGTCACCTCGAAATACGGTGCTTTGCCGTCCTTCAATGCGACTTGCTTATAATGTCCGCTGTACGTTGCGCCCGATGAACTTGCTTTCATCGATTCGTAATAAGATGTGATTTCTTTTTTGACTGTAATAATGATGTTTTTACCGTCGCAAGTAGCGTCAACGAGTTGACTTTGAATAGTACTCAAATTAATCGTCTTTTCATTTTTACCGGTGAAACTGCTGCCGTTACGACCTTCTGACATTGTATCCAATACGACTTGACCAAAAGATGTAACCCCCGAAAGTACGTATTGATTGTAATAGGAATCGCCGACATCGCCGAATACATTGTCGAGTTTTATCGCGAATTTGGTAGTTCCGTCAGTGCCATAGACTTTTTTAATAGCACGAACATCGCCTACGCCTGTAACCGATATCGTACCGTGAGGGCTGTCTGCTACCGTCATAGATGAGGGAACGCCCTCATACTCGATGATGCAACTTGCAGTGTAACCGCCCGAACGAGTGGTGACTGTGGCTATCGCCACGCTACCACGAAAAGACTTTTTGCAAGTTACGGTTGCCGTCAATGCGCCGTCTGATGCAGGTGTTAGTGTTATGTAGTCGCTGAGTGTTTTGTCTTTCAAGGCGGCATCAGGTGCCCATTTAATGGACCAATCGACTGACTTGTCGGGTGCATCTGCCGGAAGAACGGTTGCAGTCAACGTTTTGCTGACGGTGCCGTCGGCGGCTTGAACCGCTGTGCCTGCAAAAAGTGCAATTCTCGCCTCGTTTGTCTGTTGGTCTTGTTCGGGTTGCTCCTGCTGTCCTTGACTGTCCTCGTGCTTAGGCTTGAACCAGTCGTCTGTGTTCTTGCCGTAAACGCCGAACCCGACGCCGAGTACGGCAGCCGCGCACATAACTATCGCAAGCAATACGGCGACTATCGCGCCGAGTGCTTTATTGCGACTTTGATAAACTTGTTTTTTTGCCATTTTTGTGACTCCTTCCTGCGTTGCTCGCAGATTTATTTTTAGTTTTGTTTCTTGATTTAGAACGTTGCTTCGAGGGCGATTGAGAGCGCGATATGCGTAGCATTGCGAAAGACGGTGCGAGTTTAACGAGCGTTATGATGATAAGGACCATCAAAACCACCGCCAAAATAACAATAGCCGCTATGATTAGTGCACTTTTGGACATCTCAAACCAGTCTTTTACGCTTTCGAATTTATCTTTCCACCAACCGGTTTTATCGAATTCTTCGGGCGGTGGCTCGATGTCTGCGACAGCATCAATCGGATTCGCCGCAACCGCAAACGTGTGATATACATCGTCTTTGCGGCACGTTATCGACGATATGTTCATATCGAGATAAACCGTTTGCATAGCAGCATAGTTATAGTCTGTTTCATAAACATAACCGTCGCCGACTTGTGACTTTAATCCGAGTGACATAAAAGAACTTTGCGAAAAACGAAATAGATATGTCGTTTCATCTCTTTTGTTGACCGATTTGATGATGTTCTCATAATCACTTTGAGAAACGAAATACTTTTTGCAGAAAGCATCTTTTGACAGTGTTACATCTTTTTTATCAATCGGTGTTATTGCCTGTATGTTGCGATATGCATCGGATTGATATTCCGCAGAAAGATTAAATGCATCTAAAAAGTCGTACCAGTGTTTGACTCGTGATAAGTTTTCAAGAGTGTATGTATCGTCGGCTTTTATTTGTATGCTTGTGTACTGTCCGTAACCGTCTTTTTCATATTCGGGCGAAAATATAAACAAATCTTTTGAAATTCCGTCCTTTATATTGAGTTTTCCTGCATCGTAACTGCGCTTATAGTTGTAAATATAATCGAGCAAGTTTTCAGCGGATAAAGTAAAGTCCTTTGCATACGGAACACTACCGTCTGCGGTTTCGTTGCCGGTATAGAACAAGTAATAAATAGGTGTTGACGGAAAGTTGCAAAGCAAATAGTTGCGCAATTCCGCTTTCACTTCATTGCTGTATCCTTTTAGATTATTAAGCACCATTTCGCCAAGTTTTTTTGGATATGTAGATTGTATTTTTACCGAGCAATTCCCCCGTTCGCTTCTTCCTGCATATTTAATTGCTTTTTCATAGACTTCTTTGGTAGATGTGATTACAATCGGTCTTGTTTTCAACTTGACAAAGCCTGCGTCGATTTTCCATATGCCGCCATAGTATTTGATTAGTTCATTCGGAAACGAAAAATATACGCTGTCGAGTTGGTCTTTTGATGATTGATAAAAATACTCGGCTGCAAAATTTCCGTAGTTTGTCCCGTCCGGGCGGAAGAACGTGTGATTGAGTTCGATGTCGAGAACATCGAGGCTGTACGCCTTTACGCTGTGCGTGTTGCTTTCTTTGTCCGCGCCGAACCCTTTCATAAATCCGGTGCATTCATATGATTTGCCGATAGTTGACGTCGTTGCCGTCTTATCGCCATACGCGAACAGTTCGACCGTTGCTATGTCATATCTGCGCGCGCCACCGTGCGTGAGTGCGTACTTCTCGGCGAGAGCGAGCAACTTGCCGCCGTCATCGATGCGGAACTTGTAAAAAAGTTTATCAGACGTCGCGGAACAGAAAATCAATCCTACGCGCTGATACGACGTCGCATTGTCCTTTTCGTCAAACGCCATAGCAACGTTTGCCTTGTTGCTTGCACTCGATTGCGAAAATGCCTTTTGTTTCGGATTGTAAACGTAAAGATAAAGCCCGAACTTTGAATTGTCCGCGCCGTCGTAACCGTATTCGAGAAAAGTATAAATCTGAGTGTCCTTCGAGGCGTCCACCGGGTATTGTGAAAAATCGAAACCCTCAGAGCCTTCGAGGTCCTTTGTGACGTCCGTTTTGTCAAAGATGTGCGCGACGTCGCCGTCGGCAGCGTATACCACTTCCGACGACGGAATCGTGCCACTAATAAGGAGGATTATTATGAGTACAAGACCCAAATATAACGATATTGTTGCACGTTTCATCAGAATACCACCTCCGACGGCTCGATTCTGACTACGATGTCAGTAGCATATATGTCGGTAACGTCGAACTTCTTGCTGTCGCCGCTTTCTGCCGTCACCACTATTTCAAAGAACGTGCCGACATAGTTGCAGCGCACATCGTCGATGACGTGACCGAAATATGCGTCGTTGAGCGCGTTCACGATGTTGCGCGGCGCGGTAAATGTGAAATATCCGTCCTCGATTTTGACGTCGAAAGCGCGATTGTAATCGCCGTCCGCTTGCGCAAAAGAGTGCAATTTGCCGTCAAGCATAAAATCAAAGTCTGCGCTCGCTTTGGGGCGCACGGTTACGGTGAAATCACCGCCGTTGATGACCTCGATACGAATGACGTCGGCGGTCGCCTCGATACTCTTGACCGATTCACCGTCTTTCACGACATCGAGGGACGCAGCCGGTTGCGCATTGTTGCCCGGAATAAAATCCCAGTTCTTGAAACCGTCCGACTTTATGCCGAGATACACTGCGCCGCCGATTGTTCCGAGTAAAAGCACGACAAGCATCACCAACAAAAACAGTCTGATGCCGGGATTGCCGTTACGTTTCGTCGGCGGATTTGTTTTTTTCGTCTTGCGTTTAGCCATAACGTGCCTCACTTCGATGCGAGATTCTTGAACCAGTCAAACACCGTATTCATAACGGTGACGTAATCTTGCTTTGTTATAAGCGCAACTATGCCGATTCCGCCGAAAAAGAGAATCGCAAGCGAGATAACCGCGCTTATTGTGCCTTCGAGTACTTTGCCAAAAATTTTCATATACACCTCGTTTGGGGGAGCACCGCCGGGAGCGGTCCCAAAGTTTTTGATTGTTTATCGTTCCCGGCGGATTTGTGCCGCCACCGCCGTGTTTTTTGCTTGTAGCCTCAAAAAACTCATAAAGGATTAGACGGTGGGACACACAAACCGGCTATGCCGGGTTGTTCAGTATGATGCGACGTTCCTCAACAGCCGAGTTGAAACTCTCGACGTTGAGTATCATTTGCCGCGTAACTTCGCCGACTTTCTCGCTTCGTGTGCCGGTGAATCTGATTAGGTTGCGCGTGACGTCATCAACGACGCAAGCATAATCTTTGTAACGGAACTTGTTGCCGGCTTCGAGCCTCGATGCGACATCTATGCAGATTGATTGCTCGGACCGTTTCGCTGTGATGTTGCGATGAATGTGTTTTCCTTTTTTCATAGTTCACCTCACGCAGATGCGATACTCTAAATCTTCCATAGCGATGTCGAGTGCTCTGTCTATAACATCGGCTTTTGCTTCGATGTTCTTTTGCGCGTCGATGTCGCCGTCAAGTTCGACGGCATCAGTCAGAGCGTGAGTGAGTTCGTGGTGATAATCTTTGAGAAGTGCCACCAACGTGGCGAGATTTTGTAAATCCATTTTGCGTCCCCCTATCCCGGATGCCGGGATTATTTCTTTTTGTTTTTTGAAAGTTGAATTTTATTGAGTCGATTGATAAAACTTTTACTCAGAAACTTTCCTTGTGCGCCCGAGTTTTTTATATCTTCTTCCGAAAACGTCGAATGACAATACTCGTAATAGTTTCTGTATGCTTTATCTGCTCGTTTTTCAGCCATAGACGACTTTGCTGCCCACACTTTTTCATTTTTAGAGTCCGAGTTAATCCAACTGTTTATGACTTTTTCGTGCGCGCGGTCTGTTTTTACCGCCGCTTGCCTGAGTTGTTCTGCCATTTGGACTTGTTCCGTCAAAGGAATAACGGCTTTTGACTTTGTTTTCTTTTTGAAAATTCCCATTGCTTGCCCCTTATTTTTTTATTAAAATGTTTGATGTTTCTTCCGGGAGCGCAAGAATTACAATCGCATATATACTTGCGACTACTACGATTGCACCCCAACAAAGAAGCACACAGCCTAAAAGAACATCTCTATTACGGAAAGAATCAACAGCGAATAGGAGCAGTACCGTACCGCCCACTATCAGCATTGCAAATATCACATATAGAAAAATGCTCATCGCAAGTTACTTCCTTTTTCTTTCAGACACCTAATGTGAGTTCTGTTTTGTTCAAAATTCAAAGAATCTACGAATTTCGCTAATATAATACTCAAAGAATCGCCGAAAATCAAGACATTTTCTTAAATTCATTGAATTTTTTTTTAATTTTTCAAAATAATTAGATAAGGATATGCCTATGGAAAGAATGAAAAGTATTAGAAAAGCACAAGGATATACACAGTCTGATGTCGCAAAAGCCGTTGGAATCACATTCCAAACATATTCGTCATATGAAACAGGAAATAGCAAACCAACACCGGATATGCTTTGCAAACTGGCTGATTTTTTTAATGTTTCAATAGATGAATTGCTCGGCAGAACATCACAAACGAGTATTTTCGATGATGCTCGAATCCCCAAAAGCGAAATTCAATCGCTGTATGAACAAATGACCCCTGAGGAACAAATGTATCTTCTCAATTCTGCTCGCGGAATAGTCTATGCACATAGTTTAAATTCTTATAAAAGTATCGTATGAACGGTTTTGAAACGGCATCAATAATCATATCGTCATTAGCAGCGGCAGGCACTATTGGTTCTTCAATAGTTGCTTTATGCTTAGCAAAATATCCAAAACGCTTAAAGTTAAAGATTGAAACATCAAATGACGCGTTGTTAGAGATAACTAATCGTTCAGCATTTGACGTTACTATAAAATCATTATTCGTTTCAATAAACAAAAAAGAGTATAAATTGAATAATTTGTGCTCTTTTGAAAAGCATTTGAATTTCCCTATTTTAATTAATCAGGGTGAGATTCTCCAAATTTACAATATCAGTCAATGCATTTATGATGTGCTCGAACAAAATGCAATCAACAAAAATTATAATATCGATTTAAAAGTATATGATAGTTTCGGTCGCCATAAAAAGATACCTATTCTATCCGTTAAAGATTACAAATCAATCGCGAAAAATAGCTGTTATTTATCATCAACAAAGTTGCTAAATATATCAAAAACACTAAATCAATCGGACGTTTGTATTTGCATCGCTAAAAACAAACGTATAAAATTCCCCACGATGAGTGGGAGTGTAGACAGTAATAAAACTGTGATTGAAGTAATTACTTTACAATTACAACATTATCAAAAACTTTTGGATTTATCACAAGTTGAAAAAATTGTATATCAAAAATCTTGTAATGATTTCGCCGTTGTCTTTCCAAATGGAAAATATCAACTATTTTCTGGGAACTATGAACAAGTCAAAAAGTCGTTAGGCTCGGTCACTTCCACCACTCGCGAAATAGATTGGTGAAAAAATATAGTTTGTTTTTCATTTTACGACTGTCTATTAGTTTTATAATGTCATCCATCTTTTATGATGGGGGACAAAATGGAAAATCCAGTTTTTGAAGCAATGTGGAAACAGATAGGCAGTATTGTTTCCGGGTATTTGGATGGAATGCTTGCCGGGATTCGCGCGAGCGCGCACATAAGCGACGCGCCGGCAATACCGCATCAGACGTCGCCGTCCGAGCAGCGTTCTCGCAAGGGCAACGTCATTCAATTCGTGCCGCGCAGCAAGCGGCAATATAATCAAGTCTTAGAATCTGACAAGGCAGAAATAAAGGAGGTTTTTGAAGATATGCCTTGTCAATTTAGTGACGGCAGTTTTAGAGTCACGAGCAAAAAAGGACGGTTGCAATACCGTTTTCAGTTTCAAAAAGAACAAGTGAGCGTGTACGGCGACACAAAGCAAGAGTGTTGGGACAAGCGGCTTGAATATATGAAGAACCCACCCGAAAAGCGAAAACGCGGCTTGACCTACTCGCAATGGGCGCAAAAATGGCTTGAAAGTTATAAACGCGGTTTGGTGGAATCGGCATATTTCAAATCGATGATTAGTCATTTGAAAAATCACATCTTCCCTACTATCGGCGAAAAGGACATCAAAAAGATAACGTCGCTCGATTTGCAGGACCTCTTGCAAAAGATTCCGTCGGACAATGTGCGCACAAAATGCGCAACTATCGTCGGTGAGAGTTTCCGGACGGCAAAAGTATGCGGATTGATAAACGTCAATCCATACGAGGGCGTAAAAATCAAACGTTACCAACAGCCCGAACTCGGCGCAATGACGCACGCACAGCAAAAGCAGTTGCTCGAATACATCGACGAGAAAATGCCCGGCACGTCGATGAACGATTTTATCAGAGCGTTGCTGTTCAGCGGAATGCGGCAATCAGAACTCAACGCGCTGCGCGTCGAAAACATCGATTTCGAGAATATGCTGATAACAATCGATTCAGCCTGGAAGCGCGACACCCACAACATCGGAAAGACAAAAACAAAGCGCGGAAAACGCAAACTACCTATGGCGCAACCTCTTGCGAACCTACTCAAACGACGTTGCGCGGATAAGGCGCAAAGCGACAGGCTGTTCGGCTTCGACACGCAAGAATATACCTATCGTCAGATAGCGGACATTTTCCGGGCGTTGGGAATGCCGTTCACCGGACATATTCTGCGGCACACGTTCATCACCAACGCTTATGAGTTCGGCTTTCCGCAGTACCTTGTGCAACGTTGGGTCGGGCACGCGAGTTTCGATGAGGACAACATATATTTGAGCCTAAGGACCGCAAGCAACTATTGCGAAACGGAAGTTACCGCATATATGCGGTTGCTCAAAAAAATGACCGTTTTGAACGTCTATTAAAAACGAATTTAGCCTAAATTTTAGCCTAAATTGGCGTGTTTTGGACCGAAAATCGGGCAAAAATCGTAAAAAACAAGGATTTGAGCCGAAACCTCAAATCCTTGAAAATCCCACTAAACAGTGGACTTTTTGGTGCGGACAACAGGACTTGAACCTGCATGAACTAGTGCTCACAAGAACCTGAATCTTGCGCGTCTGCCAATTCCGCCATATCCGCATTACCTTGCTATTTTAGCGTATCGAGAGCGCAATGTCAATCCAATCACCAAACCTTGTATTGCGAATATCGTCAACGAATATCGTCAATATAAAAAAACTTACACTTACACATTATGCTATGCATAGATAAAAGTAGCGGAAGCGCAACTGCGCTTCCGCTACTTTTTGAGAGAGAATATAGATTGTCGTATTGCTACAACACATCTTTTTGTTTGTGCATTGAGGGGTTATCATTATTCAATGCAAAGTTGAAACTTATTGCTTGTCGGCGTGCGTTTTGTCTTGCACGTTGTTTGCTTCTTTCTCACGCCGGGCTTCGAGTTCGGCTTTGCGTTGTTTCACAAGTTCCGTCCAATCGACGTCTTTGCCTTGCGAGCAACAATGTCCGTTGCACTGCCCTGCGTGCGAGCATCCCGCGCAATCGCTTCCGAGCGAGGGCTTACCCTTTGCTTTTCTGACGATTGACGCGATGCTGACGCCTGCCACAATCGCAACCGCAACGACTATCGTCACGATTCCGATCGGGTGCATTGCCGACATAACGTTTTGAAATACTGTGTTTGTCATATATCGCTCTTGTTACGCAAAGTCTGTATTGCGCATTGTGCGCGACTTATGCGTTCTTTTTGATTTTAAGTTTCGAGCCGAGGTCGTTGAAGAACTTCTTTACGTTAATCTTGCCCTTGTTGTCGAGCACGATGAGCGTGATGACTGCCGCCCAGATTGCCGCGAAGATGAACACTGTCCACCACCAAGCACCGATGAGGTAGATCATCATGGACACAACGTAACTTGTACCGACCCAGAAGAGCAACGTCATTCTGTAAGACTTCTTCGTGGGAAGTTCTGCCTTTGCGGTAGCGACTGCCGCGAAGCACGGAATCGTGAGCATATTGAATGCGATGAATGCAATGAGTCCGGGAACATCGATACCAGTTGCTTGGATCATTGTTGCCGCTGCGCCGACACCGCCGTCCGCTTCAACGTCGATCATACCGCCGACGATGCAAGCAGCAAGAGTACCAAACGTTGCGATGACGTTTTCTTTTGCGATAAGACCGGTGATTGCCGCGACTGCGAACACCCAACCGAATGCTTTAAGTTGCGAACCGAATCCGAGCGGTGTGAACAGAGGTTGAATGAGTCCGCCGATACCTGCAAGGATCGATTTATCCATTTGCTCGTCTGCAAGGAATTGCCAAGTCCAACTGAAGTGGCTGATGAACCAGATTAGGATTGTGGAAGCAAGGATGATCGTAAAGGCTTTCTTCACAAAGTGCTTCGTCTTATCCCAAAGGTGAGCGGCAAGGTTCTTGGGTTGAGGTACGTGATATGCGGGAAGTTCCATAATGAACGGCGGCACTTCGCCTCTCATAGTGGTTGCACGCATCAAGATGACCGCAGCGATTGCCACGACTACGCCGAGAACGTACATCATATAAGTGATAACGTCGGGATGATCGAATCCGAATTGAGTTGCGATACCGCCTGCGATAGCCGTCAAGATAGGCAACTTCGCGCCGCAACTGAAGAACGGAATGACTCTGATCGTTGCAATTCTTTCGTTTTCGTCTGCAAGAGTACGAGTGTTGATGAATGCGGGAACGGAACAACCGAAGCCCATAATCATAGGCATAAACGCTCTGCCCGACAAGCCGAATCTTCTGAAGATTCTGTCGAGAATGAACGCTACACGCGCCATATAACCGCTGTCTTCCAAGATCGAGAAGAACAAGAACAGCAAGAGGATTTGCGGCAAGAAGCCGAGCACTGCGAACAAACCGCCGAGAACACCATCAACGATAAGCCCCGTGCACCAATCGGGTGAACCTGCAAGCGTAAGGCCTTCGTTTACGCAAACACTAAGGAACTCGGTGAACGTGTTGAGGATGTTTGCAAGGATGACGCCGGGACCGTAAACGCTTTCTTCATATCCGAAGAAGGTTGCCGCGCTGATGCCCGAGCACCACTCGTCGATACCGCTTACGAAAGTCGCTTCGAGTTCGCCGTCGTCGTTTGCTTCAACGGTGACTTCCCATTTGCCTTTTTCGTCCGCATAGAATTTTTGATCGAGATCCGCTTCCGTCAATTCGTCAACGTAGCGAAGTTCGTGATCTGCGGTGTAAACGTACGCTTTGGGTTCTACCGATTCAAGTTTGCCGTCTTCCGTGAAGGAAAGTTCTGCTTTGTAACCGTCTTCGGTGTAGTACGTCGTATTTTCGTCGTACGGTGTTTGCTCGAAGTCAGCCACTTGCGTATGATCCGGATCGAGATATGCAACGGGGTCTTTGTCGAACACGCCGCCTGCGCCGAGGAACAAGAAGTCCTCTGCAAACGTGAAGTGGAACACGAGGAACAAAATCACGAGGAAAATAGGAATACCCCAAACCTTGTGGGTCAACACCTTATCGACCTTGTCGGAAGTGCTGAGTTTTTCTTTTTCGGTCTTCTCTTTCTTCGTAAGAACTGTCGAGTAGTTCTTGGATATGTATTTATATCTGCTGTCCGCTACGATCGCTTCGAAGTCCGTTCCGAAAACGTCGTCTTTGAACGTCTTTTTGAATTCTTCGACCATTTGAGCCGCTTGCGGATGTTGACCGACTTCGATTTCGTCGAGTTCAACGAGTTTCACAGCGTGGAAAAGCGAATTTTCAACGCCGCTGCCTTCGAGAGCGATTCTGCAGTCGTTGATGAGGTGCGTAAGCGCAGTGCCTTCGAGAACGGTTCTGCCCTTTCTGGGTTGTTGGCATACTTCGTACGCTCTTTGCATCAATTCGTCAAGACCTTTTTCACGCAAAGCGGAAATTTCAACGACGGGAAGTCCGATTTTTTCTTCGAGGCTCTTTGCGTCGATCTTGTCGCCGTTTTTCTCAACCGCGTCCATCATATTGAGCGCGATGATCATCGGCACGTCGATTTCCATAATTTGAGTCGTAAGATAAAGGTTACGCTCGAGGTTTGTTGCGTCTACGATATTGATGACGCAATCAGGTTTTTCTTCGAGAATGTAGTTTCTCGAAATCACTTCTTCCGGTGTATACGGCGAAAGTGAGTAGATACCGGGAAGGTCAACGATAGCGATGGGTTCCGCGCACTTTTTGTACGTACCCTCTTTCTTATCCACCGTGACGCCCGGCCAGTTGCCGACGTGAGCGGTCGAACCTGTCAAACTGTTAAACAAAGTCGTTTTACCACAGTTCGGGTTGCCTGCGAGAGCAAATCTTTTCATTATTCTTGCACCTCCATCGTCACGACAGATGCTTCGGTTTTACGAAGCGTGAGTTCGTATCCTCTGATAGTCACCTCAATCGGATCGCCGAGAGGTGCTTTTTTGCGAAGATACACTTCTGCGCCCGGCGTAACGCCCATATCGAACAAACGACGTCTGATTCTTCCGTCGCCGCCGACTGCTTTGATTACGCCTTGCTCGCCGATAATGAAATCGCTAAGCAGTTTTTCCATTTTGTCCTCCTAAAAATTATGCTACTAAAATTTTTGTTGCCATTTCTTTGTCCAAAGCAAGACGTCCGTCTTTGATAAGACAAATGACGCTGCCGCCGCTTTGGGATATGATACTTATTGTTGAATCGATGGTGATGCCCAAACTTTCAAGGTGTTTTTTTGTTTTGTCGTCGGTCATAATCTTGACGATCCTCAAATCCTTGCCTACGGGTGCAAATACAAGCGGCATATTTCTCTCTCCTTTTGCCGATTTTTTAGATATTTTTTCTTGTGAATATGAAGTTTTATTCATATTTACGATAGAATATTACAACTTCCGCAAAAGGATGTCAACAGATTTAACAAAATAATATGAAAATTTTTTCATATTTTTTCCCTTGATTTATTTTCAAACAAGTTATATAATATAAATATCAATATAAAGTCGGTCGGATTAAGGCGTAAATCGCCAAATAATCGACTTGTAAAAAAGGCGGGCAATGGGACAAGAAGTCAGAGAACCAAAACAAGAAAGATCCATCGAAAAGAAAAACCGAATCGTCCAAGCGGGATTCGAACTCTTTTCGCAAGTGGGATACTACAACACCAACACTGCCGAAATCGCAAAGCGCGCAGGCGTTTCGACGGGCATAGTTTACGGATATTTCAAGGACAAAAGAGATATTCTTTTGGACGTTTTGGAAATTTACGTCAAAGAGGCGTTTGCACCCGTTTTGAATATGATAAACAACCTCACCGCCCCCGTGAATTTCGAAGATACGATTGCACGCGTGCTTGACGGCGCGATAAACATTCACAAAAAGTACGCCAACATTCACGAAGCACTTCACTCTATGTCGCACAGCGACGAGGCGGTCAACAACAAGTTTATATCCCTCGAAGACGAAATCACGCTTGCAATCGCCAACAAATTTGCAGACCTCGGCGTGAAAAAAGAGAATTTGACCGAGCGTATCCACTTCTCTATGGACATCGTGCAATCCTTCTCTCACGAATACGTCTACGACCACCACACCTACATAGACTACGACGCAATGCGCAAAATCGTACAAAACACGCTCGTCGCGCTTTTTGAGGACTAATGACACCGTTTTCGCAAAGGTCGCTCGACTTTTTGTATTTCAATCACAAATACAATTCCAAACTTTGGTATCAGGAACACAAAGAGGACTTCAAACAGTACCTCTCTGTTCCTTTCCGCGATCTTGCAACCGCAATGTCGCCGCGTATGCTCGAAATCGACGAGCAAATGATAACCGAGCCGAAAAGTATCGTGTCGAGGCTCTACAAGGATTTGCGATTCGCAAAGGATAAGACGAGCCTTTATCGCGACCATATGTGGCTCACGTTTATGCGCGGCACGAACGCTATGTGCGGACTGCCCGGCTATTTCTTCGAAATATCCCCCTACAACTTCCGCTACGGTTGCGGCTATTATATGGCAGACGCAAAAAGTATGGCAAGTTTGCGCAATTTGATTTTGTCAAATTCCCCCGTTTTCCAAAAAGCGAAAGAGTGCTTTGAAAATCAATCGATATTTTCCCTCGTGGGCGAAACTTACAAAAAGCCGCGCTATGCGGATTATCCCGAAGATTTGAGCAAATGGCTTGAAAAGAAAGACATTTGCTTCATCGCCGACTCGACGGACATCGACCTTCTTTTCTCGCCCGACCTCGCAGACGCACTGTGCGACAGATTCGAAACGATAAAACCGCTTTATGACCTTATGATGACGGTGGAATCTTTGGCGGAACGATAACCAAACAAGTCGGTGCGATAACGAAACAAATCGCAAAACGAACGCTTTACACATTGAAAAACGCACGATAAACGTGCGTTTTTGCTTTTTATATGGATTATATTTGCTGTGTTATTAACAATTCTCTTTCGTTCTCAAACGGATTTGCGAGCGTATTTTCAAACAATCGCAAGACCGCTTACAAACGGATTTTGCAATCCGACGCAACCGTCGTCGGTCACTTTTTCTTCTTCGGATTCTTTTTCAAATCTTCGGTGACTTCCGATATAATCGCGCAGAGTTTGTCTTGCTCGTCCACGCAATCGACGAGATACATCGGCTTTGCGCCCTCGTAGGGAAGTTGCTCGCTCATTGCGTATTTTTCAACGCTTTTCGTCATTTTTACGAGCAATCTGTCGTCGAAAATTCCGCCGAAATACACGCCGTCTTTGTATAACAAATATTCGTTCATCATTGCGCGATGAGTCAAATTTAGTTTTGCGGTTTGTTCCAAAATAAAATTCAGATATTCCTTGCTCGAAGCCATAATATCACCTTAATTATTTTCGTATCTTTCCGTCAAAAACGCGTGCGCGCTTTTCAGTATGCGTTTGGTGTTGTCAAACGTCAAAAGTTCGAGCGCTTCCTCGTACGGCACGATTTTGTAGGTCATATTCTCGAATCCGTCGTTGTGGCAAGGCTGTTGCGTGCCGAAATCACCGAGAAAAAACACGACGGTTTTCTCGTTTCCGTTTTTGAGCGTATACTCTATCGTTTTGCGAAATCCGTTGACGATTTTGGGTTTTACCGACGTTTCTTCCCACGTTTCGCGGACTGCGGTTTGTCTTTCGCTCTCGCCGTCCTCGACGTGACCTTTCGCAAATCCGTACACGCCGTAGTCGGTTTGCGTAAGCAGATATTTTATGCCGCCGTACGCCGTCGTAAACGTCACCGTTCCGCAAGATTTTTCTCTCATATTATCACCGATTGCCTTTAATTTTATCTTTCGTTTTGTCCTTTCGTTCGCACGAATTTGCCGTCCGACTTTGGCATATCTTCGGACGAAAAACGCTCGACTTTCATCGTCAAATCGTACTTTTCGCGAAGCCGTGCGATTTGCGTCATCATAGGCGAAGCGTGGTGCGAGTCGATTGCGCTTTGGTCAGTCCATTTGTCAATCAAAAGCACTGTTTCCTCGTCGTTTGCCGGGAAAAAGTACTCGTAGCCGAGGTTGCCGTCTTCTTCCCTTATTTTCGCCGCGATTCCGCTCTTTTCCATTTCTTCGGCAAAGCGTTTGGCGTTGCCGTTTTCGCCCGTGTAGTAAATGTTTACGCTTATCATATTACCTCACAAAATAACGTGCAAATTGCGAATATCCGCATTTTTGATTCGTTTTTGAATTGCGTAGCCGAACGGTTCGAGATAGTTCCCTTCGACTTTCAACTCGAACTGCTCGTTCATCTCTTTGGCAAACGCGCCGCAAACGTCCTCGACGATTTCTCTTTTCAACCTTTTGCCGCTCTCGTCGTTGTCCGCCGTGAGCAGAAATTCGAGAGGGTCGGCAAGCGAGCCGAATTTTGAGAGCGAGCGCATTTGTCTTATCGCCCATTTGTAGTACGGCATATGGCGTTTTTCAAGCAAGAAAGCAAGTTCGCATGCGGACTTGACGAACTCGCAGAGTGCGAGCATAGCCGCCCCGTCCTCGCCGTGCTTTATACACCGAGCGTAGTTATACTGCCCCGACTGCGCCGCCCTCAAAGCGCACGAGCCGATTTTTTTGATTCGCACGTCTTCGGGCATACCGTGCAAAATCTCGTTGCGGATTTTGGTAAACTCGCCCAAATCGTCGCGGAACACTTCGCCGTTTGTCGCTTCGGCAAAATAGAACGAGTCGGTGTACAGCCACTCTTGCCAAGTTGTCGGCGCACCGTCCGAGCCGGTGTATCTTCTAAAAAAATCGCCTATCGTAAACACACCTTTGAAAGCCGAACTTTCAACGCTTGAGCGAGCGTTGCCAACGCCGTTTTTCAGCGCATATTCCGCCTTAAGTTTATCGTATGCACGCATTAGATAAAACCCGATTTTTTCCTCGTCCTCTTTGGTAAGCCAAAGGCAGAATCCCGTTTCAAAATCGTGGTCGCGCGAGGTTTGGTCGTCGAATCCGAAACATTCAGAGCCGTGCCCGACAAGCCCGACCGCAATGCGATTTTCAAAGTCGCCGAAATTGCGGCTTATCATTTCCGCACCCGCTTCTTCATAAAACTTTCTCGCTTCTTCAAGTCCTTTCATATTCCCAAATCGCCGTTTTATCTATCGATATGCACTTGATAAAACTTATTTTCTGTTGTTTTCGTAAATTTGCATCGCTCTGTTTTCAAGTTCCGCTTTTTGAATGAAATATCCGAAAAACTCAAAAGACGGCGCGCACTTCGAGCATACGAACGCATAGTTTCCGTCACGGACAAGCGACTCGTCGTCAAGACACTCGTATGCGAGGTTCAAAAGATTTTCAACCTCGTCGTCACAAGTTTCGCCCTTGCTTTGCGCCTCGCTGAACGCAAGGTGCGCAAGGTTGACGTAGGACACCGCAAGTTCGCAAAAACCGCCCTTGTTTTTGAGCAAATCTATTGCCTTTTTATAGTACTCTCTGCCCTCTGAAAATCTTTGCAAATCGCAAAGCGCGGTGGCGTAATTGTTGTACAGTCCCGCAAGACGATAATCGTCTTTTTCAAGCGATTTTTCGTACTGCTCTTTTGCAATCTCGTAGTACTGTATCGCTTCTTCCGCTTTCCCGAACGCTTTCATTGTCGTGGCACAATTAAGATAAATCGTCGCGTCGCCAACGCTCGAACAAGTGCCGCTGCACGACAAAATCGCAAGTGCTTCGTCCACGGCGGCGAGTCCTTTTTCTTTGTCGCCGAGTTTGCGATAAAGCCCGATTTGCTCGCTGAGCACTTCCAAAAGTCCTTTTGTATCGTTCAATGCTTTTGCTTCTTTTTCCCAGTATTCGAGAACGCGTTTTGCGCCTTGCAAATCGTCCTTTTCAAACATCTCGTCGATTTTGTCAATCACTCGCACGATAGGAATCGTGCCGATAGGTTCTTTTGAGCAACTGCATTTTTCTTGCATATTTTGCCTCACTCGTTTTGGTAGGAATATCATATCACAAAATCGCGTTTTAG
Organism: Christensenella sp. UBA6880; assembly: GCA_002449145.1. GTDB lineage: Bacteria > Bacillota > Clostridia > Christensenellales > CAG-917 > CAG-475. The sequence continues at coordinate 23,195 of DKCG01000012.1, read as the reverse complement.
CAAAGTGGGAAACGAAAATACTTTCCTGTTTATGCACGCATTTATTTTATGTTGCCGCACTGCGATTTTCCTCTTTTGCGCTTCGAGTTTTTGCGATTTGTCATACGCGATTATTTAATTTCCGCCGTGTGCTTCTCTTAACAGTCGCATACGGTTTTATCGACTGCCGTCGTTCGTTTTTAATGAAATTTTAATAATACAAAATCCGCATATTGTCGATTTTCGTGTCGGCTTTTGTCGAAAACGCATATTGAAATGATTTACATATGTATTGTATAATAAATTTATCTTATTCAAGGGGGAAGTTTATGGGCAAACTTCAAAAACTTATCGACAACAAGGCGCAAAGCGCCAAGTTTATGTGCGACGAAATCGCACATATTTGCAACGATATGCCAAAGCGCGATCCCGGCAGCGAAGGCGAAAAAATTGCGTGCGAGTATATGGCGGATTACCTCAAAAACGACTGCGGTTGCGAAAGGTCGGACGTCGAATCTTTCACCGAACACCCCAACGCGTTTTTCGGCTGGATTTACTTCACGATAACCTTCGTGCTTGCAGGTATGGCGCTGTTCTTCTTCCTTCCCATTCTCGGCGCGGTGCTTGCCGGCTTGGGATTTGCGATTTTGTTCATTCAATTCGGTCTTTACAAAAAACTCGTTGACAAATGCTTCCCAAAAAAGACGGGACACAGCGTCACCGCAATCAAGAAATGCACGGGCGAAGTGAAAGGCAGAGTGTTTTTCAACGGACACCCCGACGCGGTTTGGAACTGGCCCGTCAACAACAAATTCGGCGGTACGGCACACGTTGCGCACCTCGTGACGAGCGTCGTGAGCGGACTCGTGGTGCTCGGATTGAACATCGCGGCGGCAGTCGCAACCAAATGCCAACCCGTAGTAGACTACACCGTTGCAGGTTACGTTGCGCTTTACGGTCCGGTGCTTTTCTGGATGGGCATTGCCATTTTGATTATGGTTCCCTGCCTCGTCGGTATGTACTTTATGTGGGACGAAAACACCATAACCGACGGCGCAAACGACAACCTCACGGGTTGCTATATGGGCATTGCGATTCTCAAAGCGATGAAAGACCAAGGCATAGAACTCGAACACACGGAAGTGGGCGTAATCATTTCGGGAAGTGAGGAAGCAGGTCTTCGCGGCGCAATGGCTTGGTGCGAAGCGCACAAAGGCGAATTTGACGACGTTCCCACTTGGATTTATTCCTACGACACCATACACGAAAGCCGTTTCCTCGGCGTAAACTATCGCGACCTCAACGGCACGGTTAAGTCGGACAAGGAAGTGAGCGATTCCTTCATAACCGCCGCAAACGAACTCGGCATCAAGTGCAACAAGACGTGGGTTCCTCCGTTCGGCGGCGCAACGGACAACGCGGCGTTCAACAAAGCGGGATTCCGCTCGACGGGCATCACCGCTCTCGACCACAATCTTCAAGACTACTATCACACTATGCGCGACACGGCGGACAATCTTAACCCCGAATGTCTTGCCGACTGCTATGCAATATCCGTCAAATGCCTTGAAAACTTCGACCGCGACATAGCAAAATAACCTAGAAATATCGAGATAAAACGCTGTAAAAAGCAATAAAAAACAGCGAAAAACAAGCAAAAAACAAGCAAAAATCAGCGACTTATTCATTCAAAAAATCCTTCCACATTTTCGGAAGGATTTTATTTATCGCAGTTTTCTTTTCCGCTATTTTTACGCAACATTATTGTTTATGCCGCTTTGCCGATTTGCGTCGGGTGCGCTTTGCCGATTTGCGTCGGGTGCGCTTTGCCGTGTTTCGTCCGACGCTTGTTCCGTAATCGATTCGTCTTGTTGCGTTGCGGCGGATTTGTTTTCAATTGCGTTCGATTCGCTTTCGGCTCTTTCACACTCTTCTTCGAACGCGACTTCCCTCTTGTATTCGTCCTCGTCCTCTTTTGCGATTTGCGAATCTACAATGCCGCTCGTTTCGTTTTCCGATTGCTCTGCCGATTCGAGTTTCGGCTTCTCGCGCTTGTATACTATCGCCATAATCACGCCGTCAACGATGATGTTCAGCACCCAACTTATAGGCCAACTCAAATACAGCATTTCGGGCGTATTGACCGCTCTGCACGCGGTGTAAATCCACACGATACGGAACACGCATATGCAGAAGAAGTTGGCGACCATCGGCGTGAACGAGTAGCCCATACCGCGCATACAACCGACAAGCACCTCGACGATACCGCAAACGAAGTATATGGGCAAAATGATTTTCATTCTCGCGCAAGCGTAGCCGATAACTTCGGGGTCGGACGTGTAGAGTCTTGCGATATACTGCCCTGCCGTAAGCAGAACGAGAGTCCACAAAAGGCTTATCACGATAATCATTATCGACGCTTCGAGTGCGGATTTTTTGATACGTTTGGGCTTTTTCGCGCCGTAGTTTTGCCCGACGAACGTAACCGTTGCGTTAGATACGGCGTTCATAGACGTGTACACGAATCCTTCGAGGTTGCTTCCCGTCGAACTGCCCGCGACAAGCGAATAGCCGAATCCGTTGAGGTTGGTTTGAATCAGCACGTTTGCGATAGAGAAAAACGAATTGAGTATGCCGCTCGGCAAACCGACTTTGAGTATCTGCAAAAACTCGTCCTTGTGGAAGCGCAGTTTTTTAAGCACGAGTTTGCAATATCCGTCCTCTTTCAAAAGGGTTATAACGAGCATAATGCAGGACAAATACTGACTTACGATAGTCGCAATGGCAACGCCCTCGACGTCGAGTTTTGCCACGATAACGAATATAAGGTTGAGCGCGACGTTGACGATACCCGCAACCGTGAGGTATATGAGCGGACGTTTCGTATCGCCTTTTGCGCGAAGAATGGACGCGCCGAAATTGTATAAAACGTTTGCGGGCGTGCCGATAAAATAGATAAACAAATAATCCGTCGCCTTATCCAAAATCGCGGGATCGGTTTTCATCCAAATGAGGAAATATCTTGCGCAAAACACGCCGATAAGCCCAACGACCGTACCGCTTATGAGCGACAACAGCACCGACGTATGCACGGTGTTCTGCGCGCGCTTTTCGTCACGAGAGCCTATCGCCTGACTCATAACGACGTTCGTGCCGATAGACAAGCCTATAACGACGTTGATTATGAGATTGATAAGTGCGACGTTTGACGAAACTGCCGCAAGCGACTGCGTGCTCGTTTCGGAAAACTGACCGATAACTATCAAATCCGCCGCATTGAACAGCAGTTGCAAAATGCCCGAAAACGCAAGCGGAAGGGACACCGCAATGAGTTTTTTGAGCAGCGGTCCGCTTGTCATATCCATATCTTTGGCGACGGTTCGATGGTGCAAATGAAGTGGTTTCATATTTTATCCGTTGTGATAAAGTGTGTATTTCTCTACAAATTCCCTCTTGTTTGAGAGATTATTTTATCACTTCCGCCGCCAAAGTCAAACTGAAACGCAACATATCCATTATTAAAATAATGGACGAAAAGTCCCGATTCGCTTTGAATCGGGACTTCGTTTTTGTGTATTTTAATTATTCGTTCGCTTTTTGAGCTGTAAAACGATTACTTGTTCGCTTTTGTGCTGTAAAACGGCTCAAAATAGATGAAGAACAAGGAAGAACTGTCTGCACGGGCGGCCTAACGTATATGTAATACGTGACCGAACGAAAAGACGGTTCTGACGATGTTATTCGCTATTTTGCGGCTTTTTGTGCCTCAAAACGTGTCAACTTGTTCTTTTCAAGCTTCAAATACACCCATTTGATCGGCGGGCAGATTGCAAACAGGAATTGCGCAAACGTGAAAAGTTTGGACGGATTGACGAATTTGCGTTTGTGTTCGAGTCCTCTGACCATACATTTTGCGACGTGTTGCGGTTTTTGGACGGGGAACGGACGCTCGCGAATGACTTTGCCCTCTTGACCTTCCACTGCTTTCTTGAAGAAGCCCGTGTCGGTGGCTATCGGATAGAGGCAAGTGAGGGATACGTTGCTCGGAAGTTCGTAGCGAAGACCTTGCTGGAAGCCTTGCATTGCGAATTTGCTCGCGCTGTAAAGCGTATAACCGGGCATTGCGAGTTTGCCGATTGCCGAAACGGTGATTGCCATTTGACCTTGCTTGCCGCCGAGATATTCGACGTATTTTTGGTATGTATAGATGGGCGAATACACGTTGACTTTGAAGATGTCTTCGATGCGTTCCCAGTTGACGTAGTTCATCGTTTCGTAGTACGGGAAGCCTGCGTTTGCAAAGAAGATGTCGATCGAGCCGAGTTTTTCGGTTGCGGTCGTAAAGATGGAATCGACGTTTTCTTTGGTGGACACGTCGCACACCATCGGGAACACGTTTTTGAGGTTGAGAGCCTCGATTCTGTCAGTGCGCAAGTCAACCGCCAAGATTTTGTTGTTGCCGTTTGCGAGCAATTTGAGCGTTTCGAGACCGATACCGCTGTTCGAACCGGTGATGACGATGGTTTTGCCGTTTATCATAATTTTCTCCTTTCAATCTCGCAAATATATGCGGATTTGATTAACTTATTTACTAATAGTATGTTATCACGAAAAAGCGTGATTTACAAGTTTATTTTGAGTGGTTGTCGTTATATTTGGATAAAATTTGATTAAAAGTTTTGTTTGCGCGCTCTTGCAGAGCGGAAAGTGAGCGTGAATTGTCCACTATCATAGTGGCTTTTGCTCTCAATACGGCAGACGGAACTTGCGAGCGTATGCGCGAAACCGCTTGTTTTACGCTCATTTCCCTACCCTTTTTCAAGCGCAAAATACGCTTAAAAAGCGGCGCTCTGACATATACGATTTCGTCAAACGCCTCGTCGCCGCCCTCTATGAAAAGCGGAAGTTCGACGACAAGCGGACTCTCTTTGCATTCGGATATAACCCGCATAATTTCGGGGTGCGCGAGCGTGTTGAGCTTTTTGCGCTCGCCACGGTCGGAAAAAACGATTTTTGCGAGTGCGCTTTTATCCACTACGCCGTTTGAAACGGCGCTCGGAAACAACGCCGCGATTTTTTGAATATACGACGGCGTTTTGAGCAATTCGGCATTGATTTCGTCTGCGCTGAGGCAGAAAAAACCCCGTTCTTTTGCGATTTTCATAACCTCGCTTTTGCCCGAGCCTATTCCGCCGATAACCGCGATTCTCATTTGAGTTCACCCCAGTTCGTCGCGCTCGTGGCCTCGGCAACGAGAGGCACGGAAAGGTCAACCGCGTGTTCCATTTCGTACGACAGAATCTTTTTGACTTCTTCTTCCTCGTCCTTTGCCGCGTCGATAATCAACTCGTCGTGGATTTGAAGAATCATTTTGGATTTCATATTTTCAAGGCGTTTTTCGACGTTTATCATCGCGATTTTGATGATGTCGGCGGCAGAGCCTTGAAGCGGCGTATTCATCGCCATACGCTCTGCGGCGGAACGCACCATATAATTTGACGCTTTGAGGTCGGAAAGATTGCGACGTCTGCCGAGCATTGTGAGCGAATAGCCTCTCTCGCGAGCGTCCTCGACGTTCTTGTCCATAAAGGCGCGAACCTTCGGGTGCATCGTGAAATAGTTGGCGATAAACTCTTTTGCCATATATTGCGGAATGGACAGGTTTTCGGCAAGACCGAATCCGCTTATGCCGTAAATTATGCCGAAATTGACCGCCTTTGCGTCACGTCTTTGCGCCGGCGTAACCTCACTGACGGGTATGCCGAGAATTTGCGAAGCGGTGATTGCGTGTATGTCCTCGTCCTTGTTGAACGCCTCGATAAGTTGCTCGTCGCCGCTCATATGCGCAAGAAGTCTGAGTTCGATTTGCGAATAGTCCGCGCTCACGAGCACGCAGTTTTCGCTCGGCACGAACGCGCTTTTGATGTCCTTTGCCTCGTCGCTTCTCGCGGGTATGTTCTGAAGATTGGGATTGGTCGAGGACAGTCTGCCCGTCTGAGTTATGCACTGATTGAACTCGGTGTGAATCTTGCCTCTGTTGATGAGCGGTTGAAGTCCGACGACGTACGTCGATTGAAGTTTAGCGTAGTGGCGGTATTCGAGCACTGCGTTGACGATCGGGTGTTTGCTTGCAAGGTTAGACAGCACGTCCTCGCTTACGGAATAACCCGTCTTTGTTTTTTTGCCGTGCGGCAAGCCGAGTTTGTCGAAAAGAATGTCGCCCAGTTGCTTTGGCGAAGCGATGTTGAAAGTTTCGCCCGCAAGTGCGTAAATCTCCTTTGTCAAACTCTCGATGAGTTGACCGTATTTGATTTCAAGTGCTTTCAAAACGTCTGCCGAAACGCAAACGCCTCTTTCTTCCATATTGCGCAAAACTACGCAAAGCGGCTGTTCAACGTCGAAAAACAGATGATTAAGTCCTTGTTGCGCCAACTGCTCGCGCAAATTCTCGCTTTCGACAAACAGTTCCGCCGCGCCCGTTTCATAGCCGTCCGCGCCCAAAACCTGCTCTATATTCTTTATCGGCGCACTGCCTCTTGCAAGGTGCGCGGCAATCATAACGTCGAAAAATTTGTCTTGCTCGAAGCCGTACGTCTTGCTTAAATTCTTATAGTCGTAGCATACCAGTTCCTTGCCTGCCGCCGCCTTTTTGAGTGCGGAAAGCGCGTCGTCGAAGCCTATGCCTTCGCTGAACAAATCCTCAACGCAACTTATTGTATACTCGGTTTTGTCGTCGACGGCAAACGCTATGTCTTTGCCGATTAATATTGCGATTTTGTCGCCCTTTGCGGCGTTTTCAATCTCGCTCTCGGTTTTGAGAACGACGGTGGTTTTTTCGATATTTTTCTTTTCGGGCGTTGCCTGTTCCGCGCCGTCGAAAACCATACGGTTTGCAAGCGACAAGATTTCGAGTTCGGCAAGTTTTTGTTTCACTTCCCCCGAATAAACGGGCGTGAACGCAATTTCGTCCAGCGTACATTCGACGGGCACGTCGCAGTTTATGGTTACGAGTTCTTTGCTGAGCAGAGCAAGTTCCTTGTTATTTGCGATGTTTTGTCCGAGTTTGCCGGGGATTTGCTCGGCATTTGCCAAAATGTTTTCGAGCGAGCCGTATTTGTCGAGAAGTTGTTTTGCCGTCTTTTCGCCGACGCCGGGTATGCCGGGAACGTTGTCCGACGTATCGCCGCAAAGTGCCTTATAGTCTATGAATTGTTCGACGGTAAATCCGTCTTGCAGCAATCTTTCGACATCGTACACTTCGATGTCGCTTACGCCCTTCTTTGTCCAAAAAATCTTCGTCGTGGGACTTACGAGTTGAAAACTGTCGCGGTCGCCCGTGACGATTATGCACTCGTCGTCAAAACGCTTGGACAGCGTGCCGAGAATGTCGTCGCCCTCGTAGCCTTGTTTGCTCACGATTTTGATACCCATTGCGGTTATAAGGTCTTTGAGCGGTTCGACTTGCTGGCGCAGTTCCTCGTCCATAGGCTTTCTTGTCGCCTTGTATTCCTTGTACATTTCGTGGCGGAACGTCGGACCGTGCAGGTCGAAAGCCGCCGCTATATGCGTGGGGTTTTGCTCTTTGATTATCTTCAAGAGTATGCTCAAAAAGCCGTATATCGCGCCCGTGTACAAACCCTTCGAGGATTTGAGGTTGGGAAGCGCGTGATACGCGCGGTGCATAAGAGAGTTCGAATCCAACAGCAATATTTTGTTTTGCGACATATTTCACCTATATTTTATCATTGACAAATCCGTTGATATTAAGCCGATTTCAGCCGAGCAAAAACTCGGAAAGACCGTTTTCCATCAGTTCTTTCGTATCGTCGTAGCCCATCTGCATATATGCGTGGATACGAGTTTTGGAAAACGCCATAGCAGGTCCGAGATCCTCTTTGGGGATAATGTAAAAGAGATTCGGATTGCCCTCGACTTTGCGCTTGGGTTGCTTGCTTTCGACGTTCGTGCGAATCACGAGCATTTTGTCGTAACCGTGCCTCGTGAGCAGATTTATCGGCATATTGTCGTAAACGCCGCCGTCGATGTACTTTTTCTCGTCTATGACTTTGGGCGGAAAAATCGGGAACGTTGCGGAAGCAATGATATAATCCACGAGTTTTCCCTCGTCTATTTCGCTCATCATCTTTTCAAAGGGTTGCATATCGCTGATATTGAACGCAACGAGTCCGTAGTCCTTGCCCGAAGCGCGAATGTCGTCTTCGTTCACTATCGTTTCAAAAAACTTTTGCGATTTAAGATAGGAAGATTCGAGCATCTTGAAAGTTTTGAGTCGTTTTTCCGCCACTATTTTCAGAATTGCGGGGCGCAAATCCAAGCCGTTCAATTCGTCGAGTTCTTCGTCACTCAAATCGAATACGGTGTTGGTTTTAATTTCGTTCCACACGTCGAACAGTTTAGCGTAGCCGCCTTCGAGGAATATCGCGCCGTTTATCGCGCCTATGGACGTACCCGCGACGCCGTCGAAGTCAACCATAAGTTCTCTAATTGCCATAAGCGCGCCGATTTGATATGCGCCCTTAACGCCGCCGCCCTCGAGAACCAAACCTAACTTTTGTCTTTCTTTGCTCATTTGTAACCCTAAAATAAGTATTATTTTTAGATAATTGTATCATTGAACGGGATATTTGTAAAGAACGAAGAACGGCAGTAATTTTTAAATTATAAAATCACACTTATTTGCAAAAATAAACGATATCGCCTATGGCGATGAAATCACTTCGTGGTGATATCGTGCATATTACACGATGATATCCAAACTTCGTTTGGGTTGCGGAAATATTCAATTTATCCGTTTGTCATTGCGAGGTGCAACAAAGTTGCAACGTGGCAATCAAGGCGAAGCCGCATTTCGCTACGCCGGGTTCTCACGGTCACTTCGTTTCCTTAGAATGACATATGGAAAATTCAAATTTTCCGCTCGCGTGCAAAGCACGCACTCACCAAGCAGATAATCTTGCGAAACTGTGGTTTGTGGCTTTATCCGTCTTGTTTTGACAGCAAAGATTCTCTGCGCGGTTAGAAATTGCGAAAAAAGTGCGGTGTTAAGCAATAAACTTTCGTTTGTTGCTTCCACCGCAACGCCGTTTGAGCAATTAATTTGTTAAATGTTATTTTCTATGTCTTGAGAGTTGTCGGACGCAACGGCAAGATTTTCGTCTACGGATTGCTCTTCTTGCGTTTCGACGTCGCCGTGTTTAAGTTCGTTTTCGACTTCGGTCATTTCCACCTGCGCTTCTTCCGTTTCGACTGCTTCTTCTTCGGCTTTGCGCGCTTGGATTACGGTTGCCATTTCGGTCATTTTGGCTTCGTTCAGTTTGAACTTCTTTTTGTATATAATAAGCGTTATCGCCATAAACACCATAGGAATCAGGCACATACACGCAAGCAAAATCTTTATACTGTCCTGTCCGTTGGCTTGAACGTCGGCAATGACGTGTTCGTAGGTTTCGGAACTAAGTTTTCTGTCTATGTCGGTGATACGGTTGGTGTAAGTGAGAACGCCTGCGACAATGTACACGAGCGACACTATGCCCTGATTGAGTGCAGACGAGAGTTTTGCCGTGAACGGACGAAGTGCAAAAATCAAGCCCTCGTCGCGTCTTCCCGTCTTATACTCGTTGTACTCGACCGTATTTGCGATGTTGATGACCATAATCATATAGAATCCGCCGCTCCAACCCGCAATCGTGTTTGCTATGAGCATCAGAATAAAGCGCAAATTGAAGTCCATCCCCAACACGCTGAACAAATGGATTTTTGGAACCGTCAAACCGAAAATCATCATCAAAGCATATCCGATTATGAGTGAAATTCCGCCCGAATATATGAGTTTGTCACGGCCGAATTTTTTTGAAATCGCAGGATAAAACACGGTAAACACCGCAGATACTGCGGCAAATCCGATGCCGAACAACATCCAAAGCGTGCCGTTGTACGCATTGTCGAAATAGACGTACATCATTCCGAGACCGCCGTTCACAACCCCCGTACCCGTCGAGTAAAGAAGCAACACAAGCGTGCTCCACAACAGTTGATCGTTTTTCGTGAGCACCTTGAACATGTCTTTGACTTTCATCGGCGGCGTTTTCATCAAATGCGTAGACAAAGGCTTTTCTTTCACGCCTAATATCGTAAACATCTGGAACGCAACCATAATTACGCCTGCAAATATACCCATAATCGCAAACGCACTCGTCGCGCTTCCGCCGAGAGGATGATCGCCCATTGCGAACGTGGGAACGACAAGTCCGCAAAGTCCGCCCGCAAGACCTACGACTATTTGCGTGAAAGTCATAAGTTTGTCACGGTCGTGCGGATCGCTCGTAAGCGAGGGCATCATTCCCCAATAGGAAATGTCGTTCATCGTGTACGTTATGCTGAAAAGGAAGTACATTGCGGCAAGCAATCCGATAAACGCCCACCCTTGCGCAGGCACGCAGAACAGCGTGATAATTACGCCCGCCGTCGTCACGCAACCAATAAGTTGCCACGGCTTATACTTGCCCCATTTGGTGCGAGTGTTTTCCACGATGCCGCCCATAATCGGGTCGTTGAACGCGTCGAAAATTCTCGCGGCAACGATGATAAACGTGATTGCCGTAAATTGAGCCGTATTCAGGTTTTTGGTGAATACGCAAAACGACAAAAGATAGCCGTTGAATAAATTGTACAGAAAATCTCGTCCGAACGTGCCGAGAGCGTACATAAAAAGATTGCGATTAGAGAGTTTTTCGCTCGGTTGCAAAGGATTTGCACCTTCGGCACTTGAAACTGCCGATACGTTTGTTTCTTCCTGCATAATTGTCCCCTTTATGCTTAATATGTTTATTGTAGCAAACCTATTGTCCCTTTTCAATAGCATAATTGAAATATGTTTAAAAATTTTTTTCAAAAAATAAAAAAAAATCGTCGTCCGAAAAGCGGCGAAAAACCGTCGAAAAAATATCAAAAATCGCAAAAAAACGCCTGTAATTTTTCAATCGATATTTACATTTTTCCGACGATGTGTTAATATACTTGACGTAGGATAATTCCTAAAAAATAACTATGTGAGGATTTATTATGGCAAAACGTAAAAGCGATTACTTCGGACTTAGTCGTATCGTAAGTCTTATTCTTGCAATCATTCCCGTCACGTCGTGGATTCTCGGCGCAGTCACAAGATTTTCGGAAGGCAAAATCGTTGCAGGACTTCTTCGTTTGATTTTCGGTTTCAACATCGTATGGATTGTTGACCTCATTATGATGATTGTCAACAAGTCGATTTGGCGTCTTCTCAACTGCTGATATGACGATAGAATTTGAAAACAAAACATACGACGACAAGAAGCAGGCTCTATGCGAGTTTGCTTTTTGTCACTTCCCCGTCACGGTGAAAATCGACGGCGAGGAACTTCGTTTCGATTGGTTCAGCGATTTGGAAAAATATATTTTAACCCACTGAAACGAGAGTTTAAGAATTAAAAAAGTATAAATAAAGGGCGCATTGCGTCTTTTATTTTTTATTTTATGAAAGGACAATGAAAGTTTATTGCATGGAAGATTATTATTTTTTGATGATTATATTTGATTGAATTGAAGTAAAAAAAGAATTGAATATAAGTGGATTTATTTTTGATAATATAAGTGTTTTTATTGTTTTATATGTTGCACTAAAATTGCGTGATTGAGATGAATAACAAGGAAACGCCCTTTTGCAAACCCGCCTAACGTACTAATCGTACGTGACGGGTGCGCAAAAGGGCGTTAACACAGTTAGTCGCTCAATCACACAATTTTAGTCGGGGAATCGAGTGCGAGCAGCATACGACGTATGCAACAACTCGTGCGCCAAATGGCTGTTCGGTTCGCCCAAGAACTCGGCATAAAGTTTCTTGACTTGTTCGTTGCGGTGAGATACGCGTATTTCTTTGCTCTCATCTTCTTTGTAAAGTGCGGTTGCACGTTTATCGCGGAAGGTGTCGAGAATGTCGTCGTCCTCGTTGGGAAGGAAGCAAGGTTTGACGAACGGTTGTCCGCCGCCTGCAACGCAACCGCCGGGGCAGCCCATAATCTCGATGAAGTGATAAGGACTCTTGCCTTCTCTGATTTGGTCGAGCAAGACTTTTGCGTTCTTCATACCCGAAGCAACCGCAACTTTGACATCCATACCGCCGAGATTGTAGGTGGCTTCCTTGATACCTTGCATACCGCGCACGTCTTGAAGTTCGACATGTTTGAGTTCTTTGCCTTCGAGAACGTAAGCGGCAGTACGCAAAGCCGCTTCCATAACGCCGCCCGTTGCGCCGAAAATGACGCCTGCGCCCGTGTATTCGCCGACGATGTCGTTGTCGAATTGCTCGTCGGGAAGTTTGGTAAAGCGGATACCCGCGCGTTTGATGAGTTTTGCAAGTTCTCTGGTGGTGAGAACGGCGTCAACGTCTTTGAGTCCGTTGACCATAAGTTGCTTTCTTTCCTTTTCGAACTTCTTTGCGGTGCAAGGCATAACGGACACGACGAACATATCTTCGGGTTTGATTCCGTTTTGTTCCGCATAATAGGTTTTGAGGATTGCGCCGAACATTTCGTGAGGCGATTTGCAAGAAGACAGATGTCCGAGCAAATCCCCGTAGTAATATTCCGCATAGTTGATCCAACCGGGTGAGCAAGACGTGATCATCGGAAGAGTACCGCCCTCTTTCACGCGAGTGAGAAGTTCGGTTGCTTCTTCCATAATGGTGAGGTCTGCGCCGAAGTTGGTGTCGAACACCTTTTTGAATCCGAGTCTACGCAAAGCCGCGACCATTTTGCCCGTGACGAGAGTGCCGATCGGCATATCGAATTCTTCGCCGAGAGCGGCGCGAACTGCGGGCGCGGTTTGAACGACAACGTATTTGCCTTGTTTGAACGCCTCGTCGACCTTGTCTATTTCGCTCACTTCCATAAGCGCGCCCGTGGGGCAAACGCTTACGCATTGACCGCAAAGGATACACGGCGAGTCGGCAAAACTTCTGTTTTGCGCGGGTGCGACGATTGTTTTGAAACCTCTCTTTTCAAATCCGAGAACGGAAAGTCCGTGCGCGTTTTTGCATCTTTCGATACATCTGCCGCAAAGCACGCACTTCGAGGTGTCTCTCTTGATTGACGGCGTAGCGGCGTCTACGGTTACGGGCGTTTGTTCACCCTCGTAAAGACCGTCTCTTGCGCCGGTGATGATTGCGACGTGCAAAAGTTCGCACTTACCGTTTTTGTCGCACTCTTGGCAGTTTCTGTTGTGGTTTGAAAGCAAAAGTTCGACGGACGATCTTCTTGCCTGCACCGCTTTGGGGGAAGAAATGGTGATTTCCATACCCTCTGCGACGGGATAAACGCAAGACGCCACGAGACCTCTCGCGCCGGTTGCTTCGACAAGACATACGCGGCAAGAACCTTGCGAACATTCGCCGTGATTATATGCGCAAAGGGACGGAATTTCGTATCCGCAAGCCTTTGCGGCTTCGAGTATCGTCATACCTTGTTCGACTTGATAAGGTACGCCTTCGATTTTTATATTGATTTTCGCCATAATCCTCTCTCCTTATTTCTTCTCGATTGCTTTGAGTCTGCAAGCGGAAATACACATACCGCACTTGATGCACTTCTCTTTGTCGATTTCTCTCGACGCGAGTTTGTGACCGGGGGCGATATAGTTGGTGGCGTGGATTGCAGCCACGGGGCAGTTTCTCTCGCAGAGTCCGCAACCTACGCACTTGTCGGCGATAACCTCGTAGTTCATAAGGCTCTTGCAAACGTGTGCGGGGCATTTTTTGTCCACGATGTGCGCGATATATTCGTCTTTGAAGTGCGCGAGCGTGGAAAGAATGGGGTTCGGCGCGGTTTGACCGAGCGCGCAGAGAGAGTCGTTTTTGATGTTGGAAGCAAGATCCATAAGTTTGTCGAGGTCTTCCATAGTCGCCTTGCCCTTGGTGATTTTGGTGAGCAATTCGAGCATACGCTTCGTGCCGATACGGCAGGGCGAGCATTTTCCGCAAGACTCGTCGCAGATAAATTCCATATAGAACTTCGCAACGTCGACCATACAGTTGTCTTCGTCCATAACGATTGCGCCGCCGCTGCCCATCATAGAGCCTTTTGCGACGAGGTTGTCGAAGTCGATGAGCGCGTCGAGGTCGTCTGCGGTGAGACATCCGCCCGACGGACCGCCCGTTTGAATCGCTTTGAATTTTTTACCGTTCGGAATGCCGCCGCCGATGTCGTAAATGAGTTCGCGCAAAGTCGTACCCATAGGCACTTCGACGAGACCGACGTTGTTCACCTTTCCGCCGAGAGCGAAAACTTTCGTGCCTTTGGATTTTTCTGTTCCGAAGCAAGTGAACTTCTCGTAGCCTTCTCTCATTATGTAAGGAACGCACGCGAGGGTTTCGACGTTGTTGACGATTGTCGGCGAGCCCCAAAGACCTTTGACCGCAGGGAACGGCGGACGAGGACGCGGCATACCTCTCTTACCCTCTATCGAGTTGAGAAGCGCGGTTTCTTCACCGCATACGAACGCGCCTGCGCCCAAACGGATATGCACTCTGAACGAGAAGTTCGTGCCGAGAATGTTGTCGCCCAAAAGTCCGAGTTCTTCCGCTTGCTTGATTGCGATGCGAAGTCTGTTGACTGCTATGGGGTATTCCGCGCGGACGTAGAAATAACCGTTTTGCGCGCCGATTGCGTAACCTGCAATCATCATACCTTCGATGACGGCAAGGGGGTTACCTTCGAGAATGGAACGGTCCATAAACGCGCCCGGGTCGCCTTCGTCGCCGTTGCAAACGACGTACTTTGCGCCTTCGGGTTGAGCGTATGCGAATTGCCACTTTCTGCCCGTGGGGAATCCGCCGCCGCCGCGTCCGCGAAGGCCGGAAGCCAAAATCTCGTTGATGACATCCTGTCTGTCCATTTGAAGCGCTCTTTCAAGTCCTTTGAACGCACCTGCGCCGAGTGCTTCCTCGATTTTTTCGGGGTTGATGCTTCCGCAGCCGTGCAACGCGATACGAACTTGCTTTTTGTAGAACGTAATATCGTCTTGCTTGGATATTTTTTCTTTGGTGACGGGGTCGACGTAAAGAAGTCTGTCAACGACTTCACCGTTTTCAAGGTCTTTTTCGACGATTTCTTTCACGTCGTCGATTTTGACCATTCTGTAAAGAGTATCTTCGGGATAAATTTTAACGAAAGGTCCTTGCGAGCAGAAACCAAAGCAACCCACTTGGTTGACGGTCACTTTGTCGTGCAAGCCTTTTTCATTGATAAGTTTTACGAATTCTTCTCTGATTTCGTCGGAATGAGAGGACAAACAACCCGTACCGCCGCACAAAACAACGTGACGTCTGCCGTCGCTGCCCGTAAACTTCGCGTCGAGGCAAGAAGAACAATCTTGACAAGTTCTGTCCAAATCGGCAAAATTTCTAATCATAACTCAGTCCTCCTTCGCTCTGTAATCGTCGATGATACCGGGAACTGCGTTCACGGAAACTTTGGGATACACCTGACCGTTGATAGAAACAGCAGGTGCGATTCCGCATGCGCCGATGCAACGCAAAGCGTCGATGGTGAACAAACCGTCTTTGGTGGTTTCACCCGGTTTGATGCCGAGGATTTCGCTGAATTTGTCGATAACTTGTTGCGCACCCTTAACATAGCAAGCCGTGCCTAAACAGCAACCGATAACGTATTTTCCCTTCGGTGTCAAAGAGAAGAAGGAATAGAACGTCACCACGCCGTAGATTTCGGCAACGGAAATGCCCGTCCTCTCCGAAACGATTTCTTGCACTTCGAGAGGAATATAGCCGTATTCCTTTTGAATGTCGCTCAAAATCATCATAAGAGGCGTGTTTTCGCCGACGTATCTGTCACAAATCGCATTGATTTGCGCAACCGCCGCTTCGCTTAAATGAGCCATTTGTAGCCCTCCTTTGTAATTGAATAATGATAACCTTTCAAAGTTTAACATAAAATCGCCCCTTGCGCAATAGATAATTTGATATTTATATTTATGTATCGATATTATTATGCTATGGTACCCGCCGACATCGAACCGATATTATCCTCATCCAACGATTGTGGCAGACGGCAGCAAACATGCGTATTTGTCGAAATTTGATTTTTAGATGTTTTGCGCATGAATTTTTCCGCAAAAAAATGAAAAACACGGCAAAATCAAAATTAATGTCTGCAAATTCACATAATTTCGATTTAGCCGTGTTTATATTGTATAAAGTCTATCGCCGGATTCGGCGCGGTTGAGGTAAAAGTTATCTTATCGATATCGTCTCAGTCGGGATATTTGCGAGGCATACACGCTTTGTGCAACGCTCTCGTTTTTGCTTTTTCGATTTTTTCTTTCACTTCTTCGGGAATCTGCTCGCCGCGCAGATATTTATCGACGTCGGCGTACTTGATGCCGAGTTCGGATTCGTCGGTCTGACCTTGATAAAGTCCGGCGGACGGTGCTTTCTCGATGATGGTCGAGGGTGCTTTCAATGCTCTGAGATGTTCGTATATCTCGCCGACGGTCAAGTCCGCAATGGGATTGAAATCGTGTGCGCCGTCGCCCCACTTGGTGAAGTAGCCGAGAGTTGCTTCGTCAAGGTTGCCCGTGCCTGCGACAAGATAGCCGCGCGCTTGTCCCAAAGCGTAAAGCGTGGTCATACGAAGACGAGGATTGATGTTGACGTTTGCCATTTTCAAGTTCGCTTCGCCCGCGTTGTCGCGCGTGAATTCGTCACCCAAAGCCACAACGAGTGCTTCTTTTGTTTTTGTGAGGTCGATTTCGATTTGCTGTATGCCGAAATGCTTGCCCGCTCTCAAAGCGTCGTCGCGGTCACTGCCGTAGTTTTGCGAAGATTGACAAGGCATAATAACGCCGAGTACGTTGTCGGTTGCGAGTTTGCAAAGCGCGCCGACGAGGGTGCAGTCTTTGCCGCCGCTGTTGCCGTAAATGATACCTTTTGCGCCCGATTCGGAAAGGATTTTTCTTATCCATTCCACACGTTTTTGAATTGAAGTTTGAACGTCCATACGACCTCCTTGTTTTTCGTTGTTTTTCGTTGAATAAAATTTATTTTTCTGCGGATTGTCCGCATCGTTTTCTGCAAAATACATGCTGTGAGTTTTGCGGTTTTTCTCTCAGATTTCTCACAGTGCGCATGCGGTTCTTTCTGCAAATTATCCGTAGCGTTTATTGCCTTGTTTCCGACAAAAATTTTGCCGCGTTTTTTGCGGTTTTTTTGCCGTTTTTTATTGGTTTTTATTATAAGCGCATTTTCAAATTATTCAACTTTTTTTTGCAAAAAACATTAAAATTTTATGAAATTTCCGCTCGTAGTGCTTCAAAATCAACGTTTTTTTGAAAAATTTTGCAAAAATTCCCATATTTTAGCATTTTGGGTATTGAATTATTAATTTGTTCGATATATAATGTTTTTACATTAAAAAATAACCTTATGAAAAGGAGATTGTTATGAGAAAAGCATTTATTTGTCCCACAAAGTACGTTCAAGGCGAAAACGAATTGTTGAACCTTGGTTATTTTGTAAAAACCTTCGGTAAGAAAGCGCTTCTTATCGCCGACCCGTTTGCTCTCAACCTCGTCAAAGAAAAACTCGAAGCGACCCAAAAGAAATACGGCGTCGAATTCGTTTCCTGCGACCTCTTTAAGGGCGAATGTTCACGCACGGTCGTGAAAGCGTTGCAAGAATTTGCAAAAGCAAACAAGTGCAACTGCACCATCGGTCTTGGCGGCGGCAAAGCAATCGACACGTCAAAGTGCGTTGCGGCAGGCAATGCTCTCATCATCTGCCCCACCATCGCGGCAACGGACGCTCCGACTTCCCACTCCGCGGTTCTTTACACCGACAATCACGAATTTGACGATTACGCATACTTCCGTCAAAGCCCGTCCGTCGTTCTTATCGACCTCAACGTCGTCGCAAACGCACCGACTCGCTTCCTCGTAAGCGGTATGGGCGACGCTCTTTCCACCTACTTCGAGGCAAGAGCAAACGTCAACAGCGTATCCAACGTCAACGCGGGTCTTCCCTGCGGCGCAGACAGAAAGAAAGGCACGCTTCTCGGCTACGGCACCTACACAGCCGCTGCGCTTGCCGAACTTTGCTATCGCAACCTCATCAGCGACGGCGCAAAAGCAAAAGTCGCTTGCGACTGCAACGTCGTAACCCCCGCTTTTGAAAAAATCGTCGAAACCAACATTCTTCTTTCCGGTCTCGGATTCGAATCGGGCGGTCTTGCCGCTGCGCACGCAATCCACGACGGTTTGACTGCAATCCACGACATTCACTCTTGCTGTATGCACGGCGAAGTCGTCGCATTCGGCACGATTTGCCAACTCGTGCTTGAAAACAGCCCCGAAGAAGAACTCTACGAAGTTCTCAACTTCTGCGACGAAGTCGGTCTTCCCGTCTGCTTGCACGACCTTATGACGAATCCGCGCACGGGCGAAGTCATCAGAGAAGAACTCACCGAAGAAGAATACAAGATCGTTGCTGCAAAGACTTGCATCCCCGACGAATCCATCCACAATATGCCCTTCCCCGTAACGGAAGATATGGTTATCGCGGCAATCAAAGCGGCAGACAAAATCGGTCACGATTTCAGATACGGCTGCGACTGCGAATGCTGCCACTAATTGAAAAGCGCACACCCTTGCAAAAGCAAGGGTGTGTCTTATAAAAAACCGTGCTTAAAGCGCAGAATATGCGGATAGAATATCGATATTTTCACCTAACGCGTAATACGCGCGCGTGAATATCGTAGTTATGTATTTATTGTAAAATACAAAAATCGATATATCCTTTTGAGTATTCTTCCCTTTCGGCGCGGCAAATAAGGAGATTATTATGAAGAAAATTATGAATACGGCTCAAAGTTTCGTGTACGATATGTGTCACGGACTTGCCGCAGCACATCCCGAACTCGAATTTGTCGAAAAATATAAAGTCGTCAAAAAGAAAGACATCAACGACGCAAAAGTCAGCCTCATTTCGGGCGGCGGCAGCGGTCACGAACCCGCTCACGCAGGTTTCGTAGGCAAAGGTATGCTCGACGCGGCAGTTTGCGGCGACGTCTTTGCTTCCCCCTCTCAAGTTCAGGTTTACAACGCAATCAAACAATGCGCAACGGATAAAGGCGTGCTTCTCATCGTCAAAAACTACTCGGGCGATTGTATGAACTTCAACAACGCTATGAGCGACGCTCAAGACGACGGAATCAGAGTGGACGCAGTGTACGTCAACGACGACATCGCAGTCAAAGACTCTCTCTATACCGTCGGTCGCAGAGGCGTTGCAGGCACGGTTTTGGTGCATAAGTGCGCAGGTGCGGCGGCAGAACAAGGCAAGAGCCTCGAAGAAGTCAAGGCGGTTGCAAACAAAGTTATCGACAACGTTCGTTCTTTCGGTTTTGCATTCACCAGTTGCACCGTTCCGGCGGCAGGTCACCCCACTTTTGAAATCGGCGACGACGAAATGGAATTCGGCGTTGGCATTCACGGCGAACCCGGTCGTTTCCGCGAGAAAATCGACTACTCGACGGGCACGTTCTGCGACGATTTGTCAAGACGTATCCTCACCGACCTCGAAGAAGACCTCAAACTTCAAAAAGGCGAAGAAATCGTGCTTCTCATCAACGGTTTCGGCGGCACACCGCTTCAAGAACTCTATATCCTCAACAATTCCGTAACGAAGGCATTGAACGCAGACGGAATCAAGATTCACCGCACTCTCGTCGGCAACTTTATGACGTCCATCGATATGGCAGGCGCGTCTATTTCCGTGTTGAGAGTGGACAGCGAACTCAAAGCACTCGTAGACTACCCCGTTTGCACGCCCGCACTCACTTGGGGCGCGGCAATGAGCGAACAAGCGGAAGCGGCTCTCGAAGCAGTGCAAGCAATCGGCAGAGCGCTCGGTTACGTTCCGCAAGAACACACTCAAGCCAATGTGGCAAAGAAAGTCGCACAATCGGAAGCAGAAGACAATGCGGTTTACGAAGTCGAAGGCAAACCCGTCGTCGGTGAAACCATCAATACGGCGGCATTCGTCCAAATCGTAGACAAGATGGCAGACATCGTCATCGAAAACGAAGTTCCCTTCTGCGAAGCAGACAAAATGGGCGACGGCGACTTCGGTATGTCAATCGCAAAAGGTTTCAGACAACTCAAAGCAGACTGGGCAACCAGAAAGAAAGGCGACATCGGTCAGTTCCTCGTAAGTTGCAGCGAAATCATAAAAGAATACTGCGGCGGCGCGTCAGGCCCTATCTGGGGTTCTGCATTCAAATACGCGGGCAAAGCAATGCTTGGCAAGAAAGAAGTAAATCTCAAAGATATTGCGCTTCTCTTCACCGAAGCAAATCGCGGCGTGTACGAAACGGGCAAAAAGTCCTTCGGTAAGGGCGCAGAAATCGGCGACAAGACGCTCGTTGACGCTCTCAAACCTTGCGCAATGGCTCTCACCAAAGCGGCAGAAGAAGGCAAGAAATTGCAAGAAGGTCTCGACCTCGGCGCAAAGGCGGCACACGAAGGCGCAGAAGCAACCAAGACTCACGTTGCAACTCTCGGCAGAGCGGGCACGGTGGGCGAGCGTTCAATCGGTTATCCCGACGCAGGCGCACACGGTCTTGACGTAATCTTCAACGAACTTGCGGCGTACATCGCAAAAATGTAAAATCTAAACGCATAAACGCAAAAATAAAAGCACTCGACGAGTGCTTTTATTTTTGTCTTAATTATATTGGTTTGCGATGATATCGTGCAATTCTGCACGATGATATCCAAACTTCGTTTGGGTTATGGCATATTTGAATTTTCCCACACGCAGTGTGGATTCCATCCGAGCATAGAGGATATCACCGTTGCGTAGCGACGATATCGCTGCCGACAACTTGCATTAAGTTGTCAGCAATTTTCTCTCTTGAATTGTTTGTTCGTCTTTTTTATTCTCTCGATAAGTTCGGGGCTGTCATAGTTCTTCGGGGCGCGCCACACCCAGTTGCCTTGCGCAACGGACGGCGTGTTCATTCTTCCCTTCTCGTTTGAAAGCAACAGCCAGTCCTGCAACGGAACGATTGCCAGATTTGCGATTGAACCGAACGCAAGGTTTATCATTGCGTACGTTCTGTTCGCGCCGCCGCAAAGGCGCAGACATTCCTTTTTGAATCGGGCAAGTTGGTCGCCTTTGAGGGTTTTGCACCACGAATACGTGCAATCGGCGTCGTGCGAGCCCGTGTACACCACGCAATTGCCGTCCTTGTACATTCTCGGCAGATACTCGTTGTCGTCGTTAGAGAACGCAAATTGCAGAACTTTCATTCCGGGATAACCGCAATACGCAAGCAATTCGCGCACGTCGTCGGTGATGTGTCCTAAGTCTTCCGCAATAATTTTCGCCCCGGGCATACGGCGATTCACTTCGTCGAAAAGTTTTTCGCCCGGGCCAACTTTCCACTTGCCGTCTTTTGCGGTTTTTTCGCCGTTTTTGATGACGAAATAGCCTGCAAATCCTCTGAAATGGTCGATACGCAAGATGTCGTACATCTTGAAACTTTGCTTTATGCGCTCGATCCACCACTCGTAGCCGTCCTCTTGCATTTTGTCGTAGTCGTAGATAGGATTGCCCCAAAGTTGACCGTCTTCGGCGTATGCGTCGGGCGGACAGCCCGCAACGACGGTGGGATTCAAATCCTCGTCCAAAAGGAACATAGACGGATTGCACCATACGTCCGCCGAGTCGTACGCGACGTAAATGGGCATATCCCCTACGATAGTTATATCTTTCGAATGGGCGTATTCGCGAACGTCGTTCCATTCCGTGAAAAACTCGAACTGCACGAACTTCCAAAAATCGATATTTTGCGCAAACTCGCTCTTGTGATTTTGCGCGTTGTCGTAAATGCGGAACTCGTCATCCCATTCGTTCCACGCCTTGTAGCCGAACGCTTCTTTGAGCGACATAAAATAGGCGTAATCGTCAAGCCACGTCGCGTTTTCGTCGCAAAAACGCTCGAAAATCGGGATATGCTTAAAGCGCGCGTACGCCTTTTTGAGAAGTGCCGTTTTGTTTTCAAAAAGCCAGCCGTAATCGGTTTTTTCGCAGATATGGCGAGCGAATTTCAATTCGCTCTCGTCGAGCAGACCTTTTTCATACAGCGTTTGAGGGTTTATATAGTAATGATTGCCCGCAAAAGACGCAGGCGATTGATAAGGACTATCGCCGTATGCGGTGGGATTGAGCGGCAAAATCTGCCAACACTTGGTTTTGGTCGCGCTCAAAAAGTCTATAAAACGCTTGCAAGGCGCGCCGAAAGTGCCTATGCCCCACTCGCTCGGAAGCGAACTTACCGCCATAAGCATTCCGCTTTTACGTTTGAAACCTAAACTGTCAGTCATTGTGCAAAACGTTGCGCTCGCAGTGTATTTTTTTCGTGTCGCGCGAGCAAAAACGATATAAATAATATACCACACTCGGCGTTTCGATTCAATAGCAAGAATCCTCAAATCAAATAATTTTTCATAAGGCAGGACAAAATTTGCAAAAACTGCAATACGTTTGCAATCTCTGCGCTCGATTTTCCTCTGCAAAACGAATCCGCAATTACGCTCGCAAGCACGTTTTGCGACAAAGGGTCGCTCGGAATACAAGAAAACGTCGCCTCCACGCCGTCCGATTGAATGTTGCCGCCACTCGTTCTCTCGCTCATAATGACAATATATGAGTTTGAAAAAAATGTTGCCCTTTAGCAAAATTTAGGTGTAAAACCTCTTGACAATGCCAGACTTTTAATCATATAATAGGCAATGTTAAGCGGTCATGGCGGAATAGGCAGACGCGTACGTTTGAGGGGCGTATGGTTACACCGTCCGAGTTCAAGTCTCGGTGACCGCACCACAAAAAAGAAACACGAGTCAAACGACTCGTGTTTTTCTTTTGGGCGGTCACCAAGGCTTGCGTGCGACATAGTCGCACGGCGCATTTATGCGCAACTCGGACTCCGTCCGACTAACGCTACGCTTTGGTGAGTACACTCACCTCGCTTCGCTATTACGCTCGTTTCACTCGCTACAAGTCTCGAAAAGCAACATAAACAAGGAACACGGTCAACGACTCGTGTTTTTCTTTTGGGCGCAGTCACCGAGACTTGCGTGCGACATAGTC
>DKCG01000017.1:43453-67337 GCA_002449145.1 Christensenella sp. UBA6880 | reverse complement strand
TTGTACTTTCCGTCAAGCTCGGCGTTCGCTTTCTCGCCGCCGTTGCGGCTCGCGTTCCGTCTTTGAAATCGCGCAGTTCGCATATAAGTCTGCGCCCGACAAAGTTTTTCGCCAAATAGTGCGCTTTATTTATAAAATCGCAGTATTCGGATGAAGAACTAGAAAGAGCCACGCTTCGGCAACTCTAATTTACTAAGCGTAAATGAGTTGTCGAAGTGTGGCTCTGACGACGTTATTCGCCGAATAATGCGATTTTACTTTTCGCTCTTTTTTTGAACGATTTGCTCACCGTCATAGTATCCGCATTTCGGGCATACTTGGTGGCTCTTGATCAATTCGTGGCATTGAGGACACTCGGTGAGACCGGGCGCTTTAACTTTCCAGTTTGCAAAACGGGAATTCGTTTTGGATTTTGAAACTTTATTTTTAGGTACTGCCATCTTATTACCTCCAACATTTTCGCAACATCTGATATACAGTGTTATGATTATATAAAATCTGACAATAGTTGTCAAACGCTTTTTGAAAGTTGCGCTACTTTGTTGTCAATTATTTTGCATTTTCGATCGTTTTGGCAAAATTTGCGTCCATACGGGTCAAAATACTCTATTGACTTTGCTTTTTACATCACGAGTTCTTTAGTTTCTCTTGCAATTGACAATTCTTCGTTTGTGGGAAGAATGAACACTTTGACTTTGCTGTCGGGCTTGGAGAGAACGCGAACGCCGTCGGAATGTTCCTTATTAGCCTCGAAGTCGAAATCGACGCCGAGATACTCCATGCCTTCCATAACGAGTCTGCGCATAAGGTCGCTATGCTCGCCGATACCGCCCGTGAAAACGATTGCGTCGACGCCGTTGAGCGTTGCTGCGTAAGAACCGATATATTTCTTTATGCGATATGCGGCAACTTCGACTGCGAGTTTTGCTTTTTCGTTGCCTTCGTTAATACCTTTTTCAAGGTCGCGCATATCTGAACTCAATTCGCTCACACCGAGCATACCGCACTTTTTGTTGAGGTATTGCACGAGTTCTTCGGGGGTCAAGCCGAGTTTTGCGCGGATAAATTCGCATGCCGCAGGGTCGATATCGCCCGAGCGCGTACCCATAACGAGACCTTCGAGCGGCGTAAAGCCCATAGACGTGTCGAGACACTTGCCGTCTTTAACCGCAGAAATGGACGAGCCGTTGCCGAGATGGCATACGATGATTTTGCTGTCCTTTTTGCCGAGAAGTTTGATTGTTTCCTCGCTGACGAATTTGTGAGAAGTGCCGTGGAAGCCGTATTTTCTCACCTTGTATTGGTCGTATACCGAATACGGGATTCCGTACATATACGCTTTTGCTGGCATAGTGCTGTGGAACGTCGTGTCGAAAACCGCAACCATAGGAACGCCCGGCATAACTTTTCTGCAACTCTTTATGCACGCGATGTTGCCCGGCATATGAAGGGGTCCGAGTTCCGCATTCTTTTCGCAAATGCGGATAACTTCGTCGTCGATTACGACAGAACTGTTGAAGTCCTCGCCGCTGTGAAGCACTCTGTGTCCGACCGCGCTGATTTCGTCGGTGGATTTGATTGCGCCATAGACTGGATCGACCATCGCTTTGAGCACGAGTTCGATTGCCGCCGTATGATCTTTCATATCTTGCTTGACGTTAAGCACCTTGCCGTCCGCCGTCTTTTGAGTCAACTCACCGCCCTTAAACGTGATACGCTCGCAGATTCCCTTGAGAACCGCTTGCTCGGTGTCCATATCGATAAGTTGATACTTGAGCGACGAACTGCCTGCGTTGATAACGAGAATTTTCATAATTTTACCTCTATTAGTCTTTTACGGATTGAAGCGCGGTGATTGCCGCAACTGCCGCGATATCTTCTGCAACGCAACCTCTGCTCAAATCGTTTACGGGCAGGGCGAGACCTTGCATAATGGGTCCGATTGCCATGCAGTTGCCGAAGCGTTGAGCAATCTTGTAGCCGATGTTGCCTGCGTCGAGGTTTGGGAAAACGAGAACGTTCGCTTTACCGGCGACGGGGCTGCCGGGCGCTTTTTGTTTTGCAACGCTGTCAACCAAAGAAGCGTCGAGTTGAAGTTCGCCGTCGACGACGATTTCGGGATGTTCTTCTCTGACCTTTTGATACGCAACGCGCACTTTTTCGACGGATTCGTGGTTCGCGCTGCCCTTCGTCGAGAAGGAAAGCATTGCGATCTTGGGATCCATTTCGCAAATCTTCTTCGCGCTGTCTGCCGCCGCAACGACGATGTCGGAAAGTTGATCGCTCGTCGGATACGGAATGACCGCGCAATCCGAAAAGATGTATGCAGGATATTTCTTATATTTGAAGTCTTCGGGCGGAACCATTACGAAGCAACTGGACACGGAACTGATGCCGGGTGCGGCTTTGATAACTTGGAACGCGGCTCTGGATACGTCTGCGGAACTGAACACCGCGCCGCCGACGACTCCGTCTACGTCGCCGCGTTTGAGAGCAACGCAAGCATAGAACATATTGTTGTTCGTAACGATGTTCAAGGCTTGTTCTTCAGTCATACCCTTTGCTTTGCGAAGTTCGTAAAGAGTGTTTGCGTATTCGGCTCTGTGTTCGCTCGTCTTGGGGTCGTCGAAAGAAACGCCCGTGAAGTCGATTTCGGGGAATTTGGCTTTGATTTCGTCCTCGTTGCCGATGAGAACAACCTTGCAAACGTTCTTTTGCGTGAGGATTTCAGCCGCTTTTGCCGCGCGCACGTCCGTACCCTCTGCAAGCGCGATCGTTTTTGCGAGTTTGCTTGCTCTGCTCATAAGGTTTTCAACAAATTGCGTCATATAAAACTCCTAAAATGTTGCACATTGATTGCAAATGTTTTATTTTTAGTTATAATTATAAATAATTAACTGACAAAAATCAACAATATGAGGATTTATTTTGAAAATAACCGCCGTAATCGCAGAATATAACCCGTTTCACAACGGACATCTCAAACAACTTAAAAAGGCAAAGCGCGAAACGAGCGCGGACGCACTCGTCGTCGTTATGAGTTCGTCGTTCACGCAACACGGCGATTTATGCATAGCCGACCGCTACACCCGCGCTAACTGGGCGATTCAGGCAGGCGCGGATTTGGTGCTCGAACTTCCCACAGTGTATTCTCTCTCGACCGCAAAAGGATTTGCCGAAGGCGCGCTCAAAACACTGTCTATGCTCGGCGAATACACCCTCTCGTTCGGCACGGAAAGCGACGAAATCGAGGATTTGAATATGGCGGCAGAGTTTATGAGAAGCGAGTCCAAAGACGTGTCCAATCTTCTCAAAGGCTATTTGAGCGAAGGTTATTCCGTCGCAAAATCGAGAACTCTCGCTCTCGACAAAATCCGCCCCGACGTGTCGAATATGCTTAAATCCCCCAACAACATTCTTGCCGTAGAGTATATGAAAGCGGGCGCGGCGTACGGCGGCAAAGTTCAATACCACTCTGTCGAGCGCAAGCCCGACGACGACAAAAAATTTATGTCGTCAACGAAAATCCGCAATCTAATCACACAAAACGCAGACGTTTCGCCTTTCGTTCCGCCGTTCGTCGACCTTTCGACGCACGCAAATATCGACAAATACAACGTCATTTCAACGTACGCCATGAAAGCGATGAGCGCCGCTCAACTCAAAGAAATCGCAAATATCAGCGAGGGTATGGAAAATCGCATTTCTCAATCTTCGTTCAACAATATGGACGAGTTTTTGGGACTTACGAGCAAACGCTACACCCGCTCGACCATAAAGCGAATCGCCGCAAGCGCGACTTTGGGTCTTACCAAAGACTTGATTGATCTTGCCAACGAGCAACCGCCCTATTGCACCGCTTTGGCGTTCAAACCCTCAAAAAAGAAAGCGTTGTTTGCGCTTTTGGCACAATCGGACGGCTATTTCTTCTTCAAGCACAGCGATTGCGAAAAAGATTGTCCCGTTTGCCCCCTCGTCGACCTCGACGAAAAAGCCGCAAAGATTCAAAAATTATGTATTTAATATTCCTTAACTGCGGCTTTGCCGCAATATCGTTATCCGAAAGGACAATATAAATTGCGCATAGCGCAAATATAACTGCACATAGTGCAATATCGTCGTGCCCCACGGCACGATTTTTTATTGTTAAACATTTTAGTTTGTAAAACATCGTTTGCAAGGCAATATTTTGCTTTTCAAAAGAATATGATTTTGTATGCACAAACTCAAAAAAGCGCAGATTCCGAAAGTTTTTGCCTGCATTGCCGTAACCGCTTTTATGGCGTTTATGCTCGCAAAACCCGACTATTACCTCGATTCCGCAAGGCGAGGTTTGAGTTTGTTTGCCTCGAGCGTGCTTCCCTCTTTGTTTCCTTTCTATTTTTGCTCTTTGCTTTTGACGTATATGGGCGCAGTCAGCACGATTTCAAAAGCGGGCGCAAAAAGTGTTAAACTTATGTACAACGCCCCAAAAGAAAGCGCGTACGTTTTGTTTTTGAGTATGCTGTGCGGCTACCCCGTCGGAGCAAGCACCATTTACGAGTTGTACAGCGCGGGCGCAATCTCGCAAAAAGACGCAAAATGCGTGTGTTCGTTCTGCTCGACGTCTGGTCCTGTTTTTATGATAGGCACGATAGGCGGCGCGATTTTCGCAAATCAAAAAGTCGGACTTATCGTACTCGTCGCGCACTATATGGGCGCAATCTTAAACGGTTTGATATATCGCAAAAAGAAGGACGACGACCACATCGTTTCCGCTTTTTCATCGCCGAGTGACGTTGACGGACTTCTTTCGCGCGCAATATCCAAAGCGACTATAAATATGCTGTACGTCGGCGGTTATATCGTCATATGCGGAATGCTTGTCGACACTCTCGAATTCGTCGGAATCCGTGACGCACTTTCGCATCTTCAAGGCGCAAGCGAACCCGTATTGTCCGCAATATATTCACTCATCGAAATGACGAGGGCAAGTATCGAGTGTTCGAAATGCCAAAACTTGCAACTTGGCGTTACGCTATGCACGGGCGCGGTTTCGCTCGGCGGATTGTCCATAACTTTGCAAAACTACACTTTTCTTTCAAAATGTGGCGTCGGCTTTTGGGAATTAATCCTCAAAAAAGGCTCGCAATGCGCCCTAAGTATGGTTTTTGCGTTCCTTTTGGGATTCATACTGTAAAAAAGAAAAATTTTTCGGATAAAATTCGCAAAAAAGTGACATAAAATATTGACTTTTTGCGTTTTCCTTATGTATTGTGTAGCCAACAGGGATTCATATTTCCAACAATTTCGGAGGGAAAACAATGAAAAAAAATTGGAGCAACACGGTGCTTGTTGCTTATGTCCTTTTACCTAAAATCGTAAAAGAACTAAACTTCGGCATCGAAAGTCGAGTAAAATCGAGTTTTCAAAGCAAACACCTCAAAATTGGTGTAAGCAACGAGCAACTAATAAGTGAAATTATCGCCCTGACCGACGAAAAGCGCAAAATCGTCAACCTGCGATACCTCATCAACGAGTCGCTCAACAAAATGAAAGACAAATCGCGCGAGATACTTGCGGACAGAATGTTCCACAAACTGACGTTCGAGGAAATCTCTAAAGCACACAACATCGCAATGCGCACGACGTTCAGACGGCTCGAAAACGCAGAAGCAGAGTTTGCAAAGAACCTATCCTCTCTCGGCTACGACGAAAGCGCGCTGCAAAAGGATTTTGCAAACGACAAATACATCTCGTCAATATACAAGCGACTTCAAAACGACAAATACTTCGTCGCAAAAAATATGTAAAACCCCACTACATTTGAAAAAACGGTGAACCGACTCGCGTCGGCTGTTTGACGTTGCAAAAATCGAAAAAAGAGCGAAAAAATCACCCGTTTTTGCGCAATACAGAAGTTTTCGTTTGCTTTTCAACAATTTGGCAATTCGAAATTTTTGCAAAAAAGGATAAACGGCAACAGCAAATCAAACCTGAATCAACGAATAAAATTATCAAACGAATTTACAAAACTACGTTACAAATCGCGTTACTAAACCGCGTTATTAAATTATAGTTGTCAAAACAAAATTATCGAACAAAAAAAATTATGCAAAACGCCGTCAATCGACGGCGTTTTTTGCTGTTTTATTTGGTTACAATCAATAGCAGTTTTTGATCGTTATGTTCAAAAATGCGTCCATATCGAACAAAGTCCACGGCGCAACTTCGGGCGGATAGACCCTGAACACCATTTCTTTGCCGCTTACGGGGTGCGCAAAGCGAAGTTCGGTTGCCCAAAGGCAAAGCGGGAATCTCGTTTGCGAGCCGTTGCCATATCTCTTGTCGCCGACAATCGGGTTGCCCATATTTGCGAGTTGAACTCTGATTTGATGTCCTCGCCCCGTGACGAGGTTGACCATAAGCAAACTTACGTCCGTCTTTTTGCTCAAAACCTTGTAGTCGAGTTCGGCGTATTTTGCGCCTTCCGAAAGTGCGGGCACGACTTTGACCGTGTTCGTATCGGGGAATTTTTTGAGATAGCAAGTGAGTTTGTCCGCGCTGTATCTCGGCGCACCTTCCACGATTGCCAAATATCTCTTTTCCACACCGCCGTCACGGATAGCTTCGCAAAGTCTCGATGCGGCTTTCGAGGTTTTGGCAAACACCATAACGCCGCCCGTGGGTCTGTCGAGTCTGTGAACGAGTCCGAGATATGCATCACCGGGTTTGTTGTACTTTTCAACGAGGTACTGTTTGAGCATAGTGAGCATATCCGCGTCGCCGCTCTCGTCCGCTTGCACGGGAACGTCGTAAGGCTTGACGACAACCAAAATGTGATTGTCCTCGTATACGATTTTGAGGTCTTGATAAGTCATAATTGAGTCCTATATGTCGTTTTTCGATTGTATTTCGTAGTTGCGATTTCGGCGGATATTATATAAATATATCGTCAAAAATCGAGTATCTAACGGTATTTTTTATTTTGCGAACGTCGCAAACGCCGTGCAGCCTTGTGGCAAAACGAGTCCTTCTTCGGTTGCAAGTCCGATTTCGTCCGCGTCGATTTGCGCGTTGCTCGGCAAGGTGAGTTTCAAGATATTTGCCATAACCGTCGGTTGCAATCCCGTCGTGTAGGAATTGAGGCAAACGAACAGCGGGTCGTCCGAGAGCAAACTCGCAACGAGTTCGCAAAGTTCGGATATGCCTTCCTCTATCTTCCACTTTTCACCGTTCGGACCTCTGCCGAAACTCGGCGGGTCGAGAATGATTGCGTCATACTTTCTTCCTCTGCGGATTTCCCTTTGGCAGAATTTGAAGCAATCGTCTATGATATATCTCATTCCCGAATTGTCCAGACCGCTCAAACGCACGTTTTCACCCGCGCGTTCGACCATTGCCTTCGCGCTGTCGACGTGGCATACCTTTGCGCCCGCTTTCAAGCAAGCGACGGATGCCGCGCCCGTGTATCCGAAAAGGTTAAGCACGGATATTTCGCGTCCC
Organism: Christensenella sp. UBA6880; assembly: GCA_002449145.1. Taxonomy (GTDB): domain Bacteria; phylum Bacillota; class Clostridia; order Christensenellales; family CAG-917; genus CAG-475. Next base: position 59,852 of record DKCG01000017.1, on the reverse strand, counting down.
GATTCGGAAATGAGTTTCATCATTCTGTCCCAGTTGACCGCTTGTTCGGGGAAAAGTCCCGTATGCTTAAACCCCATAAGTTTAAGCGAAAAGGTCAAATCGCGCCACGAAAGCGTAAACTCGGACGGTACGTTTCGCTTGAATTTCCACATACCACCGCCCGTGCGAGAGCGTTCGTACACGGCGTCCACGTCCTTGTAACTCGCAAGCGGCGTTTTTGCGTGCCATATTACTTGCGGGTCGGGGCGCAAAAGCGTGATATTCCCCCACTTTTCGAGTTTTTCGCCGTCGCCAGTGGCGATAACCTTGTAATCTTTCCAGTCGGGTGCAATTTTCATCAGATTTTCTTCACCGAAATTGTAACGTTGTCGCCGTTGATGTCGCAGTCTTTTGCAAAACCGTCGATTGTCGTCGAGATTCCGTCCGCAAGTACGTCGGAAAGGAAGTCCGCTTTCTCGAACACTTTGAGAGCAACGCCTTCCGCCTTGTAGCCTACGACGATATGGTCGGTCACTTCAAAGCCCGCTTCTTTTCTCATCGTCTGAATCTTGGACACGATTTCACGTTCCGCACCCTCGAAAATGAGTTCGTCGGTGAGTTGCGTATCCAAAACTACGGTGGTTTCGCCGTCGCTTTCGCTCGAATAGCCTTCCTTGTTCTTCATACTGATAAGCAAATCGTCCTTTGAAAGTTCGACTTCTCTGCCTTCGACGTCCGCTCTGAACAAGCCGTGAGATTTGATTGCCGACACGATTTCGTTTGCGCGAGCCTGCAATACTTCTCTGATTTTGCCGAGCAAACTGCCGTATTTAGGACCGAGCGTGCGAAGTTGCGGTTTCAAATCGTAACTTACGAACACGTTGTTGTCGCCCGAAACTTCGACCGACTTGACGTTGAGTTCGTTCTCGACGAGTTCTTTGAGGTCGTTTGAGAGTTCGTATCTGCCGTTGTAGAACAGTTTTGAAAGCGGTTGTCTGTTTTTGAGGTTAGAGGCGTTTCTTGCCGCTCTGCCTAGCACGACGAGTTTGAGAACGTCGGCCATACCGTTTTCGAGTTCTTTGTCGATATACTTCTCGTCCGCAACGGGGAAAGAGCAAAGGTGTACGCTTTCGGGTGCGTCCGCATAGAAGTTGCAAACGAGGTTGCGATACATACTTTCAGCCATAAACGGCGTGTACGGCGCAAGGATTTTCGAGAGCGTAGAAAGCACGGTATAAAGAGTCGTATATGCCGCTTCCTTGCTCTTTGACATCTCGCTGCCCCAGAAACGCTCGCGCGAACGACGGACGTACCAGTTGGAAAGATTGTCCACAAATTCCGCGATAGCGCGCGAAGTTTCGGTGATTTTGTATTGATTCAATCCCTCGTCAACCGTCTTTATGAGCGAGTTGAGGCAGGAAAGAATCCATCTGTCCATAATCGTGAGTTTTTGGTCTTCGAGGTTATGCTCCGCAGGATTGAATTTGTCGATTTCGGCGTACAAAACGAAGAACGCGTACGTATTCCAAAGCGTACCCATAAACTTGCGTTGGGATTCGCTCACCGCGTCGGCGTGGAATCTGGACGGAAGCCACGGCGCGCTCGTGGTGTAGAAATACCATCTCGTAGCGTCTGCGCCTTGCTTATCGAGCACTGTCCACGGGTCTACGACGTTGCCCTTGTGTTTGGACATCTTCACGCCGTCTTTGTCGTTGACGTGACCGAGTACGATACAGTTTTTGAACGGCGCGCGACCGAAAAGCACGGTGCTGACCGCCAAAAGCGTGTAGAACCAGCCTCTCGTTTGGTCTACCGCTTCGGAAATGAAGTCCGCAGGGAAAACTTTTTTGAAGATTTCCTTGTTTTCAAACGGATAGTGCCATTGCGCAAAGGGCATCGAACCCGAGTCGAACCAGCAGTCCAACACTTCGGGCGTGCGTACCATCTCGCCGCCGCACTCGCATTCCCACTTCACTTCGTCGATATAGGGACGGTGCAATTCCACGTCGTGGTCGAGGTGCGCTTTTTCGCGCAATTCCTCGCGAGAGCCGATGACGTGCACCTTTCCGCACTTGTTGCAAACCCAAATGGGAAGCGGCGTGCCCCAGTATCTTTCACGAGAAATACCCCAGTCGATGACGTTTTCGAGGAAGTTGCCCATTCTGCCGTTTTTGATGGTTTCGGGCATCCAGTTCACCGAATCGTTTGACGCGAGCAACTGCTCTTTGACGGCGGTCATCTTTACGAACCAACTCGAACGTGCGTAGTAAAGAAGCGGCGTGTCGCAACGCCAGCAGAACGGATAACTGTGCGTGAATCTCAAAGTTCTGAAAAGTTTGTTTTCACCCTTGAGTTTTTCGATGATATATTTGTCTGCGTCTTTGCAGAACAAGCCCTTGAAATCGTATACGGCGTCTTTGAATCTGCCTCTGTCGTCAACCATTTGAACGAAAGGCAGATTGTATTTTTTGCCGACCTTGCTGTCGTCCTCGCCGAATGCCGGCGCGATGTGAACGATACCCGTGCCGTCGGTAAGCGTGACGTACGAGTCGTTCGTGACGTAATACGCCTTCTCTTTCGCCCCCGTATCGTAATCGAAAAGCGGTTCGTATTCGACGTATTCGTAATCAGAGCCTTTCTTCGTGTCCACTTTGACGTATTCCGCCTCGTCCTTGAAAATCGACGGAATAAGCGCATCTGCGAGAATAAGGAACTCGTCGCCGACTTTAATCTTCGTGTAGTCCTCTTTTGCATTCATACAAAGAGCGACGTTGGACGGAAGCGTCCAAGGCGTGGTCGTCCAAGCAAGGAAATAGGTGTTTTCCTCGCCTTTGACCTTAAATTTGACGAATACGGAAGTTTCCTCGACGTCCTTGTAGCCTTGCGCCACTTCGTGAGAGGAAAGAGCCGTTCCGCAACGCGGGCAATAAGGCACGATTTTGTAGCCTTTGTATATAAGCCCCTTGTCAGCCATTTGCTTGATTGCCCACCACACCGACTCGATGTAGTTGTTGTCGTAGGTAACATAGGGATTTTTCATATCCGCCCAGTATCCGATACGGTCGGACATCTTTTGCCACTCGTCCGTATACTTCCACACGGATTCCTTGCATTTCTTTATAAAAGGCTCGATGCCGTATTTTTCAATCTCTTGCTTACCGTCGATGCCGAGTTGCTTTTCCACTTCGAGTTCGACGGGCAGACCGTGAGTGTCCCAACCCGCTTTGCGCAAAACGTGATAGCCCTTCATCGTTTTGTAACGAGGGATAATATCCTTCATAACGCGAGTGAGAATGTGACCGATATGCGGTTTGCCGTTTGCGGTCGGAGGACCGTCGTAAAAACTGAACTCGGGATTGCCCTCGTTCTTTTTGACGCTCTTTTCAAAAATGTTCTCTTGCTTCCAAAAATCGAGAACTTCTTTTTCGCGGTCAACGAAATTGAGATTTGTTTCAACTGGTTTGTACATATTTGCCTCTATCTTAATCTTTTATAGATTTTTTAAGTATAGTATAACCGAATCCAAAACGCAACCGTTTTGCCTCAAAGTCACCAAAACGATTGACAAAATCTTTTTGAATGATACAATCAAAATCGAATTAAATGCGGGCGTAGTTTAATGGCAAAACGAAAGCTTCCCAAGCTTTAGTCGTGAGTTCGATTCTCATCGCCCGCTCCATCTTCGGCACGCTACGGCGTGCCTTTTTTATTTTCAAAGCAAGAATTGCGTCCGTTTTTACGATTGCAATTATAGCACGATTCGTGTTGTATAGTACACATTTCGTGCGTAAATAGCGCGATTTCGCCTTATTTTACCCGCATATTGTGACTAAAGTCGCCGTTTTATACAGTGTGCAAATATATTCAGTACACGAATCGTATTACAAAGCATTTGTACACGATTCGTGTATAAAGCGATTTTAGGGGCGATTTTATATTAAAAAGCAATTAATATTCAAAGCGGATAAAAACAAAAATGGACATCAGTGTAAAACGTGGTATAATGTATATATCAAAAAATCAGAGGTAAACAATGAACGTTTTTGAAACGTCACATTTGACAAAAACCTACGGCAAAAACAAAGTCGTACTCGACGACGTGAGCCTCACCGTTCGCGAGGGCGACATATACGGTCTCGTCGGAAGAAACGGCGCGGGCAAAACAACTCTTATCAGAATCCTTTTGGGTCTTGCAAGCCCCACGAGCGGCGAAGTCAGAATCAACGGTGCTTCGAGTTCGGACGCACTCGCGTACGAGCGCAGAAAAATCGGATCTATCGTGGATTCCCCTGCCCTATCCACTCACCTCACCGCTCTTGAGAATATGAAGTCCATGGGTTACTCGCTCGGAATAACCAACGAGGAGAAACTCAAAAATATTCTTCACAAAGTCGGTCTCGACCCGAACAACCCCGCAAAAGTCAAAAATTATTCTCTCGGTATGAAGCAACGCCTCGCAATCGCCATCGCACTCGTGGGTGATCCGAGCATTCTCATTCTCGACGAACCCGTAAACGGTCTCGACCCAACCGGTATATTCGAGGTCAGAGAACTTTTGCAAAGACTCAACAAAGACGACGGCGTGACTATACTCATATCGTCGCACTTGCTTTCAGAACTTCAAAAACTCGCAACTTGCTACGGCGTCATCGAAGGCGGCAAACTCGTAAAGGAAATGCGCCAAAGCGACCTCGAAGAACTTTGCAGACCGTATATCAAGGTCGTAGTGGACGATTTGAAGATCGCGCTCAATGTCGTTGTCGAAAACTATCACGCGCACGATTTTGAGATACTTCCCTACAACACGCTTGCGCTCTACGACCTCTCAAAGGACATTCCGCAAGTCGCAAAGATGTTTAGCGACGCAAACGTAACCGTTTTGAGCATTAACTCTTGTCAAGGGGATTTGGAATCTACCTTTATTTCGCTTATGGGAGGTATAAAAAATGAACAATAATTCGTTTGCTATGACCTTAAACGGCGATTTTTACAGATTGAAGAAACTCAAAAGCGTTTGGATTTCTTTGATAATTATGTTTGCGCTCATTTTCATGACCTTTGCCATTTACTGGATTGGCATAAAGTTCATCGAAAGTCAGCCGCCCGAACAAATGCCCGAAATCGACAGTACGTTGCAGTCTATCGATTCTTTGATAATCAATATGTTATATGGTTCGTCTTCAATTGCAAATGTCGAACTTTTCATTGCAATCGTCGCTTGCATATTCATCGGCAAAGACTTTTCTTGCGGATATATCGCACTCACGACCGCAAGAGGCACGAAGCGCGCCAACACATATTTCTCGAAATGGCTCTCGCTCGTATGCCTTTTCGTACTCTATGTTTGCTTTGCCCTGCTCGTAAGCGGAATATTCTACGCTATAAGCGGCAGTCCCGGCGGATTTACGGGCGCAAATTTCGGCACGCTTATGCGCAACTTCGCGCTGCAACTTTTTGCAGGCATCGCAAGCGTATCTATTTTTGTTATGGTAAACTTCCTCTGCCGTTCGAGCGGAACGTCAATCGCAACATGCATTGCGTCGTATTTGCTTCTCGGAATCGTTGTCAGCGTAATCAAAACCGTATTGAGCGTCAGCGACGCAAGCGGAACGAAACTCGACTGGACGGTATTCCTTCCATTGCAACAAATGGACGTTGCCTCAAGCGCAGGCAAACTCTCGGCCGCTCAAATCGTCGCCGCAACTGTTATGCCCGTCGTATACACCGTTGTTTCTACGCTTATAGGTTACTTTACGTTTGAAAAACGCGATATAAAATAACGCCGAAAGTTTGAACTAAAAAAACGCATACGGCACAGAACTTCAAACAACACGGTAAAAAGATAAACGACCAAAATCATATAAAAAGAACGTTGCAAATTGCAAAAATCGGCTTAAAAAACCGCATAAAAAGCACGAAAAAATCGTCGAAAAACGGCGATTTTTTTGTATCGAAAACTGTTATGTTTTTCTTGTTGCAAAATGAAAATACAAATGCTATAATTATCGTACTGTGCTAGACGGGGAGCTTGCGGTGCCCTGTAAACTACAATCCGCAATAGTAGTGTCGAACGCCGTCCGAGGTCTTTGATATGGTTGGCTGCACGGTGCAAGGAGCGTTGATAGCAAGGTCCCGTGCAATGTCATACTGCGAACCGTGTCAGAGCTTGACCGCAGCAGCACTAAACAGGCGTTGGCGTGTGCCACGGGGAAACTTTGGAGGAGCCGCCTACACCGTTTCCGCTTCGGTATCGATTATCGAAGTCGGTGCACAGTTTTTTTGAAAACAAAGCGCACAACTTGCGAGTTGTGCGCTTTTTAATTAATAATGAATAATTAATAATTAATAATTTTGGGTGGGGTTTCACCCCACACCCCTAAAATATAGTTTGAAAATAACGCAATATTGAGATAAAGAACAAGAAAACGCCCCTCTGGTAGCAATCCTAACGTACATAGCGTACGTGAATTGATAACAGAGGGGCGTTGCCGAAGTTATTTGCTCAATAGTGCGTTATTTTTTGTTTGCTTCTTCTTCGCGCTTCTTAGCATCCGCAATAATCTTATCGTTGTTCATTGCGGGCACTTCTTCGTAACGCACGACGTGCATCTCGAATTTGCCGCGACCTTGCGTCATCGAACGAAGATCGGTTGCATAACGGAACATTTCCGCTTGCGGAACTTCTGCGGTGATGATTTGCTTGCCGTTTGACATATCCGTTCCGAGAATACGACCGCGACGTTTGTTCATATCGCCGAGGATGTCGCCGAGATACTCGTCGGGAACGGTGACTTTTGCTTCAACGATGGGTTCGAGGAAGCACGGACCTGCCGCCGCGATACCGTCTGCATAAGAGAGTTTTGCAGCGGTGACGAATGCGATTTCCTTGCTGTCGACGGGGTGATATTTGCCGTCGTAAAGCGTGGCTTTGAGGTTGACGAGCGGATAACCTGCCAAAACGCCGTGTTTGATTGCTTCACGCAAACCTTTTTCGACTGCGGGGATAAATTGACGAGGAACTGCGCCGCCGACAACTGCGTCGACAAACTCGAATTGACCGTCTTCCGCGCCCGGTTCGTACTTGATGAATACGTCGCCGTATTGACCTGCGCCGCCCGATTGCTTTTTGTGCTTACCTTCCGCTTGCGAAGTCTTGCGGATAGTTTCGCGATATGCGACTCTGGGTTCTTGCCACGTAATGTCGATGCCGAGTTTGGATTTTACGCGCTTGCACATAATGTCAAGTTGAGCCTCGCCGAGACCGCTGATAAGCACGTCGCCGGTTTCAACGTTCTTTTCGACCTTGAACGTCGCGTCTTCTTCTTGCATTTTGATAAGACCTTGAATTGCTTTTTCCTCGTCTTTAAGAGCCTTGACCGCATAAGAGATGACCGGCTTAGGGAATTCTATTTTTTCAAACTCAATCTTAGAATCCGCAGAGGCAACGAGCGTATCGTTGGTGTTGGTGTAAACAAGTTTTGCAACTGCGCCGATGTCACCTGCGTTAAGGCAATCGACGGGTTCTTGCTTTTTGCCTTTGAGGACGTAAAGCGTACCGATTTTTTCAGGTTTTTCAACGCTTGCGTTGAACACGTTGTCGCCGCTTGAAAGTTTGCCGCCGATAACTTTGAAGATAAGAAGTTTTCCGACATAGGGGTCGACAACGGATTTAATGACTTGTGCGCAGAAAGGTGCGGACGGATCGACGCCGACTTCAGTTTCCTTGCCGTCAACGATCGCTTTGATCTTGTGCGCTCTTTGCGGATGCGGCATAAGGTCGACGAGTTTGTCCATAAGGCGTTTTACACCCTTCAATGTTTGCGCATTGCCTGCGACGAGCGGAACGAAAATATCGTCAGCGATTGCGGCGTGCAAACCTTTTTGGATTTCTTCCTCGGTGAATTTCTCGCCGTCAAAGAACTTCATCATAAGTTCCTCGTCGGTTTCGGCAATGAGTTCCATAAGTTTGCCGTTGAATTCCTCGACGTCTGCTTGCATATTTTGCGGCGTCGGGATTTCTTTGCCTTGCAAATCGTACGCTTTGTCGGTGAGAACGTCAACGCAACCAACCATCTTTCCGCCTTCCATAATGGGAAGTTCGATGGGGATAACGCTCTTATATTTTGCCATAATCGCTCTTGCAGTGCCCATAAAGTCACTGTTGTCCTTGTCAACCGCGTTGACGAAGATGAGAGCGGAAACTTTCTTTTCTTGGCAGAGTTCGAGAGCCTTTTCCGTACCGACGGTGATAGAACCCGTTGCGCTGGTAACTACGACCGCGCTGTCTGCAGCGTGAAGCGCTGCAACCATTTCGCCTTCGAAGTCGAAAAAGCCGGGTGCGTCGAGAATGTTGATTTTGGTATTGCGATAAATCGCGTAGCCCAAAGACAAAGAAATGGATATTTTACGTTTGATTTCTTCGTCGTCGTAGTCCATAGTGGACGAACCGTCGTCGACTTTGCCCAAACGGTCGATGGTCTTTGCCTCGAACATCATTGCTTCTGCGAGGGACGTTTTACCCTCGCCGGAGTGGCCGATGAGAGCCACGTTGCGGATTGAGTCTGTATCAAAAATCTTCATAATTTACCTCTTTTGAAGTGGATATATCAATTATATAATAATTTTTATGCTTTTTCAACTACATTTTTTCGCCGAAAAGGCTCGCAAAAAGTATATACGGCAATACAGCGGATTAGATAACGGAAAATTTTTCGAATAAATTTTCGGTCAAAATATCCGCAATCTCAAAACACCCGATTAGAATATCGATAAATATGCTATGACATAATACGGCGATTGTAAACACGTTGTCAAAAACCGGCTTTTCGTCATATATAGACGTTATGGCGACTATAGGATTGTACGACAGCGGAATAGGCGGACTCACCACCCTCAAAATTCTGCTCGAAAAGTTCAAGGGCAACGATTTTTTCTATCTTGCGGACAACGCTTCCCACCCGTTCGGAACTAAAAGCGCGAAAGACCTCGAAGAAATAGTTTCTTCAGCCGTTGCGACTCTGAAAAACAACTGCGATTATCCCATTCTTGCCTGCAACACCGCGTCGTGCATATATCAAAACAACGACGCAATCAAACTTTTGCCGACAACACCTCCAAAAGACGCCGATTTGGACGAATGGTTGCTTATGGCAACCGATTTGACGAGGGAAAGCGCAAGCAAATCCTTCAAAAACGTTGCCGAAACGAGCGATTTGGCGTCTATGATTGAAGTTCAGGCTTCCATAAACTCTAAGCAAGGCAATCTGAATATGCGCGCTATTCTTCCCTATCTTGCCAATTCCGTATTCAAATTCAAAGGCGTAAAAAACGTAGTGCTCGGCTGTTCGCACTATCCGCTTTGCAAAAAGGAAATATCCAAAATCCTCGGCGACGTACGCTTTTTAAACGGAAACGAAAGCATCGTAAACTCTCTTAAAAAATGTGTTTTGCCCCTTAAAAACGATAGCCAAATCACTTTCCGTTTTACGGGCGGAATCGAAGAAAAAAAGTATCGAAAAATACTTTCGATTCTGCTTGCCGAGCAAAATTGAAAATCACAATTACCCTGTTAGATTGCCGATTTACAAGTGAAAAGCCGTGTTTATCGCGCCTGCGACGATTTTTGAGGAAAGGCTTACGGCAAAATCGATGTCGCGAGGCGCGACGATTAGGTCGGACAATGCGCAATCCTCAAGTTTCTTTCTGAGATTATACTCGTTTGCATCTATCTTTTCTTCGCCCAAAAAGTCTTTGACGAAAGCGTAAATTCCAGTTCTTAACGACAGCAATAAAGGCACGCCGATTGCAAACGTCGGAACGCTCAAAACCGACTTGTCTATGCGCTCTTTGTCTTGTCCGACGCCGCTTCCCGGTGAAATTCCCGTGCTCGAAATCTGGAAAGATTTTCCGAGCCTTGCAACCGATCCCGTTGCCAACGAATCCACCAAAATCACGCAAGACGGTTTGATTTTCGCCGTTGCGCCCGCAATAAGTTCGGCGGACTGTATGCCCGTCATACCAAGCACGCCGGTAGCGAATGCGCATACGCTTTGCTTCCGTCCGCCCGCTTCGACGTATCTTGTGACTTTTACGCTTTCTACGCACCTTTGACCGAGCGAATCGGCAACTATATGGCGGTTTCCGAGTCCAACGACAAGCACCGGCGACGACTTTTTTACGATTCCGACGAGTTCGGACAGCGAAAAAGCGAGTTGTTTTGTGAGATACTCTATCGAACTTTGGCTTTCGAGAGCGGATTTGGGGCAATCGAAAGTGATATATACCCCTCTCTCTCTGCCTATTTGCTTTGCTTGTTCGAGCGTTTTTACGTTGAGCGTTCTCTTTTGTATTCCGAACGAGAGCGGTTTTGCTTCGCAAGCGGACGTAAGTCCCACGCCCTGCGCGCTTTCGAGCGCAATATCCGTGACTATTCCGAAGTTTTTTGCAATATTCATAACATTATTGTGCATAATCGCAAAAAATCCATTCAAAACGGTTGCAACTTTTATCTTAATATGCTAATATGTCAAAGATATTTAGTCAGTACAAAAGTACGAGGAGAAAAATATGCCAAATATTAAGTCAGCAAAAAAGAGAGTTATCACTTCCGATAAGAGAAACGAAATCAACACCGCAAAGAAAGCGCGCGTTAAAACCGCTATCAAGAAATACAACGCAGCAATCGAAGCAGGCGACGTCGCTCTTGCAGAACAACTCCTTCCCGAAACCGTTTCCGTCATCGACTGCGCTTTCAAAGACGGTATCTACAAAAAGAACACGGTTGCAAGAAAGAAATCCACTCTCTGCCGCGCTTTGGACGCACTCAAAGCAAACAAGTAAGCAACGTTAAAAATCGCAAAAATCAAAAGACTGTTTGAAAACAGTCTTTTTTTCGTTGCGCAAAATCGCGCTTTTATTGTAAATCGAGCAAAACTCTATTTGTCAGACTTTCTTCTTCACCGCAACGCCTATGACGACGGCGGCAAGACACACGACCAACACGCATACGACGACTACGGCGGTTATGTCGTAAGGAGTAACTTCTTCCGCGCCCTCGTAAACGTATACGCTAGTTTCGCTCGTGAAATAGTTGCCTATTTTCGCCTTGACGTAATGCACGCCCGTTCTTTCAAACTCGCAAACAAAAGTATTGCCTGCCGCAACGTAATTGCCGTCAACGTACCAATGTACGGTCGTTTGCGGATTCAAACTTTTTATTATGCTTTCGTCGATTGAAAATTCAATTTTCTTTTTGCAATCTACGGTTACGGTTTTATCCGTCGTTTCCACGTCTTTTCCGCCGTTCGTTACCGATATTTCTATTCTTCCCGTTTCCGTTTGGCTGTATTCGGCATACTTAACTTCGACTTGGCACTGTGCAACCTTATTCGTTTCGTTTGCTTCTTCGCAAGTCCACTCGGCTGTAATAGTTGAAATGCCGACTTTGTTTTCGGGAACGAACGCAAACTCGAATTGATTTTCGGAATCGTTTTCAACCTCTTTTCCGTTCACTTTCCACACGACAGTGCCTAAATTTGCAAACTCGGACGGGAAAATATTAAGTTTGAATTTAACGGGATTCGTCGCATTGACGTACTGCTCGGTGTCGCCGTCGGCGGTAATTCTGATTCTCGTATCGTCGGAAATCAGCTGCGCAAAATCGAACACGCCGAGAGTAAAGTTGCCCGCTTTTATTGTTTCGGTATACGATTGTTTGACGTTTTGGGCAATATCGACCGCGCCGCACTCTTTTTCGCCCATAGCGGCGCAATACGCTCTGTCTTTGAGAATCGCAAGCGCACTCGCAAAGGATATAAACGGCGTTGCCATACTCGTGCCTTTCATGGATTTGTACGAATCGGCGGTTTTGCCGTCCGCACTATAAATATATTCACCGGGTGCGCAAATATCGTATACCGAGCCGTAATTCGACGTCGAAGCAATCTTCTTTTTGCCGTTTTCGGTGGTGTAATTCATAACGCCGATGACGTTTTTGCTTGCCGCGGGATAATACATATGTCTAAATTCGCCAAAAATATTCTTTTCGTAAGAGGGTTTTCCGTCGTTTCCTGCCGCCGCAACGAAAACAGCCTTTTGAGCGTAAGCGTCGGTTATCATTTTGTTAAATTCGGAAGATTCCGTACCCGCAGAGTCCTCGCAAAGCGAAAGATTGACGACGTCCGCGCCGTTTTCGATTGCGAACGCTATGCCTGCTTTAACGCCCGACGTTGAAAAACTCGTGCCTTTCGAGGCTTTTATAGGCAAAATCTTGATATATTTTTCAAGGTCGAGTTCGTGAATGAGAGTTGCGATTATTCCTGCGACGTGCGTGCCGTGTCTGTTTGAAGCGTCGTCGTACGCGTTTTTAAGTTCGTTTGCGGTGTTGACGGTTATAATATCGCCCTTTTCGTCGCGCAAAAGCACGTCGTATCTGCCGATTTCATCGTCTGTAGCAACGCCGTTTTCGTCGTATTTGCCCGTGAAAATCTCGTGCTCGAAGTTTATGCCCGTATCGACGACTGCTACCACGATAGGCTCTTTTTCGAGTGCGGAAAAGTCGTATTGCGGGTCGGAAAGCCAACTTTTCACGCGAGTTTTGACGTATTCGAGATTGAGTTCGTCCTCGCCGTTTTGCCAGTCGAGGTTTTTGTCCTTTACGCTTTCGACGTATCCGTCGGGACATACCGCTTCGGCGACGGACGGCGCGAAAATAACGCTAAAAAACAAAACAAGGACAACCGCCATCACGATAACTCGCAATGGGGAAATCCTTGAAAATGTTGCGTTTTTGGCGGTGTTTTTCATTTTCCTGCGCACGAGCAAAGGAAAACTTAAATCCAGGTGATTTTACCCTCTACGGTTATAGTTCCCCACTTGCCGTCCTTTTTGATTTTGGCTTCGCCGTTTTCAAACGGTGTGCCTGCGTCGTATTCAAACGGAATAATAACTTCGTTATTCTTGTTGATGTAGCCGCATTTTTCCCCTCTGCAAACCATCGCAAGACCCTCGGAAAAACTCATAGCGGTGTCGTAGTCGAGAGGAATGACGACGTTGTTTTCCTCGTCGATATAGCCGCACTTTTCGTCGATTTCGACGGAAGCAAGCCCCTCTTTGAACGCAAAAATCTCGTCGTACATCGTGGGAATCACGATTTTGAAACCGTTGGAATATCCCCACTTTCCGCCTTTAAGCACTTTGCGCCATTGCCCGGGCTTTAGCGGCTCGGTGAGTTTTTCGACGGGTTTTTGCTTATTCTTGTCGTTTTGCTTTTGCGACTGCTGATTTTTGTTTTGTTGCGGTTTTGCGCTCGCGCGGTCGGAAAGGCCGAATTTGGAAGCGCGAGATTTTTCGTTCTTGTCCTGTCTTTCGGATTTTGCGGATTTATCGCTTGCTTCTTTATCGTTTTCGCCGCGTTTTTGTGCGTCGTTTTGCGGCTTTTTCTTGTCGGATTTGCCTTTTTGTTCGCCGCTCGATTCGTTTTGCTTACCAAAGTCCGTCGCGTTCTGCTTTTGCTCTGCGTTTGAGGCTTGTTTTTGCGGTTCGGGGCGCAATTCCATATCCTTCGCCCTCAAAGCGTCCTTGACTTCAAACAATATCTTTTTGTTGAGTCCTTGCACCTTGTACATATCCTTTTCGGTGCGTTTTACAAGGTCTGCCGCCGTCTGAATACGGTTTTTCAAAAGAAGTTCGCAAGTGGATTCGCCTATACCCAAATCCTCGAGAGAAAGCGTGAGTTGCGCTTCGGAATACTTTGCTATTTGCTCGTTTGCGCCCTCTTGATTTCTCTTTGGGGCGCGGTTTTTATAATAACGTTTTTTGTTTGCCATATATATACCTTTTTATAGATATTATCACACGCGCACGAATATTTCAAGTAGTAAAGTTATTATCTTGACTTAAAGTTGCAATTTGATTATACTTATACCTATGAAAAAGACGATTGAAAATTCAAGAAAAATATTGACGATATTGCTGTTTGCCGTCATTTTCGCGGCAGTTTTTTCGAGTGCTTCCGTAACGTCTTACGCGAGCGCGGAAAGCATACAAGATGGCGATTTCGTCAGGCTTTTCCCGACCGTAAACTATTTTCAATCGGCAAATCCGTCTTTGGTCAGCGCAAACGCCGACTATCTTTTGGTGTACGACAAGGACGTTAGCACGCTTTTCGTGCGCCCCAACGACTCGTCGGACACTTTCGTTTACGAAACGAATTTCGAGAGCGTAACGAGCCTTTTCGTGCTTGAAAACGTGGCGTTTTTGCAAGCGGACGATAAGTTCTATACGATAGACCTAAGCGACAAAACGGCAAATGCGGTCGAAGTCGCTCTGCCCTCGCCCTCTCGTATCGCTTCGATAACGAGCGACGGCACTCGCCTTTACGCACACTCGCCAAAAGGCGCGTTGACAATTTACGACAAAAATCTCTCGATAACTTACAACGTCGACGCGGAAGATTCCCCCGACGAACTTGCCGGCTCGAACGCAATCGCGGGCGAAAACGGCAATCTTTACACTTTCCCGTCCATTTACGGCAACGCGTTTTTCGTGAAATTCGACACGACTTCGAATACCGTCGAAGCGCACCCCATAACGCAAAATATCACGCAAGCGTACGTCGGCAACGTCGTGTACGCGCTCGAAGTTTTGCCCGCCACGGGTCAAAAACGTTTGATTTGCCTCGACAAAACCACGGGCGAATTGCTTTTCCACACCGAAATTTATCCGCAAACGTTCTTTGCCTTCGGCAACAGAGTTTTCACAATCGAGAACAAGAGCGTAGTCGTGTACACGCTCTCAAACGACAAATCGAGTCTTTCGAGAACAACGTCCATAACGATGACGGGCAACGACGCATATCACCTCGACAATCCCGTAGACTTGTGCGCCGCCGACGACGGATATATCGTCGCGGACAAAAACAATTCACGTCTTGCAACCATTGACAAATCGGGTACTCTCACCGAACAAAAACTCGATGACACCCCCCTTGCGATCACTTCTTCCGAGCGTGACGTATATTGCGTATTCCAAGACAGAATAGAAAGAATTTCGGGCGGCGAAACCACAAAAACGTACGAACTTCCGAGCGTTATCGACGTTGCGTATTCCGACAAACTCTACGCTCTCGCACAAGGCGGCGTGTACACCGCAATCGGCAACTCGCTCATAAAGATATTCGACGTGGAAAACGGCAAACGTATCGCCACCGCAAAAAACGGCACGAACGTTTACGTCCTCACCGCCGATTCCGTTTCGTGCATAGACCGCAACGGAACGAAACTTTTTGACGTTGCAAACGCGGATTTTTCCCAAGCCGTCGACTTTGCAATCGATTATACGGGCAAAGCGTACGTCGCGTTCAAAGACAAAATCGTCACTTATTACGCAAATCAAAGCCAAACGATTGCCGTTAAAGCGACAAATCTGAAAGCGAGCATAACCAGCGTATGCCTTGACGGCGAAAACGTCGTCTTCACCGCCGAAGAAAGTTTCGTCGGCACACTCAACGTACACGCAACGACAAAGCAAAGTTTCACCGCAACGCTTCCGACGTTAGAGAGAAGCGAATACTTTTTCGCAACCGCCGACGACGGCGCGCTCGAATACTCGTGGGACGGCAGACTCGAAAACACGCAAATCGCTTCGAGCGACGTGTATCTCGTCATTGACAAGGCAATCGAAGGCGCAAACGAAAACCTTAGATACGCGCTTGTCGGCGACAAACTCGCAATCGTATCGAAAGACGACTTCACCGTTGCCGAAACTACCGCGCTAAACGGCGAATACGTCGCAAAAGAGGACGTCACGCTTTACGCTCTGCCATATTCGCAAAACGGCGCAATAGAGATTAAAGCAGGCGAAAAGGTTGTTCGAATAAGCGACGTCGCAGGCTACGACAACGCAAAATGGACTATCGTGCAGTACGGTGAAAACACCTATTTCGTCAACTCGTCCGCAATCGAGGAATACGTTGAAATCGTTGACGAAAAAGACAAAGTTTACGGCAGAGCCAACGCCGACAGAGTGGGCGGAATGGTCAACGTATACTCCGCTGCCGACAAAAACAGCGAAGTCATACTTCAAATCGTCGACGGCAGTCAAGTCGAGGTGCTCGAAACGCTCGACGACTTCTATCTCGTAACCTTTGACGACAAAGTCGGCTACATCGAAAAAGAGCATTTGAAGATAAACGGACTCACGACGGTTCAAATCGTAGCGATTGTGCTTGCGATAATCGTCGCGCTTGCGGGAAGCGCAATCTTTGCCTCGATATATCTCACTCGCAAAAACGGCGACAAAGAGAAAAAGGATTCCACCCCGAAACGAATTTGATTTGCAAAAGCCTCGCAGACTGCGAGGCTTTTTTAATTAATAATTGCAGAATTAAACAATTTAGAATTAAAACTTCCCCCTTCCTCAC
>DKCG01000017.1:36713-43270 GCA_002449145.1 Christensenella sp. UBA6880 | reverse complement strand
TTTCTCGCCGCCTTGCGGCTCGCGTTCCGTCTTCAAAATCGCACATTCCGTTAATAAGCACACATTTAAGCGCGATATTTGGATGAAGAACAAGAAAACACACATCGAATGGCAACCCTAATTTACAATTCGTAAATGAGTTGACAAGCGATGTGTGTTGCCGCAGTTATTTGCCCAATACCGCTCTATTTGAGCGCGATATTTGAGCGTCAGATAAAGTTATTCACCAAATACTGCACTGTTTGAGTGCGATATTGAGATGCAGAGCAAGGAAGATACTTTCGCACGGCAACCATAATTTACAAAACGTAAATGAGTTGACGGGCGAAGGTGTCTGACGCCGCTATGCGCTCAATAGCGCACTCAAACGCGAGTTTTGCCCATAAAGAACACGGCAAGAGCATTATACCCCGCGCAGCCCGACACCAAACGGTTGATGTATCCGTACTTTACGGGAATACCGCCCGAATGTTGCTCGATTTGCGCGCCGAAGGCGTGGGCTTCTTCGGGACAATTGGTGTGTCCGATGAGGATAAAATCGTTGTCGTCCTTGATGTAATTGGTCTTGAAAAACTTGACCATTTCGGAAATCGACTTCTTTCTGCCAATGGACTTTGTAACGATACCGATTTTTCCTTGCGTTGTAAGTTCGAGCACGGGGTTGATATGCACTATCATACCGAAAAGCGCGGCGAGCGTGGAAATACGTCCGCTGTTGCGAAGGTTGATGAGGTCGCTGACGATGAAGCAATGGTGCGCGTTGAGTTTGTGATTTTCAACCCATTCGGCGATTTTTTCCATACTCTTGCCCTCGTTTTGCATTTTCTTTGCATAATAGACGAGCAAGCCTTCGCCGCCCGCGCCCGCAAGCGTATCGACGACGATAATCTTTCTGTCGGGATATTTGATACGCAAGCCTTTTGCGATGTAGGATATGTTGTCGAAACTGCCGCTCATACCCGACGAGAAACCGATATAAAGCAAGTCCTTGCCCTCTTGAAGCACTTGCTCGAACATAACTTCGGCGTCGTGGGGATTGATTTGAGAGGTTTTGACGAGTTTTCCCGCTTTCAACTTTTCATAGAACAGTTCGATGGGATACTCGTCGTCTTTCTCGTAGAAGTGGTCTTCGAGCGTGAACGAAAAAGGCAAACGCCTCGTGGGATTTTCGTCATAATAGCCTTCAAAAAGGTCTGCGGCATTGTCGGTTACGATTTCAAACATAGATGTCACCTCTTGATAGCAAATATATTATCACGTTTTTGCGATTTTGTCCATAGCGATAAACACAACGATTGTCGCAAAACGTCAAATTTGCGAAAGCATGTTGCAAAACGAGTCGAAACCGTTGCGTTTTTGGTCGATTGAGAGCATAATAGCGGCTGTACGAACGAGGAAAATATGGCGTTTCAACTGAGTGTATTCATAATCTGCGCGCTGGGCATCTTGCTCTCTACGCTTTTCAATCTGCGCCTGCGCATAGGCAAAATCGGATTGAGTCTGTACTGGCTCATTCCCTTTGTATGCGCGATAATCCTGCTTGCTGCCGGCGGCGTGGACGCAAAGTCTGTTTGGGCGCAATTCACCTCTAACGACGAAGTGAATCCGCTCAAAATCCTCGTATTGTTCCTTTCGATGACCGCGTTAAGCGTGTATCTCGACGAAATAGGCTTTTTCAAATGGCTCGCAAACGCCGTGCTCAAAAAGGCGGGCGCAAGTCAGAAAAAGTTGTTTTTCCTCTTGTATATCACAACGTCGATATTGACGATTTTCACTTCAAACGACGTGATTATCCTCACTTTTACGCCCTTTATCTGCTATTTTGCGCGAAACTGCGACATCGACCCGATTCCTTTTATCTTCACAGAATTTGTCGCCGCAAACACTTACAGTATGTTTTTGATAATCGGCAATCCGACGAACATCTACCTTGCCACGTCGATGAAAGTCGGCTTTGCCGAATACGTCGGCGTAATGGCGCTTCCGACGATTTTTGCAGGGCTTTCTTCCCTTGCGATACTGTATCTGATGTTCAGAAAGAAACTTTCCGCACCTATGAACGCGCACGAGCGCGAAGTGACAATCGACAACAAACCTTGCCTTGTCATAGGTCTCGTAGTGTTGTGCCTCGCAACTATAATGCTTGCAATATCGTCGTATATCGGCGTTGAAATGTGGATTGTGTCGCTTTGCGCGTTCGGAATCGTTCTCGTGGCAAGCACCATAGCGACGCTTGCGCAAAAGAAGTCGCTAAAACCAATAGGAAAAACCATTGCGCGGCTTCCGTGGCAACTCGTGCCGTTTCTGCTTTCGATGTTCGTCATCGTGCTTTCGCTCAATCAATGCGGTGTAACCGAATACCTTGCCGCTTCCTTGCAAAACGCCGATTGCGCCCTCACTTTCGGCACTACGTCCGCGCTTTTTGCAAACCTTATGAACAACATACCGATGTCGGTTTTGTATTCTCAAATTCTTCAAAGCGTGTCCGCGCAAAACCTCAAAGGCGCGATTTACGCTTCGATAATAGGCTCGAATCTCGGCGCGTTACTCACCCCCATAGGCGCGCTTGCCGCTATTATGTGGAACTCGATTCTTAAAACTCAAAACGTCAAATTCACCTTTATTGATTTTGTAAAACGCGGTTTTCTCGTTGGCGTTCCCGCCCTTTTCGCCGCAATAGGCGGACTTGAAATTATGCTTTTGATTTAACCTTTTTCAATCAGTAAAAATTTGCGTGACAAAATCATACATTATATGTTATAAAAAACATTATTAAAATCGACCTGAAAAGAGGCAAAATGGATTACTCGAAACTTCTGAATCCCGTAGCGCAAAGCATTAAACCGTCGGGTATACGCGAATTTTTCGGCATAGCCGCCACTCGCAAGAACTGCATTTCGCTCGGCGTGGGCGAGCCCGACTTTTCCACACCTACGGCGTTTTCGCAAGCGGGAATCAAGAGCATTGCGCAAGGCAAAACGCAATACACCGCAAATGCGGGACTTTTTGAACTTCGCAAGGCAATATCCGTCTATACGGAACGGTTTTCGAAGGTCGAATACGACCCCGAAAACGAAATTATCATCACAGTAGGCGCAAGCGAAGGCATAGACGCAGCGTTCAGAGCCGTGATAGCGTACGGCGACGAAATCCTTATTCCCGAACCGTGTTTCGTATGCTATGCGCCACTCGTACTGCTTGCGGGCGGAATCCCCGTGCCTATCGAGTGTAAAATCGAAAACGACTTTAAACTCACCGAAGACGAACTACAAAAGGCGATTACGAGCAAGACGAAAGGTCTTTTGCTCGCCTACCCCAACAATCCAACGGGCGCAATTATGGAAAAAGCCGACCTCGAACGACTCGTGCCGACGATAAAAAAGCATAATTTAATCGTTTTCAGCGACGAAATATACGGCGAATTGACCTACGACGGTGCAAAATTCACATCTATTGCTTCCCTTGAGGGTATGCGCGAGCGCACGATAGTGATAAGCGGATTTTCAAAATATTTTGCAATGACGGGTTGGCGGCTCGGCTACGTTTGCGCCCCGAAAGAGATAATCGACGTGATATTCAAAATACATCAATACTCGATTATGTGCGCCTCGACCGCCGCGCAATACGTCGCCCTCGAAGCACTCAACGCCTCGTTCGAGGACAACTTCAAGGAAGTGCACCTTATGCGCGACGAGTACGACAAACGCAGAAAATACATCGTCGAACGGCTATCTAAAATGCAACTAAAATGTTTCAAACCTCGCGGTGCGTTTTACGTCTTTCCGAGCGTAAAATCAACAAATATGGACGGCGAAGAATTTGCGTATTCCCTTCTCGATTCAAAAAACGTTGCCGTCGTCCCCGGCGGCGCATTCGGGGAAAGCGGAAAAGACTATGTTCGCATAAGTTACGCTTATTCACTCGATGTCATAAAGCGCGCCCTCGATTTAGTCGAGGAATTTGTAAACGAGTTGCGTTGAATATACATTGCGTTAAATCGTAAAAGACCTTTTATATTATATCTTTCGAGAATAAATTACAAAGTTATGAAAAACAACCGCAAAATCGCATTAATAACATAAGGCGATTTTGCGGCATTTTACCGGGCAAAATTGCGTATAAAGTCAATACATCCGATATCTCTGATTTTTTTAACCGAAATATTGTTACTATTTATTTATCAAGATATCAAAGCAGATCATTTTATTACGTGAATTGCAACATCATACGCTTCGCGCGTTGCGTCCGCAATTCTTCCGACCTTCTTCGCGTCGCCGATGACGTAAAGATTCTTCACCTTGCCTTCGAGTTCTTTTGCAAGCGAGTTGACCGAGCGTGCGCCGAGCGAAAGCACGACCGCGTCTGCGTCAACGTGATAAGGCTTGCCTTGACTTACGGGTTTACGATTCTTGTCGAGTTTGACAGGTTCGATAACTATGCCCTTTTCGTCAATCGAGTTTAGTTTGTGAGAAAGGATATATTGCGTTCCCTTTGCGTCGAGTTTCGGCACGATGTCGTCGAGGTGTTGGAACCACGTTCCCGGTGCGAGAGTGTCCGCCATTTCGACGATTGTGACCTTGTTGCCGCCTTCAACGAGCAATTCCGCCGTTTCGAGCCCCGTCATACCCGAGCCGATGAGAGCAACCTTTTTGTTTTCGAGTTTGACTTCACCGCTCAAAATTTGCGTGGTCGTGTAGACGTTTTCAAGGTTTACGCCCTCGATAGAGCGAGGTTTGACTGCGCAAGCACCAGTTGCGACGACAACCGCATACGGATTGTAACTTGCGATAACTTCAGGCGTCGCTTCGGTGTTAAGGTGGATTTCCGCGCCGAATTTTTCCGCGTTGGTGCGCATATCTTCAAACGACCAACCGAGTTTTTCTTTCTTGGGCGGTTTGTCTGCGAGTTGAATTTGTCCGCCGATTTGGTTGTCTTTTTCAAGCACGATTGCTTTGAATCCTCTGCGACCGAGCATTTCCGCGCAAGTAAGACCCGCTACGCCCGCGCCGACGACAACGACCACTCTGCCGTTTCCGTCTTTGGGAAGATTGTCGAATTCTTTTTCTCTGCCGACCGTCGGGTTGACCGCACAATAACCGTGATCACCGTGATATGCATTGTCTTGCATGCTTTGGATGCAGTAAAGACAGCAAATGCAGCGTTTGATTTCGTTTTCATGACCGCTTTGTGCTTTTTCAGCCCAATGAGGATCCGCAATCAGCGGTCTGCCGAGAGACACAAAGTCCTGATCGCCTTCTTCGAGTTGTCTTTCCGCTTGTTCGGGGGTGCGAATAAGGTTTGCTGCAAGAACAGGAATTTTAACCTCTTTCTTTACGGCAGCCGCAAGGTATTTACGCCAGCCGCACTCGAAACTCGTGGGTTCGAGCCAGTAGTTGAACGTGTCGTAAGCCGCACTCGAAACGTCGATAGCGTCAACGCCCATATCCGCGATAGCCTTTGCGTATTTCAAGCCCGTTTCGAAGTTATAGCCTTTTTCGGGTTTGCCGATTTTGGAATAGAACTCGTCGAGAGTAAGTCGCACGATGATGGGATAATTGCCGCATTCTTTGCGGATTCCTTCCACGATTTCGCGCAAGAAACGAAGTCTGTTTTCAAAACTTCCGCCGTATTCGTCCGTTCTGTGGTTGGTGTTGGGAGAAAGGAATTGTTGGATAAGATAACCGTGCGTGCCGTGAAGTTCAACGCCGTCGATACCCGCTTTTTGGCAACGTACCGCGCCGTCTATAAATTGACGGATAACTTTTTTGACTTCCCTATGGCTCAAAGCGCGCACTCTGCCGCCTGCAAAATAACTCGGCTCGCACTTCGACGCGGACACCGACGACAACGCAAGATTATGTTTAGACATAAACGGCGCGATTTTCGGCGCGATTTTGAACAGCATTTTGGGGAAACTCTTGAACATTCTCGTCATTGCGATACACACGGGAACGGTGCCGATTGCAAGACCGACGTTCTGACGTCCGGGGTGATGCAACTGCACGAAAAGTTTTGCGCCGTGTTTGTGTATACGCTCTGCAAATTCGTGAAGACCCGCAATTTGATAATCGTGACTTGCGCCGAGTTGCGCGAACGCCGCCGAACCGTGTACGTCGTTGATACGAGTGATTTCGGTGATGATAAGACCCGTACCGCCCTTTGCGCGTTCCTCGTAATAGTCCATAAGTTGCTCAGTTACGCAACCGTCGAACTGACCGAAGCCCATAAGCATAGGCGACATAACGATACGGTTTTTAATTTCGCAATTACCTATTTTCATAGGCGAAAACAGCATTTTGTATTCCATAATTCCCTCTAAATTATTTAACGCGCGCGCGTCATACTTTTATTTTTCTAAATAATTGTAGCATAGAACGAGATTATTTGCAAGAAATAAATTTACAAGTTAATCATTGCGAAAACATCGTCGCGATGGAAGCAACAAACAAATATTCTTCCTCTACAAAAGTGTAGTGTGTAAATCTTAAAATAACACGTCACCCCTTCCATTCGGGCTTTGGACTTCGGCGTTTGCGAGGCAATCCGCCTCGTTCGCT
>DKCG01000017.1:33216-36687 GCA_002449145.1 Christensenella sp. UBA6880 | reverse complement strand
TGTTTAACGCGTCGCGCCCAATCGCCGTTCAAATTTTCCGCTTGCGCACAAAGTGCGCATACACCAAGCAAGCACTCGTGCGGAATTGCGGCTTGAATTTTTATCCGTCTTATTTTGAGAGCAAAGAGGGCTTGCGCGGTTAGTGATTGCGAAAACAAGTGCGGTGTTAAGCAAAACACATTGTTTGTTGCTTTCACCGCAACGCCGTTTGAGCAATGGGTCGCCGCCTTGCGGCTCGTGTTCCGTCTGTGAATTAGCACATACCGTTAATAAGTGCGCTTCGAATGAGTGTCCGTTAGAAGTCCGCTCTGCAAGTTCGCGGACGGCGGTTTTCATCTCGTCTGCGAATTAGCACATTTCGTGTACGAGTAGTCTTCGAATAACTGTTCGTTTCGGGTGCTTTGCACCCGTCCGCAATTATTAATTATTCATTATTAATTATTAATTTCAAAATGAGATTTGTATGCCTTAACCGTGTTCGCCAAAAGCATAGTGACCGTCATAGGTCCGACGCCGCCCGGGACGGGCGTTATAAACGAGCATTTAGGCGCAACTTCGTCAAAATCGACGTCGCCGCAAAGTTTGCCGTTTTCGTCTCTGTCCATACCCACGTCAATCACAACCGCGCCTTCCTTGACCATATCGCCTTTGAGGAATTTCGCTTTGCCTATGGCAACGCACACTATATCGGCTTGCGAGGTTATATTTTTGAGGTTCTGCGTGCGAGAATGGCATATAGTAACCGTGCAGTTTCTGTCAAGCAAAAGTTGCGCAAGCGGTTTTCCCACAAGGTTTGAACGCCCTATTACGACCGCGTTTTTGCCTTCGAGCGGAATGTCATAATAGTCGAGAAGTTTCATTACCCCGTACGGCGTGCAAGCGACGAGGCTGTCGCGCCCCGTCCAGAGTCTGCCCTTTTGAACGTAGTGGCAACCGTCAACGTCTTTATCGGGGTCGATGAGGTCGAGAAGCGAATTTTCGTCGAGGTGCTTGGGAAGCGGAAGTTGCAAAATCATACCCGATACGTCGGGGTTTTCGTTGAGATAACTTATCGTGCCCGCAACCTCGTCGAAAGTGCTTTCGGCAGGAAGTTTGCAAAGAAAGGACTTTATGCCCACTTCGTCGCACGCTTTGATTTTGTTGCGAACGTACACTTGCGACGCGGGGTCGTCGCCCACAAGAATAACCGCAAGACCGATTCCGCAAGGGCAATCGAGTTTTTTGAGATTTTCAACGTCGTTTTTGATTTGCTCTCTCGTGACTTTGGCAACGAGTTTGCCGTCGATAATTTGCATAGTTCACCTCTATAATACTATTATACCATTCCGCTTGCTTCGTTGTCAAAACATCTTGCAAAAGCAAAAGCGCGTTTTACGCTTTTCCGCATATAAGCCGCAAAAACATAGTTTTCATGCAACGTACAAGAGCGAAAAAACAGCGCAAAAACAACATTTTGTATGCTTCTAAAAGTATATTTGCATAAAAAATGTTGTATAGAACATTGACATAACTCATATCAAATAATATAATTAGTCCACAAAATTACGACGGAGAATAATATGGATAATTGGGCAGTTGTCGATTGGAATAAGGACGTTTGGCATTTTATCGTCAGAATGATCGTTTCAATCGTATGCGGATTCGCAATCGGTCTCGAACGCAAATCCCGAAGCAAAGAGGCGGGTATACGCACGCACGCGATAGTGTGTTTGGCGTCTTGCCTGTTTATGATTTTGTCGAAATACCTCACCGCACCGTTGTTTAGCGACATTGCGGGCAACGTTTTCGACGGCGACGCAACGAGAATCGCCGCGCAAGTCGTCACCGGTATCGGCTTTTTGGGTGCAGGTATCATTATGTACCGCAGAGACGTTATGCACGGTCTTACGACGGCGGCAGGCGTTTGGGCAACGTCGGCAATCGGCATGGCAGTCGGCGGCGGATTTATCGTCACGGGCGTTTGCGCAACCGTGATTATCCTTCTTTTGCAACTCATCTTCCACTTGCCCATCAAAGCGTTTACGACAAGACATATCGCGCTCATAAAAATGCAAATATGGATTGAAAACGACGACGTTCTCAATCAAATTCTCGACAAACTCGGCACAAACAAAGTGAGTTCTTACAAGGTCAAACAAGTCGGCGAAAGCATCATCGCAACCATCGAAGTGGCAACTACGGACGAACTTGACCCGATGAAATTCAACTCTTTGATAAGAGAGTTCCCCACTCACCTTCTCTCAATCGAACGCGCCGACGAGTAAGCGCAAGTCTTCAAACGATACAAAAACGGCAGTTTTGCAACTGCCGTTTTTTCGTACGTTTTTATTAGGTTTTATACGTTTTTGTGTGCTTTTATGTTTTTATAACGCTATTACTGTTTTTCGTATCGTTATCGCAAAACGATTAATAACGAATATTAAACAAATGCATTTTCAATTCACTTTGTTTATGGGCGAGTTTTGCAAAAACGCGCGAACATTGTCTTCCGTCGCGTGCAAAAGTCGCACGCGCGCTTCGAGACTCGCCCACCCAATATGCGGCGTGATTATGCAGTTTTCGGCGTGAATCAACGGATTGTCCGCTTCGGGCGGCTCGCTCGTAAGCACGTCAAGTGCCGCGCCCGCGATTTTACCGCTATTCAGTGCGTCGGCAAGTGCGTTTTCATCGATAAGTCCGCCTCTTGCCGTGTTAATTAGGTATGCCGTAGGCTTGAAAAGCGCAAGGCTTTTTTCGTTTATCATAAGTTTGGATTGCTCGTTGAGAGGACAATGCAAAGTGACGAAATCGGCGTTTTTGAATACTTCTTCTTTAGATACGCAACCCTCGACGGGTGTGCGAGTGCTGATAAGCACGTTCATTCCGAACGCCTTGCCGATTTGAGCAACCTTTTTGCCTATACTGCCGTAGCCGATTATGCCGAGCGTTTTGCCGCAGAGTTCGTGAAGCGTGTCGAGCGTGTACGCAAAATCCTTGCAATTTTGCCAGTCCCCTCTTGCAACCGATTGCGTATGCAACGAGAGTTTGCACGCAAATTCGAGGATAAACGCAAAAGTGAGTTGCGCAACGGAATTGGTGCTGTAATACGGCACGTTGCACACGGTGATTCCGAGTGTCTTTGCCGCCTCTATGTCGACAATGTTGTAGCCCGTTGCCAAAATGGTGATGAGTTTGAGATTTTTGCACTCGGCAAGCGTATCTTTGTCCATCACGATTTTGTTGATAACCAAAATATCTGCGTCTTTTGCGCGCGGCAAAACGTCCTCTTTGCTCGTCGTGTCGTAGTACGTCACGTCACCGAACCGATTGAGGAAATCGAAATTTAGTTCCTTCCCTTTTGCGGTTGCCCCGTCAAGAATGACAATTTTCATAATGCTGATTCGAGTTTATCTATCGCAGCGTAATTGCGGCTTTGAATGATATATCCTATATTTATTTCAAAAAATGAAGCTTCCCCTTCCTCACGTGTTT
>DKCG01000017.1:0-33104 GCA_002449145.1 Christensenella sp. UBA6880 | reverse complement strand
TGCCACTGCGCTTTGTGCGCCAGCTTCGCACCCAAACGGCGCAGTCGCTTGTACTGTTCGTCAAGCTCGGCGTTCGCTTTTCTCGCCGCCTTGCGGCTCGTGTTCCGTCTGCGAATAAGCACATACCGTTAATAAGTACGCTTCGAATAAGTGTTCATTTAACCGCTTGCGTGCATAGCACGCCCTCACCAAGCAAGCACTCGCACGAAATTGCGGTTTGAGTTTTTGCCCGTCTTATTTTGAGAGTAAAGAGGGCTTGCGCGGTTAGCAATTGCGAGAACAAGTGCGGTTTTTGTCAATCGCCCAAATGTTTTCGTTTCTGTTTAGGGGATTCCCACGCTACGCTCTGAATGACGACATAGGCGATTGACTTTGCCGCAACGCCGTTTGAGCAATGATTTTTGCTTATTCTTCAACGAGTTTACGCTTTCTGTCGTTGATGATGCCGAGGCTGTCTTTCATCGCTTTTTCCGCGCTGTCGAGAATGTTGAACGCGAGCGAGCGGGCTTCGTAATCCATCTTGTGATAGTTTTCTTCCGCTTCGCGTTGCATTGCTTCGGCTTCCGCTTTTGCGCGAGTGTACACTTCGGTTTCGGTCATAAGACGTTTTGCTTGTTCTTCCGCCTTGTCCATCGTTTCGTTTGCGTACTTTTCGGCTTTTTCGATGATGTCGTCGCGCTCTTTTTTGATTTGCGTAGCCTCTCTCAACACGAGCGGATAACTCGCTCTGAAACGCGAGATAAGGTCGAGCAAAACGGCTTTGTTGATGACGATGTCACTGCTGCTGAACGCCGCTTTTTTGGCTTTAAGCACTTCGCTTTCGATTTCGTTGATAAGCATATCGATGGTTTCCATAACGCACCCCTTTCGTATAACGTTTTGTTTTATTTTTTTTTGTATTTTTTACGGCAAAAATTATGCTTTTTTACCGCTGTTTTTCTGTTTTTATCCTTGTTTTTTTGCGTTTTGCTTACTTTAAGTCGGCAAACTCTTTGGACGTCAAAAGCGGAACGCAACACGCCGGTATCGACGAGTAATCGCCTTTTGCGATTTGCTCTCTTGCCTTTGTCGAACTTACGTTTGAAAAGACGTTCGGCTCGATGAAAAGCGTTTCAAAGCCGTGCTCGCGGTTAAACTTTGCCATATCGTCCTCGTACGCTTTGTCCTCGTCCCCTCTTATGCCTCTAATCAGCACGCTTGCGCCGACATCGGAAGCAACTTCGACGGCGTATTTTTCGGAATATATCGCCTTTGCGCCCTTCTTTTGAGCGCATACGCACTCGCAAAGCGCAAGGCGTTGCGCAGAATTGAAAGTGTATTTTTTGTCGGGATTGACAAGACAAGCAACCCACACTTCGTCAAACTCGCAAAGAGCCTCGTCAAGCACCGCTTCGTGTCCTTTTGTGAACGGGTCGAAACTGCCCGCCATAAGTGCGACGGATTTGCGAGATATAAACTCGGCAACCACCGTCCCCATTATCTTGGTGCGCTGCTTATAGCGTTTGTCGCTCACCTCGTAGGTCTTTTCCGCGCCGTGCTCGAACACAACTACGCCGCCTTCCGCAAGTAAATCGAGGTCGAATATCAAGCCGAGCGCAAGTTCGCCCAGTCCGCTCGCATACGGCGGGTCTACGAATATCATATCAAACTTTTTGCCCGTGACGTACGCATTGCGAAGTACGCCCGAAAAATCGGAATTGACCACCTTGAAATTGCCGTCTATTCCTTGCAAATTTTTGCGCACGAGTTCTATGCTGTCCTTGCTGTTGTCAACAAACACGACCTCTTTCGCACCGCGCGAAATGCACTCTATGCCGAGTGCGCCGCTTCCCGCAAACAAATCGAGTACGACTGCGTCCTGACTGTAGCCTTGCAAGACGTTGAAAAGCGTTTCTTTTATTCTCGTGGTTGTGGGACGAACTCTGTCGTCTTTGGGCGAGGCGAGATTTTTGCCTCTGTACTTTCCTGCAACAACTCTCATTTTTCACCGTTTATATTCAAAGAATATAATAATTTTCGTTTTGAGCAGATAAAACTCATATATTTATCGTTGTGCAAATGGTCGTTTTATCCGCTTCGTTTATCGTTTGGCGTTTGCTTTTATAACAACAGCATCTTGACGTTATTTTCGACTTTTACGGCATATCCGCGCCGTAGGGGTTGGCTCTTTCGCCGCTTGCGTCGATAATCCGCTTTTCGGTGACGAGAACGTCGAGCGGAACGTCGAAAGAATCCGTTTCGAGTCCTTCGACCTGTTGGCAATCGAACGCAAGACCTATCACGAAACAATCGTGCGAGGCAAGATAGCGGTCGTAATAACCTTTGCCGTGTCCCGCCCTTTTCAAGCCGTCAAACGCAACCATAGGCACGAGTGCAATCGTCGGGTCGTCGACAGAATGCGAGCCGACGGGCTCGAGTATGCCCCATTTGTTGGTCTTGAAGTTGGTGAACGGCGAGATTGCGATTGCTTTCATATCCTCGCCACAAACTCTCGGCACGCAAACCACCTTTTTGAGCATAAGTGCAAGCCCTACGATTTCCTCGGTGTTCGGCTCGGCGTCCGTGCCTAAATAAACGAAAACCTTCGGCGCGTGCGCAAACTCGAAAAGTCCCGAAAGAGCGTCGGCGATTGCGCCGCTTGCCCATTCTTTTTGCGCCGAACTCATCTTCGAGATTTGCGCTTTTGCATATTTTCGTGCTTCGATTTTGTTCATTTTTCAGTCGTTTTTTATACGTTTTTTGCGTGTTTTTTGCCGTTTTTTATGCGTTTTTCACACCGTTTTTACGCCGTTTTTACGTCGTTTTTTACACTGTTTTTACGTCGTTTCGAGCGATTTTCAACATCGATATTTTTGAAAATTTCGATGCGTTTTATCGCTTTCAATTGAGATAAACTCTCTTTATTCTGCCTTTTTGCGACGTCATAAGGCAGTATTCTATAGTGTTTCGTTCGCTTGCGACTTCGCTTGCTTTGTCGCCGTCGAAAAGCAAGACTTTTTCGTCGACTTTTGCAACTAAATCGCCCGTATCGACGACGAAACAATCCATACACACGTTGCCTATAACTGCGCATTTTTTGCCTCGAATCCACACCGACGAGGGATTTTCCCTTGCAATCGAATCGGCATATCCGCCGAAAACGACCGCAGTATTCGTCGTTTTTTGCAAAGCAAAATCGCCGTAACTCACTCTTTCGCCTGCTTGCAAGCGTCGTGATTCAATGACTTGCGAATACGCGCTCATTGCGCCCTTGTATGCGTTTATGCCCAGCCGCACGCCGTCGTAGCGCAAATTCGGATTGAAAAGCGAATGGCTCGAAGCAAGGTGCGCTTTTATATCGGGATAATATCCCTTTGCAACCTCGACGAACTTGTCGAATGCGCCTTTTTGCGATTCCGTTTCGTCGCGCAAATGCGAATATATGCCCGAAACTTTTATGCCGAGCGATTTTGCCTTTTTCAAGACTATTTGAAGTTCGTCAAGGCAAAAACCCAGTCTGTGCATACCGCTGTCGACTTTGACGTGCGTTTTAAGTTTTGCGGGATTTATGTGGTTTGAGTTTATCAAACTCACTATTTTTGCGAACTGCGCTCGATTGTGCAATCCGATTGTCAAATCTTGCTTATACGCCCTGAATATCTCGTTTTCGCAAAGAGCAAGCACGAGAATTTCGCTTTTTATGCCTGCGCGTCTTAGTTTCAACCCTTCTTCGAGAGTTTCCACGCCGAAAGCGTCAACGACGTTTTCCGCTCGCTTTGCGACCTTGATAAGTCCGTGCCCGTAGGCGTCCGCTTTGACCATAAGCATAACGGGCACGCCGACGAGTCGCTTTGTCGCAAGGATGTTTTGCTCTATTCTGTTTAAGTCAATTTCGACGACGATTTTCACAGCCACCTCGCATAATCTTATGCGGGCGAAGAAGTCTAAAATTACTTTTTGTTTTTGTCTTTCTTTTCGGGTGTGAAAACTTCAACGATGACTTCGCCGATATGGTTGCGCATTTCGTGAATGAAAGCGTCGACTTTTGCGGTTGCGATATTCACCTTGAAACTCATCTCGCCGTCTTGTTCGTTTTGACCTTTGACGATGACGTAAATCTCGCGCGTTATGCTGTTTTGCTTTATGCAAACGACGTCGTCGTACTTGATTTTGTCCACGAAAAAGCCGAGAACGGCAATCATTTTGTCGTCCTTGAATCCGTAGTAACTGTTGAAAAGCACGAGCGCGGCGGCAACCGCAATTATAAGCGCGGCAACGAGAGATACCCACGCAACAGCCGGTTGTTGAGTGGTTACGCCCTTTGCGCCCGCTATCATTGCTATGTCGAGTCCGCCGATTGCCAGCGCACCCAAAATAACTACGGCGACGATTACCGTTTTGACAATGCCGAAATTCATTCTAAATTTCATAATTCGCTCCTAAAAATGTCCGTTTATCGTAGGTCTTTTGCGATTCTGTTTTTTATCTTTCGATTGCGCTTTGCTCGATGTTGCGCAATACGTTCGTTTCTTATTCTTCGTCGGATTTTTCCTCGTCCGATTTATCTTTGACGTACTCGTCTATGGTTATCTGACGTCCGTCTTGCGCCTCGTAGTCGTAGTCGTCCGATTGTTGTTCGGCACGGAAACCGTACTCGACGGTGTTGATAACCGTCGTTGCGTCCGTGTAGAAACTGAAGCCTTTTGTCTTGTAGTAGCCGATAAGTTCGATTGCTCTGAGCATAAAATAGTACATCGACGGCAAAACGAGGGACATAAGTCCGCCCGTGGGTATTGCGAACGTCGTCGTGCAAAGATACACGATTGTGAAAGTCACCGCATAGGATTTGAAAAGTCCGCCGACGTTGCTCTTGACGTAGGTCAAACTTCTCGTGAAACTCGTGTATACGCTTTCCTCGGGGTGGAAAATCATTCTTGGCAACCACCCTGCCAGAAGCGTAGCGCGCAACGAACATATGCAAATGCCGACGACTATGAGTATGGGCATTACGAAAAACGCTATCGAATCGAAAAGTCCGAACAAAATGGACAACATCAACGCGGCAAATATCAAGTCGATGGGAAGGGTTATTGTAAGCCTTGCCGCCGAGTACTTGCAGCATTTTTTGAAGTTGAGAGCCATATTGCTCGCAAATCCGTAGCGCATATTCGACGCCATAAGATTGTTGATTATGTCGGCGTTCGTGTAGTACGAAAGTCCGAAAATAAAGCAGTAAAGCGCATAGACGAAAATCCCTGCGAAAACGAGTCCGGCGGTGATTCCTGCGTGCTGCGAGCATATTTCGAACACACGCTCGAGCAAGTGCAGTATATCGTCAATTGCGCCGCGTATGGTGGACAAGCCGTTCCACACCGACGCTACGCTGTCTTTTATTGCCAAAACGTACGAGTTTACGTCGCTGACCGCCGAAAGTGCGTTCCATATCGGCAGAATTATCGCTGCGCCGATCGCAATCGACAGCACCAGCGATATTACGATCCACAAAAAGATCTTCACCGCGTGCCCCATATTTGAAAACAACAGGGATAACGAATACTTAAATTCCATATTACTCTCCGAGGCATTGCCTCATATTTTTTTCGCAAAACCGAATTTGCGGATTTTGCGGATTCTATTTTGACCAAATATCTTTTTTCTTCTTTTCCAAGTCCATACGTTCCGTGCCCGTGACCTCGTAGAAAAGATTGTACATAAGCGTGATATAGAACGGAACGACGTATAAATACGCAATAGCGTCCAAAAGCACTTCCGCGATAACGCCGCATTTGAGCGCGCCCGTCACTATCATACATATTTCGACGGGAAGAATGCACAAAAGCAAGGTGAAGAACGTGTTTGCGATCCGTCCCGACATGCTTCTGACCGCTTGGCGCAATGCGGCTTTTTTCGGAAGCCCCGTATGCAGACAGTACGGCGGCCAAAGTATGACTATCGACATAATGAGTATCATCGACAACTGCATTATTACGAGCGTAAGCGACGAGAACACGAGCCACGTCACCCTACTCTTGAACGTCACCCACCATAGATAGTACAAAACCGTCGCAAGCAAGTTGAATATCTCGAACGAGCAGAACGCGAGCAAGCAGAACAAAAGCGAGGTCAAAAGATTGAAATTCAGCCTCGTTTTCACTCTGTTCGGCGCAATCGTGAATACGCCTATGCGCATATGCGTGTCGATAACGCCGTACATAATCGCGACGAAAAACACCAAAAGCGCAAGTCCGATAAGCCCCAGATACCAGTAGGAAAACGGAAGTTCGCGCATTGCGACGTACATATCCGCAAAATTCGACGGATTTATGGTCTTATAGTCAAAAAGATAGTAAAGCGTCGAGGACGGCGAGAGCAAAAACGGCAACAGCAACGCAGGCGCGACGCTCATAAGCATAAGATACGCGCCCTTGTCGAAAAAGTATTTCCAAGCCTGTTTGAAGCAGGCTTTGCTATTATTGCTGTTTTTTACTCTCATCTTGCCCCCTTACTCGAACATTGCGAGTTTGTCTTTGAGTTTTGCAAGTTTCTCGTTTGCCTTTTCGAGTTTGTCTTTCTCGTTGTCGATAAGTTTTTGCGGTGCTTTGGACACGAATCCGGCGTTTGCCAAAAGTCCTTGCGACTTTTGAATGATTTGCATCGTTTGCGCAATCTCTTGATTGATACGCTCTTTTTCCTTATCTTCGTCTATGAGTTCGCCGAGCGGAACGAGTATTTCCGCGTCGTGCGTGACTATCGCGCTCACCTTTGCGCCCAGTCCGCTTCTGTCCTCGACGAGTTTGACTTCGTTCACGCCCGCGAGTTTTTGGATATACGCGCTTGCCGACTCGATAAATTTGGGGTCTTTGGCAATGACGTACGCGTTTATCTTCTTTGACGGCGCGACGTTCATTTCGTTGCGCAAGTTTCTTATCGAACTTATGATCTCTCTAAGTCCCTCGAACTGCGCTTCTTCCTTTCTGAACACTCTGTGCTTGTTGTACGACGGCCAACTCTGAACCATCAGCACGCTGCCCTTCGGTGCGAATTTCGAGTAGATTTCCTCGGTGACGAACGGTATGAACGGATGCAAAAGTTTGAGGATTTCGCCCAAAACGTACGCAAGCATAGCGATTGCGTGATTGTGTTGCTTCTTGTCGTCCGAATAGAGCATGGTTTTGCTCATTTCGATGTACCAGTCGCAGAACTCGCTCCACACGAAGTCGTAAAGTCTTGCCGCCGCAAGCCCGATTTCGTACTTGTTGAGATTTATCGTGACTTCCTTGATTACGTCGTTAAGGCGAGTGAGAATCCACTTGTCCGCGCCGTTGAATCTCGACGGAAGCGTCAAATCGTCGTCGTCTTTGATGTTCATAATCACAAATCTCGACGCGTTCCAGAGTTTGTTTACGAAGTTTCTGCAACTCTCGATTTTGCCGTCGGTAAATCTCGTGTCGCTGCCGGGGGCAATGCCCGTTGCAAGCGAGAAACGCAATGCGTCCGCGCCGTATTTGTCGATGATTTCGAGCGGGTCGATCCCGTTGCCCAAACTCTTTGACATTTTTCTGCCTTGCGCGTCGCGCACAAGTCC
Source organism: Christensenella sp. UBA6880 (assembly GCA_002449145.1). GTDB lineage: Bacteria > Bacillota > Clostridia > Christensenellales > CAG-917 > CAG-475. Next base: position 25,540 of record DKCG01000017.1, on the reverse strand, counting down.
GTGTATAAGCACTTCGCTGAACGGAACTTCGCCCATAAACTCTATGCCGCTGAATATCATTCTCGCAACCCAGAAGAAGATTATGTCGTAGCCAGTAACGAGTAAGTTGCCGGGATAGAAATAACTCAAATTCTTCGTCTTTTTGGGGTAACCGAGCGTGCTGAACGGCCAAAGCGCGGAACTGAACCACGTGTCGAGAACGTCCTCGTCCTGATGTATGTGATGTCCGCCGCACTTGGGGCAAGTGTCAACGTTGGTCTTGGACACCGTCATTTCGCCGCAATCGTCGCAGTAGTACGCGGGGATTCTGTGTCCCCACCAAAGTTGACGGGATATGCACCAGTCGCGGATGTTTTCCATCCAGTTGAAATAAGTATTTTCAAATCTCTTGGGGATAAACTCGGTCTTTTTGGAACGCACCGCTTTGATTGCAGGCTCTGCAAGCGGCTTCATCTTGACGAACCATTGCTTGGATACGAGAGATTCCACCGTTTCGCCGCAACGGTAACAAGTGCCTACGTTATGCGCGTACGGCTCGATTTTCACCATAAGTCCGAGCGCGGTCAAATCCTCGACTATCGCCTTTCTTGCGGCGAGTCTGTCCATTCCCTTATACTTGCCGGCGTTTTCGTTCATAAGTCCGTCCTCGCCGATAACCTGAATTACGGGCAAGTCGTGGCGCAAGCCGAGTTCGAAGTCGTTGGGGTCGTGCGCAGGCGTGATTTTAACCGCGCCCGTACCGAAACCGATTTCGCAATAATCGTCCGCAACGACAGGAATTTCTCTGTCCGTAAGCGGAAGTTTGACGAATTTGCCGACGTATTTCGCCATTTTCTCGTCTTTGGGGTTGACCGCAACCGCCGTGTCGCCGAGCATAGTTTCGGGACGCGTCGTCGCAATGACGATTGCGTCGTCCTCGCCTACGACGGGGTACTTGTAATACCAAAGATTGGATTGTTGTTCTTCGTATTCGACCTCTGCGTCGCTGAGCGCAGTGTGGCAATGAGGACACCAGTTGATTATGCGGTTTCCTCTGTAAATCAAGCCTTTTTTGTAGTAACGTACAAACGCTTCCAAAACCGCGTTCGAGCAGTTTTCGTCCATCGTGAAAGCGGACTTCGACCAGTCGCACGAAATGCCGAGTGCCTTTTGTTGTTCGACGATTCTTCCGCCGTACTGCTCTTTCCACGCCCAAGCGCGCTTCAAGAATCCTTCTCTGCCGACGTCGTTTTTGCTTAGTCCTTCCTCTTTTTTCAACTTTTCCACAACCTTGACTTCGGTTGCGATAGATGCGTGATCCGTTCCCGGCATCCAAAGGGTTTCGAAGCCGCTCATTCTCTTGAAACGGACGATTACATCCTGAATTGTCTCGTCGAGCGCGTGTCCCATATGAAGTTGTCCCGTGATGTTGGGCGGGGGCATCATAATCGTGAACGGTTCTTTTTCGGGGTTCGGATGAGCTTCGAAAAACTTGCCCTTCATCCACATATCGTATATGCGTTTTTCAAACTCCGGATTGTACGTTTTGTCCATATCCTGCATATTGTTTATCTCCTTGCGCCGCTATGGCGCGACTGTATTCAAAATTATTAAAACAATCCGAGAAACTCGAAAGTCTCTCGGAAAGCGTCGTTTTTTATCGGGAAATTCAGCCTTCGTAAGTGCCGTCCTTCTTTTCTTGTACGATTTTTTGGTCTTCCGCTTTGACGGACTCCGCAGTGGCGGCTTCCATCTTGCCTTCTTTGACGAGTTTGACTTGCTTCATCGTTTCGTTAAGATAACTGAACGCCGCGCCGTAACTCATTGCGATACCCCACGCCAAAATGCCCCAGTCGGCATATTGAACGTAGTCGTGGAAGAACGCAAGTATTACGCCGACGGATATGGTGAACGAGGACACCTTTCCAAGCCAGTTCGCCTTGACCGTCGCGCCCTTTTTGAGCACGTAAAGCGCAATCATCGCTTGTATAAACTCTTTTGCGAAAATCAAAATCACGAATGCGTAGTGTACGAACCACGGATTGTCGAGCGTTCCATTTGCGACGAGATTCTTGCCGAGCGGCGTAAGTCCCGTGCAGAAGGACAAACACGCAAGAACCGAAACGTGCATAAGTTTGTCCGCAATGGGGTCGAGCACCATGCCGATGCCGCTTTGCATATTGAACTTTCTCGCAATCCAGCCGTCAACCATATCGCTGCCCGACGCAAGGAAAAATACGCCAAGAGCAATGTAGAAAAGCAATTTGCTGTCGCGAACGCCGCCAAGCGCCATCAACGTCACGAATACGGGTACGCACAAAATGCGGAAATACGTGATGATGTTGGGGATTGTCCAAACTTCTTTGAAATCGATTTGACCGAGTTTTTTTGCCATACTGTTCTCCAAATGCACACGCATATGCGAGCGTGCGCTCATAATTTCTCTCATTATATCAAAGATTTATCACTATGTAAACAATAAAATCTTGCCAAAAAGCACAAAATATAGAAAAAGTCAATACAATGCAACGAGGGATTAAATGAAACGATGCTTGATTATCATCAACAAAAACGCCGGCACAAGCAAGAAAATCAACTTTGAAAAGGTGGAAAAGTGCCTCGGAAACGGCTACGTTTACACGAGAAAAACGTTGCCTGACGACAAAATAAACGAAATCGAAAACTTCGAGGCGGTGGCGGTGTGCGGCGGCGACGGAACTCTCGGCTCGGTGCTAGAAAAGGTGTGCAAACAACCGATAGATTTGTTTTACTTCCCCGTCGGCACTCTAAACGACAAAGCAAAGGCGCAAAGATACGAAAAACATAAAAGCGTTTGCCCCGGTTGCAGCGACTACGAATCGAGCGCAAAACCCGTCGTTTACGGCGTATGCGAAAAAATTTTGAGCGACGGAAAGTACAAAACCGTCGATTGCGACGGCGACGTGTTCGCCTACGTTTTCGCGGCAGGCTCTTTTACCCCGATAGGCTATACGTCGGAAGTGAAAAACAAACAGAAATTCGGTATACTCGCATACGTTTGGCAAATACTCGAAGAATACAAAACGCACAGAATCGAAGCGCGCATACGAAACGGCAAACACGTCCACGAGGGCAAGTTCACTCTCGTTATGTTTTTGAAGTCGCCGAGGTGCTTCGGTTTTCACTTTAACAAGGCGTTCGAGCAAGACGGCACGAGCGGTCATTTGCTTGCGGTGCGCTCGCCAAAGCATAACGGACTGCTCGGAAAAATCGAAATGTTTTTCCCCTTCTTCCGAGCGTTTTTCATAGGATTGAAAAAGGAAAAAACGAAAGGCAAAATCGTTTTCGAGAAAACCTATTCAACCTATCTCGACTTAAAATCCAACGTCGATTTTTGCAAAGACGGCGAAAAACAAACGGTGAGCGAGGGCGAGTACAAAGTGTCGTTCAAACGCTCGATTTGCAACTTTACCGTCATCGAAAAATTCTGAAAAAGCAGCGAGAAAATCACAATGTTTTACAAAAAATCGGCATTTTTATAATACTTTTACATCTAAATACGCTAAAATGAAAAACCCTACTGTTTAGTAGGATTTTTCTTTATTTTCTATTGAATGTTTTATAAAAAACACGGTTTTTTAGAACAATTTTCGCTTAAAAAGCAACTTTTCGCAATTTTTCTGTCATCCTCTGTCGCTCGCCGAATTTCGGCTCAACCGAGAACGAGTTTTACGACGTCGGCAGGCGTGTTTAGGATATAGTCGGCTTTGTATTCTTCAAATTCTTCTCTGCTTCCGTAGCCGTAAAGGACTGCGGCGCAATCGACGTTTTCGGCGTGCGCTCCTTCGATGTCGTAGAGTCTGTCCCCCACCATCAAAACTTTGCTTTTGTCCTCGACTTTCAGATTGTCAAGCACCATTTTAACAATGTCGCGTTTTGCTTCTTTGCTTGCGTCGCTCGACGCACCGCCAACAAAATCGAAATACTTTGCAAGGTCGAAATCTCTCATTATCAGTCTTGTAAATTTGATTGGTTTGCTCGTCGCAACGCCGAGAATTTTGCCTGCGTTTTTAAGGTCGGAAAGCATCTCGCGAACGCCGTCGAACACCTTGCATTTCTTGTAGCCGCCCTCTTCGTACACCCCTCTGTATATCTCGATGAGTTTTTCGATTTCCGGCATTTTCAAACCGAAGTATTCGCGCATAGACACTCGAAACGGCGGTCCTACCATTTTGTCGAGAATTGCGTTTGTGTACGGTATTTTCTCTTTGTCGAGCGCATAGGCTATACACTCAACGATTCCTTGTTTGCTGTCAGTCAACGTTCCGTCGAGGTCGAACAAAATATAATCGTATTTCTTCATTTTTCATCCGTTTGCAAGCACACGAGGCGTTTTTTTGTGCCAAACCGCCCCGTTTTGCCCGTTTCATCTTTATTTTCTTATATTTTTAGTCTAAACAAACCTTTTCACTTTGTCAATCCATTCGCCTTGCAATAAGTCTGCAATCGGCACGTCAAGTATGGTTTTCACCCCTCTTTGCCCGTTTTCATACTCTTTTGCGAGTGCTTTTGCGTATGCAACGAGTACACCTGCCGTAAAAGTCGGATTACTTTCGAGTTTCAAGAAAAATTCCGCTTTTGACTTGAAATCGTCAAAAATACCGTTTGCAAGCACAAAACCGCCGTGTTCCAACCCCGAGCAATGCTCGTCGAAGTATTTTTCGTCCACAAAATGCACTATCGTATCGTACTGTGCAAAATAATTGGGCATATTTACGATTTTACGCTCGATTTCCTCTTTGTCGGCATTCTTTTCGGCAACGACGTAGCACTCTCGCAAATGCTTTTCTCTCGGCGTTAAATCCCTGTCAACGCCCTCTCGCACGAGTTGCAATGCGGATTTTTTGGGAATCGTGTATTGTTTTGCGTTTACTACGCCATTTATGCGCCGAATCGCCTCGCTGTGTCCCTGCGAAACGCCTTTGCCCCAAAACGTTTGGCACTTCGAGTTTTGAATAACGCCGTCAAACAAAGCGCGAACGAGCGAAAACAGCCCCGGGTCCCAACCTATGCCGACAAAACACAATCTGTCGTTGATATATGCGATTTTCGACATTCTATCGATGTGTTTTGCCATTTCGGCGTGCGTGTCAAAACTGTCTATCGTGTTGAATTTCGTCGCAATCCTCGCCGCCGTGTCTTGCAAATCGCTTTGAGAGCCTACGCACAACAACACGACGTCCATATCGAATTTGAAAACGTCGTCTTGCAAATATACTTTCGTTCTAAAATTTGACTTTACACCGCTTCTTCTCGAGAATATTCCGACAAGTTCAATATTTTCGTCTGACAATGCGATTTTTTCGCACGCCTTTCCCAAATTTCCGTAGCCGACGATGCCCATTCTGATTTTCTTTTTATTTTCGTCTTTCTCAATCATCTTTTTACCTCTCCAAATGCGATTTTGTGTGACATAATTACGCACGATTTGCGCTCGCGCGGGCATAATATGTCATAGCAACGCATCGATATTGTGCAATATATGCGCATACAACACGCTTGTTGACGAAAATTACATTTTTCAATCGAATTTAATTGCATAAAATAGCCGTGCGTTGACAATAATACTGCGAGATATGGATATGGTTAAACGAGGTGATTTATATTATGCGGATTTAAGCCCGGTGGTCGGAAGCGAACAAGGGGGCGTACGTCCCGTTCTCATCGTACAAAACAACGTCGGCAACAAATACAGTCCAACCATAATCGCCGCGGCGGTAACGTCGCAACTCGACAAGGCAAAACTACCCACACACATTGCGCTCGAAGCGGGAAAATATGGATTACCGAAGGATTCCGTCGTTCTTCTCGAACAGATACGCACCCTCGACAAACGCCGCTTGAAAGAAAAAATCGGCGAATTGCCGCTCAATATGATGACGAGAGTCAACGAAGCGTTGCTCGTGTCGCTGGGATTTTTTGAAACTTAAAAAGCACGCCTTTGCGTGCTTTTTAGTTGCTTTTATCGATGTTTTTGTTAAAATTAGACTTGCCAATTTTAGACAATCGCTCGCTTTTTAAGTAACGTCACGGCTTTTGGTTAATTGTCGTATCGAAGTTCGATTCAGATGTTAGGTGTGCAATATTTTAGATATTCAGTCTTCGTAAACGTCGAAAAGAGTTGCCATAACTTTGTTGATTATGCGCCAGTCAAAACCCTTTTGAAAAAGGTGCGCACCGACCTTTTGCGAATCCGACTTATCCTCGATTTTCTTCGTTTTGACAAACTTTCTCGCCATTTTTTCGGCAAGTTCGAGTTCAAAATCGTCGTCGATTTCGTCGAAAACTATATTTTCGACGATGTTTTTGTCCACGCCTTTCTCGTTTGTGAGTTTATAGATTATCTTTCTTGCGCCGTAGCGTGATTTGTTGAACAGCAAAAACATGCGCACATATTCATCGTCGTCAACGTATCTGTAACTTTTCGCTTTGGAAACGGCAAAATCAACTTCGTCTTTGTGGAAGCCTTTGTCGTACAACTTGTCCTTACATTCTTGCTCGGAACGCGCAGAACCCGCAAGGTATTTCACAAGCGTTTCGTAAGCCTTTTTGGCTCTTTCTTCGTCAAGAGGATAATCCGACACAATGCACCCAAAAGTTAAAATATTTGAATTTTCGGTATTCTAACCGAGTTTTTTGAAGCAAACGACGCCCGTATCTACGACGTTTGCACGACCGAGCGAGGCTTCGTTTACGCCTTCGATAAACGCGTTTTTGTCGTCGAGCGCAACGTAGACTTTGCTCGTCACGTCGTTGCCGTAGGTTATATCGTCAATCAAAACGCCGCTTTTGCGAAGATACTTTTCGACGGTTGCGTGAGTTGGATAATCCGCGCGAATCTCGACGAGCGCGCTCTCGACTTTTTGAGATATTTTTCCAGCCTTTACGGCATCTGCCGCCGTTTGAGAATATGCGCCGACAAGTCCGCCCGCACCGAGTTTGATTCCGCCGAAATATCTCGTAACGACGATTGCCGTTTTGACGATATTCTGCTTGCGAAGCACGTCGAGTATAGGCTGTCCCGCCGTACCCGACGGCTCGCCGTCGTCGCTGAATCTCGTGACGTTTCCGAGTTCGTCGCCGACGTACGCATAGCAGTTATGCGTGGCGTCGGGATACTTTTTACGCACGGATTTAACGAAATCTTCCGCTTCGTCGGCGTTGAGTTCGCCTTTTACGGTGGCAATGAAAATCGAGCGTTTTATCTCGATTTTCACCTCGAACTCACCGTCAACGTAGCGATACGTTTTCATTCTACCGTAACTTTGTAGAAGTTCTTTTTGCCCTTTTGAAGGACAAAACCGTTTGCAATCTGGCTGTCGCTGATTTGCGCCATAATGTCCGTCACTTTTTGATTGTCAACGGATATGCCACCGCCTTGAATGAGGCGTTTTGCCTCGCCTTTGGACGGAACTTTCGCAACCGCAACGAGTATGTCGGCAACTGAAGTCATACCTTGAGGTATGGTTGCGCTCGGCATATTCTCGCTATCGCCCGAAAATGCCGCGCGCGCCTTTGCAAGTGCGTCGTCGGCTTCTTTTTCGCCGTGTACCATCTTAGTGAGTTCGTATGCGAGGCGTTCTTTTGCCTTGTTCATACGCTCGTCGTTGTAGCGAGTGAGTTCTTTGATTTCGTCAAGCGGCACGAACGTGAGGAAACGGAACACTTTTTCGACGTCCGCGTCCGCGATGTTGCGCCAGTATTGGAAGAAATCGTACGGTGCGGTCTTGTTCGGATCGAGCCAAACCGCGCCCTTTGCCGTCTTGCCCATCTTTATGCCTTCCGACGTCGTGAGCAAACCGAAAGTGATTGCAAACGCGTCTTTTTGCTCTTTTCTGCGAATGAGATCCGCGCCCGCAAGCATATTCGACCATTGATCGTCGCCGCCGCATTGAAGCACGCAGCCGTACTTGCGGTTGAGCACCAAAAAGTCGTAGGATTGCATAAGCATATAGTTGAATTCAAGGAACGTAAGTCCCTTTTCGAGGCGTTGCTTGTAGCACTCTGCGGTGAGCATGCGGTTCACCGAAAAGTTTGCGCCGACTTCGCGCAAGAAATCGATGTAATTGAGGTCGAGAAGCCAGTCGGCATTGTTGACGAGGATCGCCGCGTTTTCGCCCTCGAAACGCACGAATTTCGCCATTTGCTTCTTGAAGCAATCGACGTTGTGCTGAATGGTCTCTTTGGTCATCATCGAGCGCATATCCGTACGTCCGGACGGGTCGCCTATCATTGCCGTTCCGCCACCGATAAGAATGATGGGACGATGGCCTGCGTCTTGCAAACGCTTTGCGACTATCATTTGCATAAAATGACCGACGTGAAGACTGTCCGCCGTCGGGTCGAAACCGATGTAAAAGGATTGAGGACCTTCGTCGAGCAACTTTTTGAGGTCTTCTTCAAAAACCACTTGTTTAACCAAACCGCGTTCGCGAAGTTGGTCGATAACGTTTTGTGACATAATATAAATTCCTTTAATATTATTTAGTATTTCGATTGTAACACCGCTTTTGAGGTTTGGCAACTTGTTTTTGAAAAGGAAAATTTAACGCAAAACAACTTTTGAAACTCAATTTTTCAAAAAGTGATATTCTAACTTATTAAAATCATTTTAGATATTCGAAACGCATTGAAAAACGTCAACGAAAAGCAAATACAAATCTACACGCGAACAGAATGAAATTGTAATATTTTTCTTGATAAAATATTATCAATATGATAAAATATCGATAATAATATAAAAACACTCTTTTTGGAGGCTATTATCTATGCAATATTCAAGTGAAGTTGAAAAAATGTGTTGCGTTGCAAAGGGTCCCAACCACGGTCCCGCCCCTATCCCCGAAGAAGGTAAATGGGTGCAAGCAAGAGAAATCAAGGACATCAGCGGTCTTACTCACGGCGTCGGTTGGTGCGCACCTCAACAAGGCGCGTGCAAACTCACCCTCAACGTCAAAGACGGCATTATCCAAGAGGCTCTCGTCGAAACTATCGGTTGCTCGGGTATGACCCACTCTGCGGCTATGGCGGCTGAAATCCTCACCGGTAAAACCATTCTCGAAGCACTCAACACCGACCTCGTATGCGACGCTATCAACACCGCTATGCGTGAACTTTTCTTGCAAATCGTATACGGCAGAACGCAATCCGCATTCTCGGAAGGCGGTCTCGTCATCGGCGCAGGTCTCGAAGACCTCGGCAAAGGCCATCGCAGCCAAATCGGCACGATGTACTCTACCGTGTCCAAAGGACCTCGTTATCTCGAAATGGCCGAAGGTTACGTCACCAAAGTCGCTCTCGACGCAAACAACGAAATCATCGGTTATCAATTCTGCAAACTCGGCGTGTTTATGGATATGATCAAGAAAGGCGTCGACGCAAACGAAGCGCTTGCAAAATGCACCGGCACGTACGGCAGATATAAAGCAGAAGACGGCGCTGTTAAGTGGATTGATCCGCGTCAAGAATAATCGGAGGACGAAACAATGAGTGTAACATTTGAAGGTTATGAAAGAAGAATAGACAAAATCAACGATACTCTCGCTCAATACGGCATCAAAGACCTCGAAGAAGCAAGAGCCATCTGCCTCGAAAAAGGCGTTGACTGCAACGCTATCGTCAAAGGCATCCAACCCATTTGCTTTGAAAACGCAGTTTGGGCGTACACCGTCGGTTGCGCTATCGCAATCAAGCGTAATTGCGTAAACGCCGCCGATGCGGCAGAAGCAATCGGCGAAGGCTTGCAATCTTTCTGCATCCCCGGTTCGGTCGCAGAACAACGCAAAGTCGGTCTCGGACACGGCAACCTCGCGGCAATGCTTCTCAGAGAAAGCACAAAGTGCTTCGCTTTCCTCGCAGGTCACGAATCTTTCGCGGCGGCAGAAGGCGCAATCGGCATTGCAAGAACCGCAAACAAAGTTAGAAAAACACCCCTTAAAGTCATCCTCAACGGACTCGGCAAAGACGCGGCGTTTATCATTTCTCGTATCAACGGCTTCACTTATGTCCAAACCAAGATGGACTACTTCACCGGCGAAGTCAAAGTCGTCAAGGAAACCGCATATTCCAACGGCGAACGCGCGGCAGTCAGAGTTTACGGCGCAGACGACGTCACCGAAGGCGTTGCGATTATGCGTCTTGAAGACGTTGACGTTTCCATCACCGGCAACTCGACCAACCCCACTCGTTTCCAACACCCCGTCGCAGGCACTTACAAGAAATGGTGCGTTGACAACGGCAAAAAGTACTTCTCCGTTGCGTCCGGTGGCGGCACGGGTCGTACGCTTCACCCCGACAATATGGCGGCAGGTCCTGCGTCCTACGGCATGACCGACACGATGGGCAGAATGCACTCCGACGCACAATTTGCAGGTTCTTCATCCGTTCCCGCACACGTCGAAATGATGGGTCTCATCGGTATGGGCAACAACCCGATGGTCGGTGCTTCGGTCGCTTGTGCCGTTGCAGTGCAAGAGGGTCTCACAAAGTAATCGTTTGCACAAGCGAACGAGAAATTATTTGCGTAAGCAAATAGCACCGGTAACACAAAAGGCACTCTATGAGTGCCTTTTCTGGTGCGTAAAAATCGGTCGCTTGTGCCGTTGTGGTTCAAGAAGGTTTGACGAAGTAATATCAGTTGCGCAAAGCAACGTTAGATTATTTGCGTAAGCAAATAGCACCGGTAACACAAAAGGCACTCGTTTGAGTGCCTTTTTTATATGGTGCGATGTTTACAAATTTAGGTGTGGGCAACGCCCACCCTCAATTATTAATTATTAATTATTAATTATTAATTGATTCGATCAATACCCTAATTCCTCGTTGACGACAACCACTTCGTAGGGGCAATTCGTGGGCTTGCGCCAAAGGACGGTCAAGGCTTTGCAAATGCGTTCGGGACTCGAACAATCATAACATTTGTCACCGCCGTTTTCGGCACATGGAGTGTTTCTGTGAAGTCTGACGGCATTCTTCGGCGCGGCAATATTTCTTGCTCGCCACAACGCGCTTTCAAAATCAGGCTCGATTTTGTTTTTGCCGATGATTATATACACCTTCTGATGTCCGTACAACTCGCCTGCCACTCTGTTGCAGTTGCCGTCGATGTTTATTATTTCGCCCGTTTCGGCAACGCCGTTCGCACTTGTGAGGAATACGTCTGCCGTAAGCGATTCTTTCATAACTTCGGCGGGTGTTTTGCCGTCGGGATTGTCGAAACGATAAAGCACCTTATTGTGCGTTTCAAGCAGTTTCAAAACGTTCATTTGGTCGAGCGTTACGCTTCCGCCGAAACCTATGCTTTTGCCGTCAATTTGACTGTTTAGATACTCGCTTGCTTCCTTTGTCGTTTCAAACGTCGAAACTTGAAATCCGTGCGATTCGAGATTCTTTTTCAAAACCGAAAAATCCATATATACTCCTATCCTTATATTTGTTAGCAATATTATCTGCGTAATATTATTTGCCGTGTTATATCTTTCAATATTATAGATACGAAAAGCGCAACGGTTTGTCCGTTGCGCTCTTTGCTTCGTTATTGAACTCTTACGATGTCCGTTTGCGCAAAGTTCTTGATTTCTCTCATATGGCTGTTTGCTTCTTCAAACGTATTTTGCGGCGATCCCTTGTGGACGTACGTCTTACGTTTAAGCACGAAAAAGAATTTTCCGTCTGCCGCCTCGATTGTGTAGGTGCCGATGATGGCATGCGACTTGAAACGATTGATTGCGCGCTCGCAATATTCCAGCGTAGTGTAGTTGGAACTTTCGTAAATGTCGTTTCCGTTTGCGTCATAGAGTGTATAGAACCACTCTTGCGTGCCGTCCTCTTTGTCGACATGTTCGATGATGTACTTGCCATAGATAACCGATTCGTCGAAGCCTTCAACGGGCTTGGGTGCTTGACGTTTATTCTTGGGCGTCTTGAGCGCGGCAAACGGCGGCGCAACTTTCTTGATGACAACTTTCTTGTCCTTGTTTGCGTTGAGAGCCTCAAGTTCCGCTTCTTTTGCGGCGAGTTTCTTTGCAAGCGCGGCAGAAGGCGTACCTTCATAGTAGCAAGCGTCTTCGGGGTCGTAATAATATCCCTCGTACGTTCCGTCGTACTTCGACCAGTCGTCGGGCTTCTTCTTGACGACTTTCTTTGTGGCGGGTTTCGCAACGCCTTGTTTCTTGGGTTCTTCGACGGGTGCGGGTTCTTCCTTGACTTCCTCTTGAACGACGGGTTCGGGGATAGGTTCTTGCACCGGTTCGGCCTTCGGTTCTTCCTTTACAGGCTCGACGATAGGCTCTTGAACGGGCTCGTCTTTGACTTCTTCTTTTACGGGTTCTTCGACGGGTGCGGGTTCTTCCTTAACTTCCTCTTGAACGACGGGTTCGGGGATAGGCTCTTGCACGGGTTCTTCCGCTACAGGTTCTTCCGTCACGACAGGCTCGTCTTGAACGATAGGTTCGTTTGCAGGCTCGGCAGTCTTTGCGGCTTTGACTTTCTTTTTACGCAAAAGTCCGAGAAGTTCCTGACGTTTTTGTGCGATTTTTTGATTGAGGCGCAATTCCTCGCCCGTAACGCCGTATTCTGCGAAAAATTCGTTTTCGGCTTGGTCTTCTTTGTTGTCGTTACGTTCCTTTACGGCTTTGACGATGTTGACCACTAAAACGGCAACGATAGCAAGCGCTGCAACGATTGCAACGACGATGACGATCAATGCGGCGGCGCCGTCGAACGGGCCGAGTTTGAAGTCTTGCATAATTTTCACTCCCTCATCAGAGTATTATAAACATAATTATCTTAACACACAACGAGCGCAAGCGCAATACATTTTTCTTTTTTTCCGCCAAATCCCCCTTTTTGTCGCCAAAAATAGCGAAAAATGCGGAAAAATATTGCGTTTTCACGATATTAGGATATGCAAAAACGACGAAAAACAGTAGAAAAAACGTGCAAAAATAAGCAAAAAACATACGAAAAATATCTCGTTTTTTTTTTTGCAAACTCAAACGCATTTCGTGACAAAAACAATCTTTGCGCTAATCGAAAATCAAATGCGGACGGCAACGGCAAAATACGGAATTACCCAAACCCGACAAACACCGTATCGAGCGCAAGCGACATAGAGCGCAAGCGACATTAAGTGCAAGCGACATCGAGCGAAAGCGACATCGAGCGAAAGCGACATTAAGCGAAAGCGACATTAAGCGAAAGCGACATCGAGCGCAAGCGACATCGAGCGAAAGCGACATCGAGCGCAAGCGACATCGAGCGCAAGCGACATCGAGCGCAAGCGGCATTAGGCAAAGGCGGCATTAAGCAAAAGCAATAAGCATCGAGCGCAGCACCATAGCGGCGCAAAGAATAAGGCATGCACCTCTCGTTTTCTTCACTCTGTCGAGAAATACGAATCTCGAAACGAACGCCATAAGCACGATAAGAGCAACGACCGTGATTATATCCGCAGATACGGAAATCGTCGAAAAACTTACGTTTCCGACAAGTCCGACGAACAATCTGAACGGCACGAGCAGATACTTGAGCGGCAAAACGAATCCGCCGAAGCCCGTTATCGCGGCAAGGGTGACGAGTATGAGCGCGATGACGTAAAACGCCATTATGTACGGAAGAATCAAGAAGTTTGACAGCACAAACAAAGTCGGCACTTCGCCGAAGAAATACGCAACGAGCGGATAAGTAAACAAGTTCGTCGCAAAGGACAATGCGCAGACTTTTGCGAAATTCGTGCCGATTTTACGTTTCGGACTTATCTTTTCGACGAGTTTAAGCCCTGCCCTTTCAAACGGTCTGTCGAAAATGAATATGCCGAAAACGGAAGCGAACGAAAGCAAAAATCCGATGTCGAACAAATCGGCGGGACGAATCATAAGAATTACGATTGCGGCAAGAGATATTGATGAAACGTCGTCTTTCTTTTTCGAGAACGCCGACGAGAACATATACACGCCGCTCATAATCACCGCGCGAAGCGACGAAGCCGTGAATGAACAAAGCATAGAATAGAAAAACGTAGCAACAAGCACTATTCCGAAACTCGCTTTGGGATTGACTTTCAACTTTTTGAGTACGAAATAAATCGCGGTGGCGAGCGTTGAAACGTGCAGACCGCTGACCGCAAGGACGTGAGCGAGTCCGCCGGATTTGATGTCGTCGTACAGATTTGAATCAATGCCCGATTTGTCGCCGAGCACGAGGGCTTGAACGATAGAAGCGGTTTTGTCGTCGAGATTTCGGCGCAATATCTTCTTTATGCGCACTTGCAGATTGTCGGGAAAACTCAACTTGCCGCCCGAAACTCTACGCGCGGAATACGCGGTTATCGAATAGCGTTGACCGCTCGATATTTTGCGAGGATAGTAGTTGTCGAATTTCTTGTGAGAATAATAGCGCAATTTGCCCGTAAAAACCACGGCGTCGCCGACGGAAAAGTCCAAATCGTCAATGTATGCGTAAACTCTCGCCTCGTACTTGACTTTCTCGCCTTCAACGCAAATTTCGGCGGCGTCAAAGGTGTAATATTCGCCGCTATATATTATTTCGCTGTTGACTTTTGCGGTTATCTCGCCTGAATAATTATTCAAATCTACCGAATTATATTGCAAATTCGTAGCGGACATCGCAACGAAACCGACGATTAGCGCAAGAGGAATATAAAATAGTTTTCTCGACTTTTTGAAAGCGAGGACAAGCGCGAACGAAAAAAGGAAAACCAAAAGCAGAGAAAGAAACGCCCATACGCTCAAACCGTAACACGCTTCGGCGATAATTATGCCGAATACGAGAGTCAAAGCGAAAAACAGCATAGGTCTCGAATTGAATATGCGTCTGCCTTTTATCCTCATAGTTTTCTTCTTTCGCACTTTGAAAATCGATCCGATATGCGCAATCGAATTGACCTTTCGCAAAGCAAATCATAAGCAAAAACGGACTTAACGCCCCAAAATGTCGCGCAAAAAGTCCGTTTCTGATATTATTTTCTTCCTGTGATAACTACGTCAGCACCCAAGCCGAGAACGTCTTTTGCGACCACGTCGCCGATTTTTACATCGTCGGGAACTCTGAGTTTGCCGATAAAATTCACCACGTCGAAAATACGTTCTTTGGGAACGGTGGTTGACGTTTTGCAAGAAGCGACGCCGCCCGACTTCATTTCAACGAGCGTGGTGACGCATCTTTTAGGGTGCGTGTATTCCTCTTTTCCGTATATCTCGCCTCGTTTGCAAGTGTTGCCAGAAACGACGACTTCACCGTTTATTTCTTCGATAGTAAGAGGACAGCCCATGGGACACATTATGCAAATTGTATTCATTTTTCCAACCTCACGACGACGTCGCCAGTAACGGCGGATTTGTCTATAATCACGTTGCCCATTTCACCCGGGGCAAGAACCATACATTTTTTGCTTGCAAGGACGTTTCCGTCGCTTTCGACGATAAGTTTGCAGTTTTTGTACACGTCGCCGACTCTGAAAAAGATTTGCACTTTTCCTTCGCCCTTGTTGAGGATTTGCGGAAGCGCGTATCTTACGCCGTCTTTTGCAACGACGTTGACTCTTTCGCCGAGTTTTTCGGATTTGCCCAAAGCGTATTTCGCCGCGCACTCGCCAGCCGTTTCCGCCTCGTGGGATACGTTGTCCACAAGGTCGTGAACGTGAAGAACGTTTCCGCAAGAGAATATGCCCTCTACGCTCGTCATTCTGTTTTCGTCAACGACCGCGCCGTTGGTGATTCTGCTCATTTCGACGTTAGTGCCGTTTAGCAAATCGTTTTCGGGGATAAGACCGACGGACAGCAAGAGCGTGTCGCACGCAACGTACTGCTCTTTTGAAAGGTCGGGTTTTCTGTCCGCGCCTACGGGTGCGTACCAAAGTCCCGTCATACGCGGCTTGCCTTCCACTCTCGTGATTGTGTGGCTGTACTTGATGGGAATACCGTAGTCGTCGAGGCACTGAACGATGTTACGTTTGAGTCCGCTCGAATACGGCATAAGTTCGAGCACGAGTTTGACGTTTGCGCCCTCGGTTGTCATACGACGCGCCATAATGAGTCCTATGTCGCCGCTTCCGAGAATGACTACGTCCTTGCCCACGAGATAGCCGTCGAGGTTGCAAATCTTTTGCGCCATACCTGCGGTGTAAATGCCAGCGGGTCGAGTGCCGGGAAGCGCGATTGCGCCCGCGGTGCGTTCTCTGCAACCCATTGCAAGCACGATTGCGCCCGCCTTTATTTTGCAATATCCTTGCGTTGGCGAAAGCACGCATACTTCCTTGTTTTCGTCAAGGGAAAGCACCATACTTTCGAGCATAACGTCGATGTCTTCCGCCTCGACCATTTTGCGGAATCTGTCCGCATACTCGGGTCCGGTCATTTCTTCGCCGAAATAATGAAGTCCGAAGCCTTGGTGTATGCACTGATTGAGTATGCCGCCCAGTCGCACGTCACGCTCGAGAACGAGCGTTTTTGCGCCTTGCTTGCGAGAAGCGAGAGCCGCCGCCATACCTGCAGGGCCGCCGCCTATGATAACTACGTCGTATGAAAGTGCGCTCATCTTTGCACCTCCTTCACTCTGCATACGGCGATTTCGGAATTTGCGCCGTCGCCTTTTCTGACTTTGTCGAGAGGAATGTTGAGTTCTCTCGATATGATTTCCATAACTCTCGGACCGCAGAAGCCGCCTTGACATCTGCCCATACCCGCTCTCGTGCGGCGTTTGACCGCGTCCACGGTGTACGCTTGAAGCGGCGAATGGATTGCTTGTACGATTTCCGCTTCCGTAACCTTTTCGCAACGGCAAACGATTCTGCCCCACGCCTCGTCGCTCGTTATGAGCGAATTGAGTTCGTCCTCGCCAAGTTCGAGCAATCTCTTATGCTTTGGCATAACGGTGACGTATTCGTCTTTGAGAGTCGCGTTTGACATATTTGCGATTTGTTCGTCTATATACTCTGCAATTGCGGGCGCGGAAGTAAGTCCCGGCGAGCAAATGCCTATTGCCATAACAAAGTTCTTTTTGAGTTTGGACTCGCCTATTACGAAGTCGTGACCTATTATGGTGCGAAGTCCCGAATACACTCTTATGCACTTATTGAACGCGGGGCATTTATAAGAGAGCGGAACGCTGCGTCTCAAAAGGTCGAGAGAGTCGAGCGAGGAAGCCGTATCGTCGTCGTCCGTCGTGTCGATTGCGGTCGGTCCGTAAATGACGTTTCCGTCAGCCGTCGGCGCAACGAGTACGCCTTTGCCGAGCGCGGTGGGAAGTTGGAAGATAACGGTGTTTACGTTCTTTCTTTCCGTATTGTCGAGAACGAAATAATCGCCGCGTCTGTAAGTAGTGTCGTAATGCTCTGCGCCCGCAAGGTCGTTTATATGCGCGCCGTGTGCGCCCGCGCAATTTACAACGTATTTTGCGGTGTATTCGCCGTCGTTTGTCTTTACCGTATACTCGCCGTCTTTATCCTCTATTGCGATAACCTCTTTTTCGAGCAATATTTGCGCGCCGTTGAGGACCGCTCTGTCGGCGTACGCTATGCAAAGTTGATAAGGCGAAACGACACCCGCGCTCGGCGCATAGAGCGAATACTCTATATCGTCCGAGACATGAGGCTCGAAAGCGAGGGTCTTTTCTCTATCCCAAACTTCCACTTGAACGCCGTTTGCTTTTGCCTTTCGTTCGAGTTTCAAAACGCCGTCGTACTGCTCTTTGGTTGCAACCACGATAGAGCCGCATTTGAGGCACGGAACGTCGAGTTCTTCCGCGTCGCGCCATACGAGCGCGTTTCCTTTGACGTTAAAGAGAGCCTTTAACGTATTCGGGTCGCAGTCGTAACCTGCGTGCACGATTCCGCTGTTGGCTCTTGTTGAAAACGAGGCGACGTCGTCCTGCTTTTCCAAAAGCAAAACTTTGAGATTGCGGCGTGCGAGTCTGTCAAGCACCGCGCAACCTATTATACCGCCGCCGATGACGATACAATCGTATTTCATATTCTATTCACCCTGTTGCCCGAAGGCAAAAACGTTATTTTATGTTGAATTTCTTTTTGTAAGATTCGAGATTATCCTTGATGATAAGTTCTGCAAACTCTCTGTTTTTGACTTGAAAAACGGTGGTTTGCTTGCCTTCGAGTTGCTTGTAAACTCTGAAAAAGTGCGACATTTCTTCCATAATGTGCGCGGGCAGTTCCTCGATTTCCTTGTACGTGTTCCAAGTGGGGTCTTTGAACGGAATCGCAATGATTTTGTAATCCATCTCGCCGCTGTCTTGCATCATCATAACGCCGATGGGATAGCACCTTACTAGCGCAAGCGGCACGATAGGCTCGGAACAAAGCACGAGTACGTCGAGCGGGTCGTTGTCCTCGCTGTAAGTGCGAGGGATAAAACCGTAGTTTGCGGGATAGTGCGTGGACGTATACAAAACTCTGTCCAGAATCAACGAACCTGTCGCTTTGTCGAGTTCGTATTTATTTTTGCTGCCTTTGGATATTTCTATGCAAGCAAGGAAGTCCGTGGGCGTGATGCGTTGAGGGTCAACGTCGTGCCAAATGCTCATTTTGCCACCTCTTGAATTTTTATACGAATTATTATAATAATTCACGTTAAAAAAGTCAATACGGCATACTTAACAAACGTACGTTTTTTTACAAATTCCTACGAAATGCGGCAATATTCGTATGAATCCGCATTTTCGTGCGCTTGCGAAAGGTTATATACGCCCGCTCGCTTGCGGTCGAACTCAAACTGTGCTAAAATCTATTATCAAATCAAATTAAGGCAATAATAAATAAAATGCTCAAACTTCTAAAATACCTCAAAGGTTACAGGCTCAAAACGGTGTTCGGTCCGCTTTTCAAACTCATAGAAGCGGTGTTCGAACTCTTTACGCCGGTCGTGGTCGCGTGGATTATCGACAACGCCATCCCTATGGGCAGAAACGGCGATTTTTCGGGCTTGATTTACGGCGGATCGATTATACTCGCGCTCGGCGTGTTCGGACTTGCGTTCTCGCTCACGGCGCAGTTTTTCGCGTCCCGCGCTTCCCTCGGATTCGGAACGAATCTTCGCCGCGACCTCTACTCGCACATAAACACGTTTTCCTATTCCGAACTCGACAAGTTTTCCACAACGTCGCTCATAACTCGTCTTACGTCCGACGTGAATCAGGCGCAACAAGCGGTCGCTATGTTCATTCGCCTCGTGCTTCGCGCGCCGTTCATCGCGGTGGGCGCAATCGTTATGGCAATGCTCATCGACCTCAAACTCTCTTTGATTTTCGTGGCGGCGGCTTTGGTGATTGCGGTGCTTCTGGCAATCATTATGCTCACCACTATGCCCAAGTACAAGGACGTTCAGTCAAAACTCGACGACGTGTCGAGACTCACCAAAGAAAACCTTTCGGGTGCGAGAGTCGTAAGAGCCTTCGGCGCGGAAGAAAGAGAAAAACGCATATTCGACAATGCGGCGCAATCCCTTTCGCAAACCTCTATAAAGGTCAGCGCGGTGAGTGCGCTTCTCAATCCTCTCACCTATTCGGTGCTTAACCTTGCCGTAATCGCGATTTTGTATTTCGGCGGC
Source organism: Christensenella sp. UBA6880 (assembly GCA_002449145.1). Classification (GTDB taxonomy): domain Bacteria; phylum Bacillota; class Clostridia; order Christensenellales; family CAG-917; genus CAG-475. The sequence continues at coordinate 5,945 of DKCG01000017.1, read as the reverse complement.
AAAAGCGTGTATATGGGCGACCTCACGCAAGGCGAAATTATCGCGCTTGTCAACTATATGACTCAAATCCTCAACGCGCTCATCGTGTTTGCAAATCTGCTCGTCACTTTCACGAAGGCTTCGGCTTCGGCGGCGAGAATAAACGAGGTGTTCGACGTAACGTCCTCTATGCAAGAAGGAAGCGGCGCTACTATGGACGAGTCCGCGCCCGCAATCGAGATGAACGACGTTTCTTTCGCATACGCTCAAAACGGCGACCCGTTCCTAAAAAACGTTAATCTAACCGTGCAAAAAGGCGACAGCGTGGGAATTTTGGGCGGCACGGGCAGCGGCAAAACCACCCTCGTTTCGCTTATGTCGAGGTTGTACGACGCAACGTCGGGCGAGGTGAAAATCTACGGCGAAAACGTCAAAAATTACACCAATGCGCAACTTCGTCAAATCTTCGGCGTTGCGCCACAAAAGGCTGTTTTGTTTGAAGGAAGCGTAAAGGACAACTTGCTTTGGGCAAACGAAAACGCAACCGACGAGGATATTGAAAACGCCCTCGAAACGTCGCAATCCGCCGAGTTCGTAAACGCTTTGAAAGAGGGTTTGGACACGCAGATTTCGCAAGGCGGTAAGAACCTTTCGGGCGGTCAACGTCAACGTCTTACTATCGCCAGAGCGTTGGTTTCCAATCCCGATATTCTCATTTTGGACGACTCGTCGTCCGCTCTCGACTTTGCAACCGACGCGAAACTTCGCAAGGCTTTGTCGCATTTGCGCCTCGAAAAAGGACTTACGACGGTGGTCGTTTCCCAGCGCGCCACGAGCATTAAATACTGTGACGTTATCGTCGTGCTCGACGAGGGCAAAATCGTGGGAATCGGCACTCACGACGAACTTATAAAATCCTGCGACGTCTATAAAGAAATATGCTTTTCGCAAAACAAGGGGGAAGAAAACAAATGAAAAAGACTTCCTCGAATACAGTGCAAAAAAACAAAACCGACTTTGCGGCAATCAAAAAGTTGCTTAAATACGCGCGCCCGTACGTGCCTGTCATTATACTTGCACTCGTGCTTTCCGCACTTCAAATCGCCGCTACACTTCTCGCGCCCGTCGTAATCGGCAAAACGGTGGACTACATCATTGGCGAAAACAACGTTGACTTCGGCGTAATCCTCAAAAACGCGGGCATTTTGGCAGGTCTTATCGCTTGCGTGTTCGTGTTTCAATACCTTGCGTCGCTGTGCATAAACTTCGCCTCTTTCCGCACTGTCCGCGACCTTCGTTCCAGCGCATACGCAAAACTCAACGACGTGCCGCTTTCCTACGTCGATTCAAACTCGCACGGCGACCTTATGTCGAGAGTGGGCAACGACGTAGACCAGATTTCCGACGGACTCATACAAGGCTTCTCGCAACTTTTCAACGGAATCGTGACCATTATCGGCACGCTCGCGTTTATGCTTTGGTACAACTGGCTCATCGCGCTCGTCGTGGTGTGTCTCACCCCTCTGTCGATGTTCGTTGCGTACTTCATCGCAAAAGGCTGTCACAATATGTTCGCTATGCAGGCCAAAAAGCGCGGCGAACTTTCGGGACTCGTCACCGAAATGCTTTCAAATCAACGCGTCGTCAAACTGTTCGGCTATGAAAAACGCGCAGAGGACAGATTTGCAACAATCAACGGCGATTTGAAAGTTTGGGGACAAAACGCGGCGTTCTACTCTGCAATGGTCAATCCTTGCACGAGATTCGTCAACAACGTCATATACGTCGTCGTGTGCGTTTTGGGCGTGTATTTGGTGATAAAAGGCGGCGTTGTGCCGGGAATCGGCGCACTTTCCGTCGGTGCGCTCTCGTGCGTGCTTTCCTACGCAACGCAGTACACGAAACCCTTTAACGAAATCACGGGCGTCGTCACCGAACTTCAAGGCGCAGCCGCCGCAGCAAGCAGAGTTTTCGACCTCTTGGAAGCGCAAAATCAATCTTCCGACGAGGGATTAGAGGACTTGACCGACGCGCACGGAAACATAAACATCGACAACGTGTACTTCTCCTACGTTCAGGACAAACCGCTCATTCAAGGCTTCTCGCTCAACGTTAAGAGCGGACAACGCGTGGCTATCGTCGGACCTACGGGCTGCGGCAAAACCACCCTCATAAACCTTCTTATGCGCTTCTACGACCCCGATAGCGGCAAAATCGAAGTCGAGGGCAAGGATATAACCGAAGTGACGAGAAAATCGCTCAGATTGAGTTACGGTATGGTGTTGCAAGACACTTGGCTCAAAAAAGGCACGGTGAGAGAAAACATTGCCTACGGCAATCCGTCAGCAACCGACGAGGAAATCGTCGAAGCGGCAAAAGCGGCGCATATCCACAACTTCGTCACTCACCTCGAAAACGGCTACGACACGATTCTCGACGACGACGGCGGCAATATCTCGCAAGGTCAAAAGCAACTTCTCTGCATTGCCAGAGTTATGCTCACTCATCCGCCTATGCTCATTCTCGACGAAGCGACGAGTTCAATCGACACCCGCACCGAAATCAAGATTCAGCAAGCGTTTGAAAAACTTATGCAAAACAAAACGTCATTTATCGTCGCGCACCGCCTTTCCACAATCAAGAATGCCGACATTATTCTCGTTATGAACAAGGGCAACGTCATCGAAAAAGGCACGCACGAGGAACTGCTCGAAAAAGGCGGCTTCTACGCGAATCTCTACAACTCGCAATTCGAGCATTGACAATAAGCAGCCGCATTGGAAATAAGCAGCCGCATTGGAAATAAGCAAATAATTAAATGCGACGATTTAAGAATGTTAATTAAAAAAAGGCGTTGTGTAAAAATCAAGGACGCACAACGCCTTTACAAAGTTCGAATTTGATGTTATTATAATCTCAACTGAATAGAATACGGTTTGAAAAGTTGTTATGCTGAGTAGATTTGGACATCGGGTTCGATTCCCGAACAACCGCCATTGCTGTATTTGAAAGACTCCGCAGTATTTTATCCGCGCGGTTTTTCATAAGTCAGTAAGTCTGCCGTATTTGAGCGTCGTCAAGGCAAAAACGCGTTCCCGATTTGCCCTATACGCACGCAATGAGGGAATGCACTAAAGGTGCGTTTTTTTGTTTGTTTAACGTCGAAAATCTGCACGAAAAACACTTTAATTTTCACCTTGTCGAAAGCGTAAAACAGTTAAAACAGGCGGTTAGATTCTTGAAAAACAAAATTCGAGATTCGCGCTGGCATAGTGGAATTTGAAAACGAATTTCATTATGTAAAATGCGTATCGAGGATTTGAAAAAGGAGAATAACCTATGAAAAACAGAAACACGAAGATTTTGTGTTTGGTGCTCGTGCTTGCGCTTGTGCTTACGATTGCGCTCGCCGCGTGCAATCCCAAAGACGAAACGCCTACCGACGCTCTCTGCCAAAGTTTGAAAACGTCGCTTAAAAACTATCTTGCAAGCGAAGAATTTGCAACCGCAAAAGCCGCCGCTACGACGCAAGACCGCGTGCCGCTTATGTATTCGAGATATATTGTCGACAATATTTATTCCAACACCCACATTTACACCGACGCCGATGCAGAATCGTTCAAAACGAATTTGCGAAAAATCGACAGCGTTATCGACGGAAGAGGCAATCTTTCCGACGAGCTCTTCGAAAAAGACGGCTGCCCACTCTACACCACGTATGTTTCCGAATGGGACGGCAAAGTTTACAAAAGCGGTTGGCAAAGCATTGTGGACTACGCATACAGTTGGTCGCTTATGTACAATCAATACAGACAATATCTGTCCGCAACCAACAAAACAGACGAATCCTTTGACGATTACGTCGTCACGATTGCAAACTATCTCAAAACCGTCGATTCTTCCGACTCATACTACGGCACTGCATACGGCTACGACAAGGCAAGCAGCATCGTTCTCACACTAGCAAACCTCGCTTTAGACCCAAAGAACGCGCCCGTAAGTTACAACGCGCTTCTTTCCTACTACGATACGGACGATGAAGGCAACTTCACCAAATACGTCGGCAATCCCAACTGGATTGGTTTTACGGGCAGACCCCTCGCATGCGGTTCGCTTATGAGAGGCGAAAAAAAGTACAGCCTCGTTTACGAAAAAACTATGCAAGGCATCTACCCCTACGACGATTCGAAAGCCGACGCATACTACAACTACAATATCGACGATATGATCAACCTCGACCGCCTCTTTGACGACTACGGCAAGAAAATCGTGTCGCAATACGGCTCTATCGGCGATTCGAGATACGGCATTTTGTACGGCTACCTCAACGGAATCGATATGACAAAATACACCAAATCCGTTGACGACGGCAAAACGTATAACGTGCTTCAAAAGTGGGTCGACACCCTCGAAAAAGACTCTGACGGCAACTACGTCCTTGCAGACGTCGTGGATATGGCTGTTGCGATTTGCTACGTTTACGCCACAGAGATGGGACTCAACGTTCCCCCGACGCCCGTCGGCTTTTACAGTAGCGCAACGTCCGTCATTTCTCTCGGCTGAGCGAAGCCGAACGACAAAATATAATCAGGAGTCGAAGTATCGACAAACAACAGAAAATCAAAATTGCAAAATTCGATTAAAAGTTGCAATATACGGATAATCGGCAACACCGAAAATAACTTAACTCGATATTAGGCGCATATGAACATGAACACACGCAAAAAGACACTCTTTACAATCTTTACGGCGGCAACGCTAATCGTGCTTTGTATTGCTCTTTTTGCGTGCGACAACGGCGTTTTGGGCGGCGACGAAACGTCCGACAACGCGCAATATGCGGTCGTTGACGGAAAACAACTCTACTTCACTCTCGAACTTCGCAATCCGAGTTCGGAAACGGAGATTTCAAACGGCGATTCTCGTCCCCACGCAAAAGCGGACGGCGAGTTGATCGCTTCTTGGCAAATACCCTGCTACGGCAACACCGCATACGAGTCTATCGTCAAGTTTTTCGAGGGCAGACAAGACAAGATTTCCTTCCGCCTCTCGCAACGCAGATTCTATATGTTTCACGAAGCGGTGCTCGAAAGCGGCGACAGTTACAACCTCGAAAACGCTTATATAAGCGCAGACGGCTCGTATTCCAAATGCGCCAACTACCAAACTTTGTTCGGCGAGGACGAAACGGCGGGAACGCTTGACGACCTCAAAGTTTTGGTGATAGTATATCAAGGATGGTTATATTAACCAAAAGGTGTCAAAATGAAAGGTATTTCTTTACAAAAGGCTGAACGCTTGGCAAGAACGAGCGGACTAAAAGGCTGGGGTGCAATGTTCACGTTGCTCGGCATTATGTGCTATGACCAGTTTATTTTGGAAATTCCGTTTGCAAACGTCGTATTCCCCATTTTAGTGATTTGCGCCGCTTGTATGAATCCTGCAAAAAACGCGGTTATGATAATCGTTTATTCGATTATTTTCGAACTCAGTTGCATTGCGTGGTTTCCGTCCGAACTTTACAGAGTTCAATGGTGGCTTCTCACCGTCGCAATCGGCTATTCTATGCCCCTCGTTTGCTACAAGGTTTTCAACCGTAAACACGAGGATATGAGCGTAATTTCTTACGCCGCTATGGCTGCGCTTTCGGAACTGATGTATTTCTGGGTGTACGTCGTCGCGACCGTGCTTATTTGGAAATTGCCTTTCGGCGCATACTTCCTTTCCGACATTCCCTACGAACTCGGCGGTTGTCTTGCAACGTTCGTTTGCGCACTTCCCGTCGCCGCGCTCTACAAACTCTCGACGAAGGAACTCGTGCTCGGACAAAACGCAAAACGTCCCGTCCTTGCGCCACAAATCTGAATCTTTCAAAATTACCGACTTTACGAAAACGGACTTGAATTTCAAGTCCGTTTTTCATATTATGCCGAACGAGTCATTTTGCGGTATACGATACCGCCTAC
>DKCG01000013.1 GCA_002449145.1 Christensenella sp. UBA6880 | reverse complement strand
TATGCGAGCACCGAGTGTTGCCCCACGCGGAGCGGACGTCGTGGGTTCCCTCAAAGAATGCAGAGGGGGAACGACGGGCGGGGAAACACGTGAGGAATGGGGGGGGAGTTCAAATTCAAACGAGTCCTTGTTCGAAGCGCAAGAGCAAGATATAAGAAGAAAGCAAAAGAGGAAGTAAAAATATATGTACGAAGATTTCAAAAGCGGTTTTATTTGCATTGCGGGACTTGCCAACGCGGGTAAGTCCACTCTCACAAACGCGCTTGTGGGCGAAAAAGTGTCCATAGTTTCTTGGCGTCCTCAAACCACGAGAAACAAACTTTTGGGCATTATCAACGGCGACGGCTACCAAATGGTGCTTATCGATACCCCCGGTATTCACAAAGTGCGCAACCATCTCGGACAATATATGATGCAAGCGGTTGAAAACTCGCTCAAAGACGTTGACGGCGTTGTGTACGTCATAGACGCGGCAAAGGGTATGCAAAAAGAGGACTACGAGTTCCTCGAAAAGAACGCAAGCAAAGTTCCCGTGGTCGTGGCTCTCAACAAAGAGGACTGCGTGACGAGAGAAACTATGTTCGAATCCCTTGAAAAACTCAACAAAATCGCAGGGCTCAAAGCAATCGTGCCTATCTCGGCAAAGAAAGAGGACAACCTCGAACCGCTCAAAGCGGAACTCGTGGCACTTCTTCCCGATGGCGTGCCGATGTACCCCGAAGATATGTACACCGAAAGCAGTATGCGCTTTATGGCAACCGAGATTATCCGCGAGAAAGCACTCTATCTTCTCGACAAGGAAGTGCCGTACGGCATAGGCGTTTACATCAACAAATTCGAGGAAAGAGAGGGACAACCCATAATCGACATCGACGCGGACATAATTTGCGAGAAGCAGTCGCACAAAGCGATAGTTATCGGCAAGGGCGGCGAAATGCTTAAGCAGATTGCGACGAAGGCTCGCCACGACCTCGAAGAAATGACGGGCGAAAAGGTGTTTTTGACCTTATACGTCAGAGTTAAGAACGAGTGGCGCGACGACGACAGAATTATGAAAGAACTCGGCTACGACCTCAAAGCCCTCAAAAAAGACTGACGAGCCGCAAAGAAACCGAAAATAAGAAAATAACGAAAAAATAAGAAAATCACGGATAATGCGGACGTTTCTGCACATACTGACATCGTGAACAAACGAGAGTTATGGGAAATGTTTGCAAAGACCGGGGACGTCGAAGTGTACGGAATGTACCTTGCGATGAAGGAATACGAGGATAACTCGCAAAAATTGCGAGGGGAAAATGCAAACAGCCGACGTAAAAGTTAAAGCCGTCGTAACGAGGGCAGTACCTTACAACGAGAGTGATATGATTGTCACTCTTGTCGGCGTTGACAGAGGCGTTTTGACCGCAACGGCGAAAGGTTGCCTTAAACCGAGAGCCAAACTGCGCTACGCCGCCGAGCCTATGAATTTCGGCGACTACGTTTTGAGCGGCAGAAACGGAAGATACGTCATAACCGAGTGCAGTCAAATCGAATCCTTTTCCAAAATCACTACGGACATAGAAAAGTACTACGCTGCGTCTTTGGTGCTCGAAACCTTGCAAAAAGGTTCGAGAGAGGCAAATCCCGACCTCTTTATCCTCGCGCTCAAAACCCTCGATACGCTTGCGTACGGCGAGGAAGAAGCGGACGATACCGTACGCGATTTTCTGCTCGGATTTTTGGATATATCGGGCAACGGTCTCGACTTTGCGCATTGCAACGTCTGCAAGTGCGACATCGACTCGAACGCATATTTCAAGGACGCGGACGGAATAGTCTGCGAGCATTGCAGGGGGCTTGACGGAATCCTCATCGACAACGTTACGAGAGCATACCTTGCAAAACAATCGAATACAACGCATCCGCTCAAAATAAAATCAAATATTTTGCTTGCGGATTTTGTATATATGACGACGGGGGTGCGCATAAGCACTCACTATTTTACGGAGCAACTATGAAAAACAAAGGATTTTTGGCAAAAATCGTTGCGCTTACGCTCACGGTATGCACGCTTTTTGCGTGCGTGGCTTTCATCGTTTCTTGCGACAAGGACGAAGTGAAGGCAAAAACGGTTGAGGACATCTTCAAGTCCACTAAAAGCAATCCCGAATTTAGCGGCGTAAAGAGAGAATTTACTCTCGATACGGGCTGGACGATTTACACCACGAGCACTGCTAAAAACACTCAAGCGGTCAACGTAAACAGTGACGTCGGCTACATAGAAAGCCTCGACGCATTCGTCGTGAGCAACGGCGACGTGCTGTCAATCGTCAAGTGCGGCGATACGAAAGAGTATTTCGACGGCGGTATGAAAGGTATGATTTTGCCCGCGTCGCTCGGAATTTCCGCTTTGAGAGTCAAAGACGGCCTTATCGCTTGCAAGTTTAACGATTACACGGCAGGCGTGTTCGATTCAAACGGCAGAACGGTGCTTTCGCGCACCAAAATCAACTGGTCGTCAAACAGCGGCGCAAACATCGATTCAATCCTCAAAATCCTCGACGGCGGACTTATCGCAGTCAACTCGACATACGACAGAAGCGGCACGAGCGGCTATACTTCTATATATCGTCCGAGCGTAAACAATGAACTTTCGCAATGCGGAACGCTCGTTGCAAAACTCGAAAACGCAAAAGGTACCCTCACGGACGTTAAGGGCTTCGACGGCAAGTACGTCACCATAACGGGCAACACGGCAGGGGACTACATTTTTGCCGTTCCGAACAGTGTTTCGGGCGAAGTAGGCACCACTGTCGCAACCGCGAACGGTACGGTTGCCGACAACGATAAAGACGACTACTACGGCGAAATAACCTATATGGGCGGCGGAAAATTCTTTATCCACCAAGACTGGACGGTGGAAAAGGACGAGGAATACACCTACTACGACGGATTCGACTACTACGTTTTCTCTCGCAGAATTTACACCCCCGACAACGATAATTCTTCCGAATACACCAAAAATTCGGACAAAGTTTTCATTTACCTCGAAAACAACTACTACGACGGCGACAAGGCGGGTATCGCGACTTCGCAATATCTCAAAGACGGATTCACTTATGCAAGTTACGGTTTGACCATTAGGAACAAAATCGGCACTTACGACCAGTTTATCCTCGACGAAAACTTCAATGTCGTTATGTCGCTCACGGGCAACTACGGCATTACCATAAAGGACCAGAAGAAAGAAAAAGTCGGCTATTACGACCTCATTATGCAGTGCGTTGACGGTTATTACTATAACCCCGTGCTTCCCAGCGAGTTCAACGTCTACGACAAGGACGGCAACAGGATAGGGCATAACTCAAGAAACGACATTCAGCAACAAGAACTTTCAAACGGCATATTCGTGGTTGCGGTCAACGACCCCGACGACACCTCGTCCAATCCCGAAAAACTTTACGGCGCGTTCAACCTCAGAGGCGAAGTGGTCGTGCCGTTCAAATACCTCTCGCTCTCGGCGTTCAGAGGCTCGTATACGGTTGGTAAAGCCAAAAACGAGGACGGCGTCGCAACGTGGTATATCGTCGGCAGCGACGGCAATCAAATCACGCAAATGACGGACGGATCTACGCCGCTCACAAAAGAGGAAATCGCAACAGATTCCAACGGCAACTTCATCTACAAAATCGGTTGCTATATGTACAAAGTCGATTCGGGCGAAAAGGATTCCAAGAACAACACGATCTACAAATACGGCATCAAAAACTTCAATCCCAACGTCAACAAAAACGTCGTTATGAACGCGACTATGAGTGCGGGAAGCGTGCTTTACGCACCCACGTCCTCGCCGAGCAACGTGTTCGTATTCGACAAAGTGACGGTCGGCAACAACGTTAGTTACACCGTGTACAGACTCATCTAAGTCAGGACATACAAATGATTACTACAATCGAAAAAGCAAGCGACGCAATCCAAAAGGGCGCGAAAATAATAAACGAGGGCGGACTCGTGGTGTTTCCGACGGAAACCGTGTACGGACTCGGCGCAAACGCCTTTGACGAGAGTGCGGTCGCAAAAATATTCGAGGCAAAGGGCAGACCGCAAGACAATCCGCTCATCGTGCATATATCCTCGCTCGAACAAGTCAAGGACATCGCAAAGGATATTCCCGACAAGTTCTACGAACTTGCTTCTCGCTTTATGCCCGGTCCGCTTACCGTGATTCTCAACAAGAGCGACAAAATCCCGTATATCGTCACCGCAGGCGGCGAAACGGTGGGTATTCGTATGCCCAACAACAAGTGGGCGCGCGAACTTATCGCAAACAGCAAGCCGCTTGCCGCGCCGTCCGCAAACCGCTCGAAACACATCTCGCCGACGACCGCTCAACACGTCTATGAGGACTTGCAAGGGCGCGTGGAACTAATTTTGGACGACGGTCCGTGCGGCGTGGGTATCGAATCCACCGTACTCGACCTCACTTGCGATACGCCGACGATACTTCGCCCCGGCGCGATAACCGCAGATATGCTTCTCGACATTGTGGGGCAAGTCAGTCAAAACGGAAAGGTTATCAAAATCGCAAAAGCCCCGGGAATGAAATACACGCACTACGCGCCTATCGTCGAAACGGTTATGGCGGAAAATATCGACCACGCAATCTCGCAGTACGACAAAAAAACGGCAGAGGGAAAAAATCCCGTCATTGTCGCTCGCGATATTTATAGAGATAAGGTCAAAGACCGCGCGCAAATCTCGCTCGGAATCACCATCGAGGACTACACCCGCAACGTGTATTCTGCGTTGCATACGGCGGAAAAAGAGTACGATTACATAATCATCGAACACCTTGACGGAACGGGACTCGAAGCGTCGGTTATGAACAGAGTGGAGAAAGCCGCAGGGGGCAAGAGCGTATGAAAGTGCTTTTCGTATGCTCGGCAAACACTTGCCGCTCGCCAATGGCGGAATATATGTTCAAAGCGTTTTTGCGAGCAAGAGGCGTTGAGGACATTGAAGTTGACAGCGCAGGCTTGATACTCTCAAACGACCGTATCAATCAGTTATGCCTTGCAACTCTCGACAGACACGGCGTGCCGTACTTCGACAAACAATCGCAGTTTTGCACCAAACAACTTTACAAAAAGGCGGATTTCGTGTTCGTTATGACCGAATATCACGAGCAAGTTCTCGTGCAAAATTACGGCAAAAAGCGCAATTTGTTCGTGCTTTCCGACCTTCTGGGACAAGACGTTCCCGACCCCTACGGACAAGGCGTCGAGGCTTACGAAAACGTGTATAGAATCCTTTGGAACGGTCTCGATTCCATTTACCGCACGACGCAAAAAACAGACGATTGAACGTCTGTTTTTTATTGCTCGATTTATTTTGATTTTTATAAACATATCCGTTTAGATTGCCGCTTTTCGCGCTTTTTCGATTGAGTTTGCAAAAGCGTTGCAATTTCGATTTTTCGCCGTTTGCTTATCTCGTTTTTTCATACTCGACGTCAAAGTGGTCTTTGAGCAGTTGTTTGAATATTTTTATGTGTATTTCCTCGTCGAGAATGATTCTTTCGAGTAGCATTTTCACGCTGTCGGTTGACAAATTCAAAATAGTGCGCTCGTAGTTCATAATCGCGTTTTGCTCGGCGAGTATGTTTTCGCGAAGGTATCTTTTTGGGTCGAGAGTGTAGTTTGCAAAACTTCCGTTCCAGTAGGTGCGCGCGCCCATAATCGGGTAGCCGCCGAGTTTGTATATGGTTTTTCCGAGCAGTTCGTGATGTCGCATTTCGGTCATCGCAATCCCTTCGAGCGCTTCTTGAATATCGGGATATTTCGGCGTTATGTATAGTTGAAAACAGTAGGTCAAAACGGCGGTCAACTCGCCCGACGAACCCGAATATACCGGCATCAAAAGTTTGGATTCGGCAACGTTTTGTTCGACTTCTATTTCGGGGTACGGCAATTCGCTTGCGTATTTTGATAAGTCCATATTTCACCTCGCTTGATTTTGCACATTATATTCACCTTGCGCAAATTGTGTGCAAACTCGAAAAAAGTTGCCATATGCGGCAATTAACGTTCAAAATATATATAAAACCGCTTGCAAATTGCCTTTTCGTGTGCTAAAATTTCAAAGTAACTTTTAGGAGGTATAGATATGCTTGATACATTGAACGCAATCCTTCTTGCTGCCGAACAAGGCGTGAGATATGCGGATTATGAAATATGTTTGAAAGTGTTTCTCATATTGATGGTGGTCGCCGCTGTTGCAATCATCGTCGTAATAATGATGCAAAAAGGCACAAACGACAACGTTGGCGTCATCACGGGCGCGAGCGATACTTACTACGGCAAGAACAAATCCACCAACAAAGAAAGCATTTTGAAAAAGATCACCTTCGGTCTTTTCGCCTTCATTATGATTTGCTCGATCATCTGCTTCGTAATGTGGGGTCTCATCTCACAAGGTGCTTAATCTTCACAGCGTAAAGTATCGAACGGCTCGTTTTGCGAGCCGTTTTGTTTTATTGTGGCATTTAGCGATAATAAAACCGCCGCTTAAAGTTGCGGCGTAACCTATTCGGATTCGGCATAAGACGAGATTTTTTGATTCGTCCGACTCTTGAATAACTTGATTGGATAATATATAATAAAAATATGATAAACGTAGTTGCAACAAACAAAAAAGCCTATCACGACTATTTCGTCGAGGACACCTACGAGGCGGGTATCGCGCTCGTCGGTTGCGAGGTTAAGTCCGTGCGCCAAGGCGCGGTCAATCTTCGCGACAGTTTCGTCATAATCAAAAACGGCGAAGTCTTTATGCTCGGCGCGCATATCTCTCCGTACAAAATGGGCAGTTACAACAACGTTGACCCTCGTCGCACGAGAAAACTTCTTCTCAACCGCTCTGAAATCAACAAACTTCGCGGCAAAGTCGAGCAAAAAGGGTATACGCTCATTCCGCTCAAAGTCTATTTCAAGGACGCTCTCGTGAAAATAGAACTCGGTCTTTGCAGAGGTAAAGAACTTCACGACAAGCGCGAAGCGATAAAAGAGAAAGAGAATAAACGCAATTTGCAAAGAGTTATGAAAGAATACAACAGATAATCCGGTTTGCCCTGATATATATGTTAGAAACAATCGATTTCTCGTTTGTATTCGCTTTCGCACTCGTGTTCGAGTTCGTCAAAGACTTTCGGCGAGGCGATTGTGCCGTTGCCGAGCGGGGTCAAAGAGAGTAGGGCGAGAAAAAGTAGCAACGTACCCGTTACGATATAATAAATTTTAAGCGGCGTTATGAACGATACCGCGATCAGCACCGCGCCCGAAAAAAGATAGTTTTTCAAATTGCGGCGCGAGAGTATTGTTTGTAAAATGGAAGATAAGGAAAACTTTTGTTTTTGCTTTTTCAATACGGGCAGGGCGTTGCGCTTTGCGAGGAACTTGAACACTTGCTTTGTTTTTACGATTTCAATCTTGACGTCTTGAAGATTTGCAATTTGCCACGCCTTTCTGTCAACGCCTTTCGTTATAAGATAAACGTGGTTTTTGTCGTGCTTTTTTGCAAGTTTGCACACGTTTGCGACGTCGCTTCCGCCAAGCGGCGAAAACTTGAAATTTGCGATAATTATGCTGTTTTCAAGCAAAATATAATTGCTACCGTTCTCGATTTGCGGATTTTTTAGAGAACTTACGAGCAAATCTATGATATATTCCCCACCTCTTATGCAAAACTCTGTTTCGAGCCTGTCGTACGTGTACGGCTTTTGATTTTTCTTTGAAAAGTAGCGTAGGCTAAAAACGACCATAAGAGAAAATGCAACTGAAAATATCAACGCGCCGACGGCGTTTTTGAAAAGTAAAGCCGCCCATACGAACGTCGTAAGGGTGACGATTATGCTTAAACTTATATAATCGAGTGCTTTCGACATATCTTTATTTTTGACCGAAAACGCTTTTCAAATACGCGAAAAACGCACGAAAAATCACAAAATATATCGAAAAATTAAACTGATACGCCTCGAGTTCTTGAATTATTTTATATAGCGATGTATAATCTAGATATGGAAAAGACTTTGGTTTTCGGCGGGGCGTTCGACCCCGTACACAAAGAGCACGTCGCAATGTGCAAAAGCGCAATGTGTCAGCTCGGAATATCCAAACTCGTGCTTGTGCCGACGGTTACGCCGCCTCACAAAAGCGCGGGATTTTTGAGTTTCGAGCAACGTTGCGATTTGCTTAAAATTGCATTCGAGGGCGTGGATTTCGTCATCGACGACATCGAAAACGTGCGTGGAAAAGACAATTACAGCGCGCTCACGCTTCCCCTTTTGAAGGAAAAATACGGCGATATAGTTTATCTCGTTGGCGGTGACAGCCTCGAATATTTCGACACCTGGTATCATCCCGAAGCCATCGTCAAAGTATGCCCGATTGCCGTTTGTCAAAGGGAGGGCTTCGACGATATTGCAATGCGCGCGCAATACCTCAAACAAAAATACGGCGGCGAATTTATTTTGCTCGATTACGTCGGCAAAGACGTTTCTTCGTCCGAAGTGCGTGCAAAACTCCTTATGGGCGACGAACCCGACGAAATCGACGAGAAAGTTCTATGCGAGATTCGCAAAAATGGAATGTTTTGCGAGTATAAAGAAATGGCGGAAAAACTGCATTCCTATCAGTCCGACGAACTTTTTGCGCACAGCAAAGCCGTCGTTCTGACAGCGATGAGACTTAATTCGCGCCATAATTTGAAGCAGGATTTCACAAAAGTTTTTCTTGCTTGCTTCTTGCACGACAACGCAAAGCAACGTCCGTCTTTGGACGGTTTCGACGTGCCTCCCGATGCGGTAGGGACGCCTGTATTGCACCAATTTCTCGGCGCGGAAAAGGCACGGCGCGATTTTGGAATCACCGACGAAAGCGTACTCGACGCAATACGTTATCACACCACCGCAAAAGCGGATATGACTATGCTCGAAAAACTCGTGTACACCGCGGACAGCGTGTCTTTCGACAGAACCTACGAGCCGATTCCTCAAATTCGAGAGATTGCTATGCGCGATTTCGACGAGGGTTTCAAGGCGGTTTTGAAATACACGTACGACAAGGTGAGAGCAAGCGGAAAGCCTATGCACCCGCTCACTCTCGACGCGGTGAAGTGCTATCTCGGCGATTATTGCAAAAATTGACCGTTGAAAAGCGCACGATTGTGTGCTAAAATCGTTGTAGAAAGACGCGGCAATAAAACTTGCAATCAAACACGCTTTTTGCACACGATAAATACTATACCAAAGAAACCTCGCACGTTTTTGCGAGAGGAGGATTTTATGGAACCTATTGAAATGAAAGACATCATTTGCGCCGAACTCGACGAACATAAAGCCGTTGACATCACCGTTTTGGACGTTGCGCACCTGACTGTTATGACGGATTATTTTGTCATTTGCACGGCAAAGAGCAACAAGCAAGTCAAGGCACTTGCAGAATTTGTCGAAGAAAAAATGAGCGAAAACGGCGTCGAACCCACGCATACGGACGGTATGGGCGAGGGTAAATGGGCGGTGCTCGACTACGGCGGCGTTATCGTGCATATCTTTAACGACGAAACGAGAATGTTCTACTGCCTCGAAAAACTTTGGGCAGACGGCAAAAACGTCACGAAGTATAAAGCGTAATTGCGAATTTTATAAGGAATAATCAATCAAAAAGGCCTTGAAACGAGGCTTTTTTTGATGTTTTTTTGCGATTTAGTGCTGACTTTTTCGTGCGTTTTCAATGCTGAACGTTCTGCATTTTGTCGATGTTCAAAACTTTTATCAGGGAATTACGAGTTGCTTTATTTGGCGTTTTGCGGCGTGCTTGCAACAAAATCAATACGCTCTCGATACGACTTTTTCAAACAATTCCGCTTTTTGCGCTTCGGTCATACCGTCTTTGATTTTCCGATATACGTCTACGTCCAAAGTCACGAAAATGTTGGTTTTCGTTTGCTTTGACAAATCGATTTTCGTTGATTGCAAAAACGCATCGCGCTCGCTTTTGAGGTAAAACGGGGAAGAAATCAAGGCGACGACGTATGCGTTGTTGTACGAAAAACAGCGCGCGCCTACGACTTTCGGGTTTGATAGGGCGAGGGCGGCTACACTTTGCTCGGTCACTTCGCCCGTTTGCATATAATCTTGAACGTACGGCGTTTGATTCGTGTATTCCATACTTAAATTATGGCTGTATTCGACGGTTTAATACTTTGATTTCACATTGTGCTTGACATAAGCACTTTAAGGGCATATTATAAAGGTGCTTCGGGGCGAGGTGAAAATCCTCACCGGCGGTATAGTCCGCGAACACGCAATGCGTGCCGACAAGGTGCAATTCCTTGACCGACGGTAAAGTCCGGACGGAAGAAGCGACGTAATTTTGCATTTCAATTTACGTTTGCGCCCTCGAAGGCGCATTTTTTTATGCTTTTGCAAATTTTGGGAAAGTGCGCCGAAGGAGAAAAATGGGCAAAAAGACAAAGGAAACGCAACAAGCGAATATCCTCGATTCCGACGACAAAAAAAGCGGAAACGCCAAAGTCACAAAAGAGGATATAAAAAAGATGTTCGAGCGATTCAAGAATCCGCGTTTTTCAACCGCATATATCACCAAAATGGCGATTCTAACGGCACTTTCTTTCATTTTGTACGCGTTTGCAAAATTCAATCTGCCGTTTATGTTTCCGAGTTTTTTGGAGATTCAGATAAGCGAATTGCCGGCATTGCTCGCGGGTTTTTCTATGGGGCCCATAAGCGCGTGCGTGGTGATTATTTTGAAGTGTCTTTTCAAATTTCCGCTCACGAGCACCGCATACGTCGGCGAGGCTACGGACATTCTGCTCGGCATTGCGTTCGTGCTTCCCGCGTCGCTGATTTACTATTTCAAAAAGGACAGAAAACACGCTTTTATCGGCATATGCGCGGGCAGTTTGTGTCTTACCGCGCTGTCGCTTTTGGTCAATAGATTTATATCCATACCGTATTTCGTGCAGTTGTATTTCAACGGCGATTTCTCGCTTATCGTCAACTTGCTCAAACCGTTGTACAAAAACGTGACGATAGACACGTTTTACGTCTATTATTTGTTCGTCGGCGTGTTGCCTTTCAACTTGTTTAGATGTATAATAGTCGGTGGACTTACGTTTGTATTATACAAACGTCTTAGCAAAATTTTGCATTGGGACGGGTCGAATATGAAAAAATTGAGCACGGTTTTCGGAAAGCATACCGTCAAAAACGTCGAGGAAACTTACGCTTTGGCAAAGAAAATTGCAGATACGTTGCAAGGCGGCGAGGTTATCCTTTTAAGCGGCGATTTGGGCGCGGGCAAAACCACGTTTACGAAAGGGCTTGCAAAGGCTCTCGGCATAGAAGACGAGGTTACGAGCCCGACTTTCACCATACTCAACGTGTACGAGGACGGCAGACTCAAACTCAATCATCTCGATATGTACAGAGTCGAGAGCGCGGACGAACTTGCCGAACTCGGCATCGAGGACTGCTTCGACGACGATTCGGTGACGGTTATCGAATGGAACAAATTCGAGCATTTCGACGGCGAAGTTATCGAGATAAACATAACGCCGACGGGCGAAAACGAGCGTATTTTCGACGTTGAAAAGGAAGAAAACAAATGAATATTCTTGCAATAGACACAACATCTACGGGACTTTCGATTGCTCTCGTCAAGGGCGACGAAACCTATTCTTTCACAAAGCAAATCGGCAAGTCGGGACACAGCGCGACGCTTATGCCCGAAATCGATAATATGCTCGAATCCCACGCCGTCAACGTAAACGACCTCGACGCCGTTGCGGTGAACGTCGGTCCGGGGTCTTTTACGGGAATCAGAATAGGCGTTTCGGCAATGACTGCGATTGCGTTTGCAACGTGCGCAAAGCGCATTGCGGTGACTACGTTTGAACTTATCGCGCACCAAAGAGGCAAAATCCTTGCGGCGGTTGACGCGGGACACGGAAATACGTATCTTGCAAAATGCGAAAACGGAAAGGTTTTGAGCGCGAGTTTTTGCGAAGCAGGCGAGAATATCGAACTTAAAAAAGCCGAATATCAACCGCTTAAAAGCGTAGACGAAACCCTTGCCGAAGTCGCGAAACAAAAGGCAAAAAACGGCGAATTCGTGCAAGTTTTCGAGCCGTTTTATATGAGAAAATCGCAAGCCGAGAGGGAAAAGGATGAAGTTTGAATCCCTTAAGTACGAGCATTTGCGACAGATGGCGGAAATCGAGCGAGAAGCGTTCGACCAGCCGTGGAACGAGAGAATGTTTATCCCCGAAGTCGAGGACGAAAACGCGTATTATCTCGTCGGCGTAAGAGGCGACGAGGTGATTTGCTACGGCGGTTTTCACAAAGTGCTTGACGAGGCGCATATAACGAATATAGCGGTAAAGTCCACTGAGCGCGGAAAAGGCATAGGCAAGTTGCTTATGAGTGAACTCATATCGAGGGCAAAACTGCTCGGAATCAGGTTTATGACCCTCGAAGTGCGCGACAACAACGAGCCCGCAATCCGCTTGTACCAAAGTTTCGGCTTCAAAGTCGAAGGCGTGCGAAAGAAGTATTACAACAACGTTCGCGACGCACTTATTATGTGGCTTGCGATGTAGAGGTCGACACGAAACAACAACGAAACGTTATCGAAAATTCAAATCCGCATTGCGATAATGCGCAAAATATCAATCGAAATCCGTACGGTTTCGAGAGAAAATTCGCCGTCGTAAACGGCAAAAAATTGTCGTATTTTTCGGTCGGAAACGGCAAAAATACGTTGGTTTTTCTTCACGGGTGGGGCTCGGACGCTACCGCCTTTTTCTTTGCGATGAAACAACTATGCGCAAAATACCGTGTGGTTGCCATTGATTTTTTCGGGTTCGGACAAAGCGATTTTCCGCCCGATTGCTACGACGTCGCGCATTACGCAAACGACGTCGCAAAGTTGCTTGAAATGCTAAAAATCGAAAAAGCAACGTTTTTTGGACACTCTTTCGGCGGCAGAGTCGCAATCGAACTTGCAGCCTTTTATCCGCAAATCGTCAATCGAATCGTGCTTATAGACAGCGCGGGCTTAAAACCGAGGCGCAAACCGTCCTATTATTTGAAAGTGCTTGCGCACAAAATTCTCAAAAAACTCGGCAAAAGCGGCTTGAGGGGGTCGAGCGATTATAGTTCGTTGTCCGAGGATATGAAGAAAGTTTTTGTGAGGGTGGTAAACTACGACCAAAAAAATCTGCTCGAAAAGATAAAATGCCCGTGCGCGGTTTTCTGGGGAAAGAGCGACGAGGAAACGCCGCTTTATATGTATAAATGTTTTTTGAAGAAAATCGACGGGGCGCAAGGTTTTTTGCTCGACGGCGGACATTTTGCGTTTGTCGAGGACAGATACGCTTTTTCGCTGATTCTTGCAGCGTACCTTGCCGAAACCGACGAGGGTATATCTTAAAATCGCCTCTTGAAAACTTCTTAATTTTCCCAAAATCCTTTGTCCTGAATTTTTCGTATGTTTCACGAAACATTTTTGAAATAAAAAATCGTCTGTTTAGTGGGATTTTTCCGTTCTATCACACAAAAAGCGGGCAAGACATATCTTGATACGAAAAAAGCGAGGTGTGTATGACGCTTGTGCGAGGCGACTGGTTTTATATCCTTTTGTTGATTATCGACAGTTTTTTTATGACGAGACCGTACTTGTATGCCATTCAAAACGACAACTATCGTGTGAGTGAGATATTCAAAAACAAGCGTTTGAGGTTCGTTTATCTTCTCGACGTCATAACCGTGACGATATTTTGCGGAATATGGGTTGCGTTTTGGCTGTTGAACGCAAAAGCGTTCTGGGGATTCCTTATCGCGCTGTTCTTTTTCATAACCGAGTTTGCAATGTACTTTATGGAAGACTTGCCCGACCGCAAAAAGCCGTTGCGCTATACGAAACGCGCGGTGCGCTGTCTTTTTACAAATACGACCGCATCTACGGCGATTGTGTGCGTTGCGCTCGCTATTGCGACGAAGCACCTTGCGGACGAATACATGCGGTATCTCGTTTTCTTTGCGTTTCCGCTCGTATATCCGCTGTTTTTCATAATCGTTACGTCGGTTGTCAACATATTCGAGAAGTTGAACAATTTGCGATACGAAAAAAGAGCCGAAAAACGCCTCGATAGGGCAGATTTGATAAAAATCGCAATCACGGGCAGTTACGGCAAAACGTCGGTGAAAAACTTTTTGAGCGCGATACTGGCGCAAAAATACAACGTTTTGACCACGCCGCAAAGTTACAACACGCCTATGGGAATTGCAAAAACCGTCAATTCGCTCGATTCTACGCACGAAGTGTTCGTTGCGGAATTTGGCGCGAGAAGGGTCGGCGATGTCAAAAAGTTGATGAAAATCGTCAAACCGACGTATACGATTTTGACGGGAATCAACGATCAACACCTCAAAACTTTCAAAACGCAAGAGAATATAAAGCGGGAAAAATGCCGTATTCTCGACGTCGGCGACGGCGTGTGCGTGATAAATTCCGAACTTAAAAACATAACCGAAAGCATGCTTCTTTCAAAGAAAATCATACCCGAAACCATTTATGCGGGAATCGACGAAAACGCGGATATTTATGCAACCGATATTTGCGTGAGCGAAAACGGAAGCGAGTTTGACATCGTGATAGGGGAAGACGTTTATCACGCTCGCACAAGAATTCTCGGAATCCACAACGTGCAGAATATTATGCTTGCCGTCGCAATGGCGTACAAACTCGGCGTGGAAATGCCGTTCATTCTGAACGCAATCGAGAATCTCGAACCCGTCGCTCACCGTCAACAACTCATCAAAGGCAACGGCGTGAACGTCATCGACGACAGTTTCAACTCGAATCCCGATGGCGCAAAATTTGCGCTTATGACCCTTGCTATGTTCAACACGAGAAAGGTGGTCGTGACGCCCGGACTCGTGGAACTCGGAAGCAGGGAAGTCGAAGAAAATCGTTTGCTCGGCAAACGAATCGCAGACGTTGCCGACGTTGTTTTGCTTATCTGTAACGAACGTACCGAACCCATTTTGCGCGCGCTAAAAGAGAGTGAATTCGGCGGCGAAATCAAGAGATACGACTCGCTTGCCGCTTGCGAAAAGGACTTTGTAAACACGCTGAAACTCGGCGATACGCTGCTGATTCTTAACGACTTGCCCGACATATACGACGACCTAAAATAGGGCGTTTTGCGCAAAAGTACTATTAAAAACCGCAAAATCGATAACTGTTTGTTCTAAAAATACCGTTTTAATAGAATACTTTTGTTGAAATAACATACAAAATGTATGATTTGCTCAAAACGTCGATTTTGACAAAATTAGATTATGCGCCGCGATTTTCGCGGCGTTTTTTCACTTTCGTTTAGGGTGTGTCATATTATGGAAGGACAAATTTTTGCGAGGTGAAAAAGTATGAAAAAGAAAGTCGCGCTCGTGTTTGGCGCACGGTCGTTTGAAAGAGATATTTCCGTTATAACCGCAATGCAAACTCTCAACAATATCGACAAATCGAGATATGACGTCGAACCTATATTTGCGTACGAAGGGGATTTTTATATCGGCAAACTCGACTCGATAAAATGCTTCGCGCCCTTCGCCCCTCTTGCTCACAAGAAAGCGTTTTTGATAAAAGGCGAGTTTTACACTCTCAAAAAAAACAAACTGCAAAAGGCGTTCAAACCCGACGTCGCACTTTTTTGCTGTCACGGCGGCGAGGGTGAAAATGGTATACTTCAAGCGTTGTTCGAGTTCAATTCCGTTGCCGTGACTTGCTCGGATACTCTTGCTTCCGCTTGCTGTATGGACAAGGCGATGTCAAAGAGGTTGTTTGAAAGTCTGCTCTTGAACGTGCTTCCTTACGAAGTCGTATCGAAAGACGAATTTGAAAGCGACAAAGACAAGACGATTTCGCGCATAGAGGAACTTATAGATTATCCCGTTATAGTCAAGCCGGCGTGCCAAGGAAGCAGTATCGGCATAGAAGTCGCAAAATGCAGAGAAGAACTCGATTTTGCGCTGCAAGTTGCGGCAAAATTCGATAAGAAAATCGTCGTAGAACACAAACTCGACGATTTTGTCGAGGTCAACTGCGCCGCATACTCAAAAGACGGGCAAATCGTGATTTCCGACACCGAACAGCCGTGCTGCGCAAGCGATTTTCTCACGTTTTCGGACAAGTATTCGGGTGGAAAAATGAGTGCGTGCGAGCATATTGTGCCTGCAAAAATCGGGTCTTTGGAACTTATCGTGAAAGCAAACACCAAACGACTTTACGAAGAACTCGGACTTTCGGGCGTCGTGAGGGTGGATTATCTCGTGGATACGAAGCGAAACAAGGCGTACGTCAACGAGATAAACACCATCCCGGGGTCTATGGCGTTCTATCTGTTCAAAGGTGTTGGGGTGAGTTTCCAAAATCTGATTAGCGATATAATCGAGGACGCGATTTTGAGAAAATCCAAAGCGATAAAACCGAGCGTTTTCAAATCCGACGTGCTTAAAAATTTCACGGGCGGCTCGAAACTTGTCAAATAGGCGGTTTTGTATGATTTATCGGTGAGTTTTCCGCTTGCGGCGACTACTTTGTTCTTCAAAAATGCATAAAATTATTTGTTAAAGATGAGAATGAGTAGCGATAGATCGAGACGGTTGCGGTGTTTGTATCCTAAAATTTATTCTTGCTCGCCCGTCGAAGCGGTAGGCTTTGCGTAAATGACGTTTTCGCCGATGATTTCGATTGCGTTGGTGCCCTCGCGCGTATCTTCGGGAAGATAGATTATCACTTGCTTTTCAACGTCGAAGTCCTTGAACATAAAGAAGAAAAGTTTTTTTAGCGTCGTGTCGTCACGCTTTGGGGCGGGGGATTCCGAAAGAGTGATAACGCCGTCTTTGGTGCGAGTTTTTACCACTTGATTTTCGTACTTAATATAGTAGTCGTAAGTGACGAAGCCGAGTTTGTCGGGGGATTCCGTGCCGACGTAAACTATCACCGCTTGTTTGTCCTTGAAATCGATATTGATTGTTTTGATTTCGCTATCGCCTGCGTTCTGACCTTGAATGGGGTCTTTGAGATTGATGACGTGCGTCGGCTCGGTCATATATCCGCTTTCTTTCATAAACGAGGCAGTGTCGTTGACCCACGTTTCGCGGTTTATGCAACCCAAAGCGGCGGATATTATCGTGAAAACCGCGCCGAGTGCGATTATCGCAAGCGAGATATTGGGAAGCGTAAGATAGTCCTTAAACGATTTTTTGCCGTCGTTGACGGTGGTTTTTTCCTCTTTTTTAGGTTTGTCGGGGTATTCCCAACCCATTTTTTTGTCGTAAAACTCGTAATACTTGCGGTATGCGGGGATTAGGGCAAGTCCCAAACCCAAACAAAGCGTACCCGCGCCCGCGAGAATGAGGAAAATCATAGAACTCTTGAACGCGAAAATCGACGCTATTGCGTAAAACCACATAAGAAGGCAACCCGAAAACAGCGCGACCATTGCCGCGATCATCAAAACGAAAGGTATGTTGATACCCACGCGTTTCCAAAATCCGTTTTTCTTGGTTGCTATTCGTTTCATATCGCTTATTATACTACCGCCTATTGCGCTTGTCAAAACAAATGCCCGAAATGAGGGCAGTATTAAACGTTTTTCATAGTGCGTGTTCTAATTCGATTTGCCGCAAAATAGATTTATCGTAGGCGTGAGGGAAGGAATTAAACGAAAAAGAAGAAAAATCGACTTTTGGCGACATAATTTCTTCAATTTTGCACCTGCGCCGAGCATATAATCGGGAGTGTTCGATGATTGTTACGGTCAAAAAAGCAAGTATAGTCGCGGCGGCGTCGCTGATTATCGCGTTTGCGGTGTTGACGGCTTCCGTCGGCGTGACGAACAGCGCAGGCGTGTACTTTTGCAAAAGCACGAGAAAAGTGCCAGTGTACGGCGTGGATACCGACAAAAAAGTGATTGCGCTCACGTTTGACGCGGCGTGGGGCGCGGATAAAACGCAAGGTATTCTCGATATAATGAGCGAGTATAACGCAAAAGGTACGTTTTTCCTCGTCGGATTTTGGATAGACAAGTACGAAAAGGAAACCAAAGCCATTGCGGAAGCAGGATTCGAGATAGGAAACCACTCTCGCAATCACCTTAATATGCCGAAACTCAGTGAAAACGAGATAGAAAACGAGATTGAATACGTCAACGACAGAGTATTCGATTTGACGGGCAAGAAGCCGAAGTATTTTCGCGCGCCGTTCGGCGACTACGACAACAAACTTATGACTTCGCTGGAAGGCTTGAATATGGTGGGTGTGCAATGGTCAATCGATTCGCTCGACTGGAAAGGTTTGTCGGCAAAGCAGATATACGACAGGGTAGTGCCCAAGGTAAAGAGTGGCGATATAGTGCTTTTTCACAACAACAGCGACCACGTTCTCGACGCGTTGCCTATGGTTTTGACCGCTTTGAGAGCGCAAGGATTCGAGTTCGTGACAATCGCCGACCTCGTGCTGACAGAGGGCTACACGATAGATTCAAACGGAATACAACACAGAAACGCATAGACGTACAGGAGGATTTATGAGTTACGAACAAATGCAAAACAATCAAGTTTACCTTTCGGGGCAAATTGCGAGCGAGCCTGAATTTTCTCACGAAATTATGGGCGAAAAGTTTTACGATATGACGGTTTCGGTTGCAAGATTGTCGGGACAAAACGACGTAATACCCATCACGATAAGCGACAGACTTATGGAAGGCGGCTCGTTTGAAATCGGCAATCTAATCGGGTTAATCGGACAATTCAGAAGTTACAACAAGATTGTTGACGGCAAGAGCAAACTTGTGCTTCGGGTGTTTGTTAGGGAACTTTGCGAGTGCGACGACAACGCGCCCAACGTCATAGAAATAGAAGGTTACGTTTGCAAGCAACCCGTGTACCGCACAACGCCTTTCAAGCGAGAAATCGCGGATTTGCTCATTGCGGTGAACAGAGCGTACAACAAATCCGACTATATCCCCGCAATCGCGTGGGGAAGAAACGCGCGCTATGCGTCTATGTTCCGAGTGGGCGAAAAAATACATCTCATGGGGCGCATACAGTCAAGAGTTTACCAAAAGGCACTTGACGACGGAAGCGTCGAAGAAAGGGTCGCGTACGAGGTGTCCATAACGAAATTCGAGCAAGAAAAAGAAGTCGAAAACTAATCTTTGGCGGTCGAAAACTATTCTTTGACGGCTTAAAGACAATCGATAGCGACCGAAAAAGAGAATAATCGAGCAAATCGATTGCATTAAAGAATATAAACAAACTGCGAAAAACCGCGCTTTACGTTGCGGTTTTTTCGTGTTTTTCGGGATTGTGAAAGCGATTCGTTGCGTATCGTTTCGTGCTTTTGTCCTTAAAGTCGGCAATGGGGACGATTGATAGTTTAATTGTGGCGTTTTCCGCATATTTGCTATTTACAATTCGCTTTTTTACTGATATAATAAATTATCCTATGTTTATATTTCGGGGGAAGTTATGAACCTAAAAGAGTATACGCTCAAAATCGAGTACAAAATCGGCGGTAAAATCAAAGAGGAATCCGTCGAGTACGCTCTCGTCAAAAACGGATACGACGGCGAGAATTTGCACATCGTTGACGACGGCGACGAAACGCACGTCAGAATCAAAGTTTCGGCAAATGCGAAAGTCGAACTTACGCTTGCCGAACTCATATATGACCGCTATTTTGAAAACAACGAAAGATTTTTCGCAAACGGTTTTCAATCTTGGACGGCGACGAGAGAGTATAAGAGAAACGACGTTCAGTACGGACTGCGCTCGCTCTCGAAACTGCCTATCGTAAGGAAATTTTCGGGTGCGTCGGGCGATTATGCGTTCACAGAGTACGGAAAGGATTTGTATCACGGCTTTTCGTACACCTACTTCCGCAAGGACGACAAAGCGGAATTCGTCGGCTCGCTCAACGAGCGCACCGGCTACACGATTTTCTATGCTGATATGAAAGAGAACGTCTTTGCCGTGCAAAAGGACGTTGAAGGCCTGTCAATAGAGGACGAATACGAGTTGTTCGACCTTATGCACGTTCACGGAACGTACGACGAGGTTTTCGACGCATACTTTGCCGAATATCCGCAAAAACGCACGGGCAGAGTGGACCACCTTGCAGGCTATACCTCGTGGTATAACTACTATCAAAACATAAACAAAGACATAATTTTGCGCGACCTCGAAGGACTTGCGCACGTCGGAAACATCGCAAATATCTTCCAAATCGACGACGGATACGAAACGAAAGTGGGCGATTGGGATTTGGATTTGCAAAAATTCCCCGACGGTCTTGCGCCTATCGTGGACAAAATCCACTCGCACGGCTACAAAGCGGGGCTTTGGTACGCGCCGTTTGCCGCGCAGTTCGGCGCAAACGTGATAAAGAATCACCCCGATTGGCTCATACGAAACAAGAAGGGCAGACCTATTCCGAGCGGTATCGCATGGGGCGGATTCTATGCGCTCGACTTTGAAAAAGAAGAAGTTAGGGCGTATATCAAAGCGTTTTTCGACAAAGTTTTCGACGAATGGCACTTCGATATGGTCAAACTCGACTTCCTCTACGCCGCCGCTATAGAGCCCAGAAACGGCAAAACTCGCGGTCAACTTATGTGCGAGGCTATGGACTTCTTGCGCGAATGTTGCAGAGATAATATTATTCTCGGTTGCGGCGTTCCGCTTGCGCCGTCGTTCGGCATAGTGGACGCTTGCCGCATAGGTTGCGACGCGGAAAATACGTTCAAGGAAAAATTCTACGTCAAAGTTACGAATCAAGAGATTATTTCCACCAAAATTTCGATGCAAAACAGCGTGTATCGTCGCCATTTGAACGGAAGAATCTTCGCAAACGACCCCGACGTGTTCTTCTTGCGCGACGGCGGTATGAAACCTGCCGTTTACACGTGGACCCAAAAGAAGTTGCTTGCGAAAATCAATCACATATTCGGCGACGTGCTGTTCGTTAGCGACGATATAGGCGAATACGACAGCGAAAAAATGGCTGTTTTGGTCGAATCCTATCAAAAATTCAACGGGAAAGTGCTTTCGGCAGAGCATATTGCGCCCGAAATCATCAAAGTGACGTACGTTGAAGACGGCAAAACGAAAATGCTTGTCTATGATGCAATAACAGGCGACTATATTGTTCAGTGATTGCTCACTGAACAGTGAAATTGCGCTACTACTGCGCAGAGAATCTTTGCTGTCAAAACAAGACGGATAAATAATCAAGCCGCAGTTTCGCAAGATTATCTGCTTGGTGAGTGCGTGCTCTGCACGCAAGTGGAAGATTCAAATTATCCATATGTCATTGTGAGGGACAACGAATGTTGTGCCGTGACAATCAAGCGTCGCGAAATGCGGCTTCGCCTTGATTCCCACGCTGTCGCTCTGAATGACATATGGAAGATTCAAATATTCCATAACCCAAACGAAGTTTGGATATCATCGTGCAGAATTGCACGATATCACCACAAAGTGATTTCATCGCTATAGGCGATATCATTTGAGACTATGATATTACTCGACAACCTTCAAAAAGTGCGCGATGAGGTGGCAAAGTATGATAGAAACGTACATCTCGTGGCTGCGTGCAAAATGCAGTCGAAAGACACGATAGACAAGTTTATGTCCGTCGCGCCCGATTTTGCGTTGGGCGAAAACCGCGTGCAAGAATTTGTCGAACATTACGACGAAAAGTACGTTTGGCATATCATAGGTCAACTGCAAACAAACAAGGTCAAGTACGTTGTCGGAAAAGTGGACTTGATACACTCGCTCGATAGGGCGGAACTGGCAAAAGAGATTGAAAAACAAGCCGTGAAACACGACGTGATTCAAAAATGCCTCGTCGAGATAAATATGGGCGCAGAGATAACGAAAGGCGGCGTACGCCCCGAAGAAACGCTCGATTTCATACAAAGTATGAAAGATTATCCGCACATCGAGATAAAAGGCGTTATGAGTGTGCTTCCAAACCTCGAAGACAAGACGGAACTTGCCCGTCTTTACGACAAGTTGCAACGGATATTCGAGGACGCAAAGAGCATAAAGCAAGACGGCGTAAACGTCGAATATTTGTCGGCGGGAATGTCGAACGACTACAAAATCGCACTCGAACACGGCTCGAATATGATACGACTTGGCAGAGTGCTGTTCGGCGAACGCGTGGCACATGCGCCGCAAGTGCCGAATAATTGAAAATTACGCTACTCTTGATTCCCACGCTATCGCTCGGAATGACGAAAGGGTGGGACACCCACACCCGATTGCACTTGCATAGCAAATGCAGTGAAATGCACGCAAAGCGTGCGTTGAATTGTGACGATTGTCACAATGAAATTTGTGCATTGCGCAAGTGAAATTGCACACTTTGTGTGCAGTAGCGGAAGATTCGAATTTTCCTTAACTGCGGCAACGCCGCAATATCACTGTCCGAAGGACAATATAACTTGCGCACGGCGCAAATATCACTGCACGAAGTGCAATATAACTCATAACAGGGTATAACATATGGACGAAAGATATTTCAGAAACGAACAAACGCAACGCGCGGATATGCAAAGAGGCGGAAGAATCTTCTCTCGCCAAAGTCAGCCCGCACAAGTCGGTCAAGTGCCGAGTTACACGCAACCGTCCGTCGGTCAAAGCGGCGGCGTTGTTATCTACTCGCCGAGAACCTACAAGGACGTGCAACTGCTCATCGACCACCTCAAAATGAGAGAACAGGTGATAGTCGATTTTTCCACGCTCAATCAACAGTCGGTGTATAGGATTCTCGACTTTATGAGCGGCGCGATTTACGCGCTTGACGGCAGTATTCAGCAAATCACCAAAAACATCTTCCTCTTTGCGCCGCAAGGGGTGACTATCACGATTCCGCCGCAAATCAGAGGCTGAGAGGGTTTTATGAACGGTAACGAAGAAAAAATCGATTACAAAGCAAGAACAAAGGCGTTTCTTGCCTACTGGACGCAAGTCGCAAAGAAAAAATGGTGGCTGTATATCGTCGAACTTGCGGTGATTGCGGTCATTTTGGTTGCGGATTTGTTGTCCAAAAAGTACGTTTGGAATTTTGTTGACCAAAACGGCGTGCAAGAGAACGTGATAGGCTTGTTCAACCTCGTCAAAGTCAAAAACGAGGGCGCGGGATTCGGAATCTTTCAAGGCAAGACGATAGGTCTTACGATTATAACGTTTATCGTGGTGATTGCGATTTGCGTTTACCTCTTTTTCGCACTCAAAGAAACCGAGTGGCTCAGAATATCCCTCGTGTTTATCACCGCGGGCGGCATTGGCAACATCGTTGACCGTATCGCTTTCGGTTACGTGCGCGACTTCATTCAATTCTCGTTTTGGGACAGTTTCCCCGTTTTCAACATTGCGGACTCGTTCGTCACGGTCGGGGCGTTTATGCTCGTCGTGGTGCTTATCGTAATGCTCGTTAAGGAAGGGAAAAAGAACCAAAAAGAGTTCGAGGAAGAACAAAAGAATGTAGCCTCAAACGAGCATGAGCAAATCGACCCGCTCGACGCGCCTATAAATCTCAATCCGATGATGAAGTCCCAAAACGATTATTCGTTCGTCGTGAGCGAGAAAAAGGACGAAAAAGTCGAGCAAAACGACGTGAAAAACACCGAAGAAAATACGCAAAATAGTGCGGAAAACTCGCAAAAAAGTGCGGAAAATTCGAATGATATTCCGCAAAACGATACGCAAAATCAAGTCGAAAGCACATCCGAGAATACGGACGGCGAGAAGAACGCGGACAAGGAATAATCTCGGATATGGTGCGCACTGTTGACAAGGACAACGTAAGGTTGGACGTTTTCGTTTCGTCCGAGTGGGGCGTATCTCGCTCTAACGCAAAAACCGTCATCGAAAAGGACGGCGCGCTTGTCAACGGCGTAAAAAGGCAAAAAAGCGGCTTTGAACTTAAAAAGGGCGACGTGGTGGACTTTGAAGTGCCGAAGCCCGAAGTGCTCGAAGTCAAGGCGGAAAACATACCGCTCGACATCGTGTACGAGGACGAGTATATGGCGGTGGTGAACAAGCCGCAAGGTATGGTGGTGCATCAAGCGAGTTCGTATAAGAAAAACGATACACTCGTGAACGCGCTTTTGTACAACCTCGACAGTTTGAGCGGCATAAACGGCGTGATTCGCCCGGGTATCGTGCATAGACTCGACAAGGACACGTCGGGATTGTTGGTCGTGGCAAAAAACGACGAGGCGCACAAGAGCCTTGCTTCGCAGATCGAGAAAAAGACCGCTCGCAGAATATACTACGGACTTTGCGACGGCAATTTCAAAGAGGACGAAGGCACTGTAGATAAGCCCATTGCGAGAAGCAAAAAAGACCGCAAAAAAATGGCTATAGACGAAAACGGCAGACGCGCGGTCACGCACTACAAGGTGCTGAAACGCTACGGTCAGTATACGCTCGTGCGCTTTGAACTCGAAACGGGGCGCACGCACCAAATAAGGGTTCACGCCGCAAGTTTGCATCATCCCATAGTCGGCGACGAGGTGTACGGCGGCTCGACCGCACTATATAATCACGGACAACTTCTGCACGCAAAAGAACTCGTCCTCAAACATCCGCACACCGACGAAATTATGCGATTCGAGTGCGAATTGCCGCAATATTTTCAAGCGGTGCTTAGGAAACTCGACCGTAAATTAATAATTAATAATGAATAATTAATAATTGCGGAAGGCGAAGCCTTAATCCGAAGCCTGTTCGAAGCCTACTTATAAACGGAATGTGTGATTTCGAAGACGGAATTGGAGCCGCAAGGCGGCGACCGTAGCGAGCGTCGAGCTTGACGGAAAGTACAAGCGACTGCGCCGTTTGGGTGCGAAGCTGGCGCACAAAGCGCAGTGACATAATGAGAGAAATGCCCCTATCTATGCGAGCACCGAGTGTTGCCCCACGCGAAGCGGACGCCGTGGGTTCCCTCAAAGAATGCAGAGGGGGAACGGCGGTAGGGGAAACACGTGAGGAAGGGGGAAGCTTCAATTAAAGATAATAGGATTTTTTGATAATAAAGCTATAACGACATATGAAGAAAGAGAAACAACAGACTCAAAAACACTTCCTAAAACGATTCGTTGCGTACTACAAGCCGCACAAGGGGACGTTCGCCGCAGATATGACTTGCTCGTTCATATTTTCGGTCAGCGGACTCGTTTATCCTATGATTTCGCAACGTATTCTGCGCCAAAGCATTCCAAACGGCATTATAAACGAAGTGCTTATTCTTTGCGCCGTGCTTTTGGGAATATACCTTTTGCGCGCGGGTATGAAGTACTACATCAACTACTACGGTCACGTTATGGGCGTGAAAATGCAGGCGGCGATGAGGACGGATTTGTTCGAGCACCTCGAAAAACTGCCGTACTCGTTTTACGACAACAACGAAACGGGGCAACTTATGACGAGAATGACGAACGACCTTTTCGACGTAAGCGAACTCGCTCATCACGGCCCGGAAAACTTTTTTATCACGACGTTCGTTACGCTCGGCTCGTTTGCGTATCTTTGCACGATAAGTTGGAAACTCTCGCTTATCGTATTCGCGTTTTTGCCGCTTTTGTTTATAATCGCTTTTGCGTGCAGAAAGAATATGTCAAAGGCGTTCAGAAAGAGCAGAGAGGAAATCGGCAATATCAACGCCACGCTCGAAAACAGCATTGCGGGTATAAGAGTCACCAAAGCGTACGCCAACGCCGAATACGAGCAAGAAAAGTTTGAAAAGAACAACGACGGATACGTCAAGGCTCGCTCGAAAGCGTACAAGGCTATGGGGACGTTCGGGGCAAGTATGAGTTTCGTCACCGAGATTTACAACGTCATAGTGCTGCTTGCGGGCGCGCTGTTCTGCATTTACGACAAGGAAAACTTCGACTACGTTGACCTCGTGTCGTTTATGATTTCCATAAACCTCTTTATCTCGCCCGTGCAAACGCTCATACAGTTCTTCGAACAGTTGCAAGACGGTATAACGGGATTCAAACGCTTCGTCGCGATTATGGACGTTCCCGTCGAAAAGGAAAGCGATACGGCGCACGACGTGGAAAACCTCAAAGGCGACGTTGTTTTCAAGGACGTGAGTTTCTCGTATAATCACGATAAGGAAGTGCTTGACGACATAAATCTAACCATACCCGACGGAAAGATGTATGCGTTCGTGGGCGCGAGCGGCGGCGGAAAAACCACGCTTTGCCACTTGATTCCGAAATTCTATCCGTTCGAAAACGGTATGATTTATATTGGCGGCGAGCCTATAAGCGAGATTAAAAACGATTCTATGCGCAAAAACGTTGGTATCGTTCAGCAAGACGTTTTCTTGTTTACGGGTACGTTCAAGCAAAACATCGCATACGGCAAAGAAAACGCCACCGACGAGGAAATTATCGAGGCGGCAAAGAAAGCCGACATCGACGCATATATCAGAAGTCTGCCCGACGGCTACGACACGCAAATAGGCGAGAGAGGCGTCAAACTTTCGGGCGGTCAGAAACAAAGGTTGAGTATCGCACGCGTGTTCCTCAAAAATCCGTCTATTCTCATTCTTGACGAAGCGACGAGCGCACTCGACAACACCACGGAAGCGATAATCCAAAAGGCACTCTTCGAACTTTGCAAGGGCAGAACGACAATCGTCGTCGCGCACAGACTTTCGACCGTTCGCAAAGCGGATTGTATAGTCGTGATAGACGGCGGCAAAATCGTCGAGCAAGGCACGCACGACCAACTCATCGAAAAGGGCGGCGTGTACAAGAAACTGTATCAATCGCAATTTGTCGACGATATAGACTTGGACGTAAATATCAATTAATAATTACTTTGCGCCGAGTGGCTCGGAAAAATTAATAATTAATAATTGCGGAAGGCAGAGCCTTAAATAAACGAAGAAAAAAATCTCACTCGTTTTCGAGTGAGATTTTTTTGTTTGCGTTTTTTATTTTTCGGCAACGATTGTAATCCATTTGCCGTTTTCGTTGACGTCAGTGCGGATTTTCTTGAATCCCGCTTTCTTCAAGTACGATTCGAGTTGCTGTTTGGTGTAAACTTGAAAGCCGACTTCGGCAAGATACGCTTCGAGTCCGTCGCTCGTTTGCGTTTCGTTGACGATTAGGAATTGTCCGCCTTTTTTGAGGGTGCGATACACTTCCGATATGCCTTTTTCAATATCCCAAAAGTGTACGGATTCGACTGCGGTCACAAGGTCGAAAAGATTGCTTGCGAAGGGAAGTGCCTCGACGCTGCCTTGCACCACTTGCAAACGTCCCGATTTTATCGCGCGGCGATTCTTGCGAGTGGACATCTTTACGCTCTCTGCGGATTGGTCTACGCCGATTGCGTTGATGTTCTTTGATTGATTGAGTAGGCGTTTAAGGTTTTTGCCGCCACCGCAACCCACATCGAGAACGAGTCTTTTCCTTTGGAAAAAGACGTGCGACAACCCCCACGTCGAAAGTAGGGAATAGCGGTTGTTCATACCTCTTAATTGCGCGCGACCGTATCTGTTGGATTCGGGGCATTTTACGTTTTGCAAAAATCTTAGCGTGCGATCGATTTTCATTTTTATATCCTTTTATATTCTTAACCTGAAACAAATTTCATATTTGATTATATCACTCTTGAAAAATATGTCAATAAAAACTAACGATAGTGAAAAACGATACGAAAAGAATTAATAATTAATAATGAATAATTAATAATTGAGGGCGGGTTGCACCCACACCCGAATTTGATTTTTGTAAAATTTGCTTATCAGCACCAAAATAATAGTGGACCTCATCGCATGGCGTGCGGAACGACAGCGTGAGTTGCCCGTCGCTTGTTTTGAGAGCGCGGAGGGGAACACGGATTCGGACCGGCGACCTAATGTTCACCCCACAAAACCTATGGTTTTGCAGGGACCCCGAAAAAATAATCAGCAGGTACTCGTGGTCTAAATGTGTCCGTTTGCATTAAAAAAGAGTGATATATGCGAGATATATCACTCTTTTTTGTATTACAAAACCAC